>CAMLYM010000007.1 GCA_946491705.1 uncultured Clostridia bacterium
GGTGGTGGATTTTCCGCCCCAGCCGGTCATCACCAAGGATAACGTCACCATGCAGATCGACACGGTTATTTATTACCAGATTACCGACGCAAAGCTGTATGCTTACGGCGTGGAGCGGCCTCTTTCCGCCATTGAGAACCTGTCCGCCACCACCCTGCGTAACATCATCGGTGAAATGGAACTCGACCACACACTGACTTCCCGCGACGTGATCAACTCCAAGATCCGCGTCATCCTTGACGAGGCTACCGACGCCTGGGGCATCAAGGTCAACCGTGTAGAGCTCAAAAACATCCTCCCGCCCCGGGAGATTCAGGACGCCATGGAGAAGCAGATGAAAGCGGAGCGGGAACGCCGCGAAGCGATTCTCCGGGCGGAAGGCGAGAAGCGCAGCGAGATTCTTGTGGCTGAGGGCCACAAGGAAGCGGCCATTCTGCGGGCCGACGCAGTGAAGGAAACCAAAATCCGCGAGGCGGAGGGCGAGGCTCAGGCAATCATGAAGGTGCAGGAAGCTCTGGCCGACTCCATCAAGCTGTTAAACCAAGCGTCCCCGTCCGAGCAGGTCATCGCCATCAAGAGCCTGGAGGCTTTCGGCAAGGCGGCCGACGGTAAGGCCACTAAGATCATCATTCCGTCCCAGATCCAGGGCCTGGCGGGCCTGGTGACCTCCATTGGAGAACTGGCCAAGAATGATGTGCAACTGAAACAATAATGCACAAAAGAAGAAACTATTTTCGGCCCTTATGCTGATAACTACACAAAATTTACGATTCGTTGGCGGATTCCTTGAATTTGGTCGAAAAATCGTATAAAATAGCAGGTAGAAAACAGTGTGGGGTGGCGAAACCGTGCTCAAAAACGTTTGTTTTGTATGTGGCAGGAGACATCCCACGGGTCGTGTGTCCATTTTTGCCGCCTCGGACAGACCATAGCGTTGGAAAGAAGATAAGGCTGCGTCGATTTTATGCGTCGCAGCCTTCCTGTTTGTTTTTGAGGCGGACAGGCTTTGGAGAAAAGGAGAGAAGGACGATGCAGCAAACGAAAAAGGTAGCCGTCATCATGGGAAGTGACAGCGATTTGCCGGTGGTGTCCGCCGCCGTCAAGCAGCTCAAGGAATTCGGCATCCCGGTGGAGGCCCATGTCATGTCCGCCCACCGCACCCCGGCCCAGGCGATGGCCTTCGCGTCGAACGCGAAAGACAACGGTTTCGGCGTGATTATTGCCGCGGCGGGGAAGGCCGCCCATTTGGCGGGCGTGCTGGCCGCCCATACCACCTTGCCGGTCATCGGCATTCCGATCAAATCTTCCACGCTTGACGGGCTCGACGCGCTGCTTGCCACCGTGCAGATGCCAAGCGGTATCCCGGTGGCCACCGTCGCCATTGACGGGGCGAAGAACGCGGCCATCCTGGCCGCCCAGATACTGGCCTTGTCCGACGAAGGGGTGGCCGAAAAGCTTACCGCCATGAAGAAGGACATGACCGAAGGCGTGCTCAAAAAGGACGCGGCGCTTGAGGGAAAGCTCGCTGCCCTGTAAGCCGGATGCGGGAACGTAAGAAACCCAGGACGAAACGGATAAGGAGTGTTAGCATGGCGCACAAGCCTCACGAAGAATGCGGACTATTTGGGATTTACAACAAAGACGGATTGCAGGTGGCGGAGGAGACCTATCTGGCCCTCTATGCCTTGCAGCACCGGGGCCAGGAAAGCGCGGGCATTGCGGTCAACGACGGCGGCGTCATCACCGTCCATAAGGACATGGGGCTCGTGCCCGACGTGTTCGACGAAAAGACCATCAAGAAGCTGGGAAGCGGGCAGCTGGCCATCGGCCACGTGCGCTATTCCCCCAGCGACAAGCTGGAGAGGGCGAACTCTCAGCCGCTGGTGATGCGCTATGTCAAGGGGACCCTTGCCATCGGCCACAACGGCAGCATTGTGAACATTCCTGAGCTCAAAAAGGAGCTGGAATACGGCGGCGCCATCTTCCAGACCTCCTGCGACGCAGAGATCATCGCCTATATCATCGCCCGGGAGCGGCTCAACGCCGGTTCCATCGAGCAGGCGCTGGTCAACACCATGAAAAAGCTCAAGGGCGCCTATTCCCTTGTCATGATGTCCCCCAAGAAGCTCATCGCCGCCAGAGATCCTCAAGGTTTCCGGCCACTGTGCATCGGCAAAATCGGGGAAAGCTACTGCTTCGCGTCGGAGACCTGCGCACTGACCTCTCTGGGCGCCGATTATGTGCGCGATGTGGAGCCCGGTGAGGTGGTAGTGGTGGATGAAAACGGCCTTCGCAGCCTCAAAGACCACTGCGGCCAGAAGTCGTCTTTGTGTATTTTTGAGTTTGTCTATTTCGCCCGGCCCGACTCGGTTATCGACGGCCAGAGCGTGCATTTTGCCCGCCAGAACGCGGGACGTATCCTGGCTCAGGAGCATCCAGTGGAAGCGGACCTGGTTATGGGCGTGCCCGACTCGGGGCTGGACGCGGCTCTGGGATATTCTTATGAATCGGGGATTCCCTACGGCATGGGCTTTGTGAAGAACCGGTATATAGGCCGCACCTTTATCCAGGAAACCCAGAAGCAGCGGGAGCGCTCGGTGAGCATCAAGCTGGGAGCTTTGGGCGCGGCGGTCAAGGGCAAGCGAGTGGTACTGGTGGACGATTCCATCGTCCGCGGCACTACCTGCGCGAATATCGTAGCCAACCTGCGGGCGGCAGGCGCGAAAGAGGTACATATGCGCATCTCCTCTCCGCCTTTTATGCACCCGTGCTACTTCGGAACCGACATCAGCTCCCGGGAGCACCTGATTGCATGTAAGATGTCCATCGACGAAATTCGTGACCACATCGGCGCGGATTCCCTGGGGTACTTGAGCATCGAAGGGGTGCACGCCATCGCCAAGGAGTCGAACCTCAGTATGTGCGACGCCTGTTTCACCGGCCGGTATCCCATTGAGGTGCCCGACGAGATGCCCAAGGATAAATACGATCAGAAAATAAAGGCGTAAGCCCAAAATAAGCGATACGGCGGCGGTTGCCGTTTGACTATGAGAGACTGGCGGCAAAGGAAGGCCGCCGGGGAAATGGTGGTAGGAATGAACAGTTTTTCGGACAGCTACAAGGCGGCGGGCGTTGACGTGACCGCCGGCTACAAAGCGGTGGAATTGATGAAATCCCACGTGGCGCGCACGAAGATTCCGGGCGTGCTGTCGGGCATCGGCGGCTTCGGCGGCCTGTTTGAGCCGGATTTGAGCGGTGTAAAAAACCCGGTGCTGGTCTCCGGTACCGACGGGGTAGGCACCAAGCTGAAGATCGCGTTTTTGCTGGATAAGCACGACACCGTCGGCATCGACTGCGTGGCCATGTGCGTCAACGACGTGGTCTGCTCGGGCGCGAAGCCCCTTTTCTTCCTGGATTACATTGCCGTGGGCCGCAACGTTCCCGAACGGGTGGCGGCCATCGTCTCCGGCGTGGCGGAAGGCTGCGTGCAGGCGGGGTGCGCCCTTATCGGCGGCGAAACGGCGGAAATGCCCGGCTTTTACCCGGTGGACGAATACGATTTGGCTGGCTTCTCGGTAGGAATGGTGGACAAGGACAGGATTGTCGACGGGAGCAAGGTAAAACCTGGGGACGTGCTCATCGGCGTGTCCTCCTCGGGCGTGCATTCCAACGGCTTCTCCCTGGTGCGCAAGATCTTCCATGTGGGCGAGCAGAACCTGAACCTGCATGTGGAGGAACTGGGCAAGACCCTGGGCGAGGAGCTGCTGACTCCCACGAAGATTTACGTCAAACCCCTCTTAAAGCTCATGGAGGAATGCGACGTGCATGCTGTTTCTCACATCACCGGCGGCGGTTTTTATGAGAACATCCCGCGTATGCTCCGTCCCGGCCAGATGGCCCGCATTGAAAAAGCAGCCGTGCCGGTGCTGCCCATCTTCCATGTGCTCCAGCGTACCGGCGGCGTGCCTGAGCGGGACATGTTCAACACCTTCAACATGGGCGTGGGTCTGTGCATCGCCCTGCCGGCCGACGAAGCGGATAAGGCGATTTCCGTGCTCAAGGAAGCGGGCGAGAACGCCTGCGCCCTTGGCGAAGTGAAGGACGGCGAGGGTGTCGAGCTATGCTAAACATCGCGGTTTTGGTATCGGGCGGCGGCACCAATCTGCAGGCGCTTTTGGACGCCCAAGCGAGAGGCGAGATCAAAAACGGGAAGATCGTCCAGGTCATCGCCAGCCGGGAAGGCGTCTATGCCTTGGAGCGGGCGAAGAAGGCGGGGGTCCCCGCCAAAGTGGTAGCCCGCAAGGGCCGCACTCCCGAGCAGTTTGACCAGGCGCTCACCGAGGCTTTGGATGCATGCAAGGCGGACCTTGTGGTGCTGGCTGGCTTTCTCTCCATTTTAGGAAAGCGGGTCCTTTCCCGGTACAGCAACAAAATCTTAAACATCCATCCTTCTTTGATCCCCTCCTTCTGCGGGGACGGTTTTTACGGCCTGAAGGTCCACGAGGCGGTCTTGGAGAAGGGCGTAAAGGTGACCGGCGCGACGGTGCACTTTGTCAACGAAGTGACCGACGGCGGCGCCATCCTGCTCCAGCAGCCGGTAGCGGTGCTTGAGTCGGACACGCCGGAAACCCTGCAGCGGCGGGTGATGGAAGAAGCGGAATGGAAGCTGCTTCCCAAGGCGGTTTCCCTGTTCTGCGAAGGCCGGGTGGAGATCGACGGCAATCACACCAGAATTCGGTAAATACATAGGGCACCTGGCAAACGTTCGCCGGGTGTCCTGTGTTCGGTTACACGAGAAACGAAAAGAGGAGACTTGCGGGATGAATCAGAAACGTGCGATACTCAGCGTGTCCGATAAAACGGGCATTGTGGATTTTGCAAAGGAATTGGTGGCTCTGGGCTTTGAGGTGATCTCCACGGGCGGAACCGCCAAGGCTTTGAAGGAAGCGGGCGTGCCGGTCACCGGCGTGTCCGATGTGACCGGGTTCCCGGAATGCCTGGACGGCCGGGTAAAAACCCTGCATCCCATGATCCATGCGGGCATCCTTGCCATGCGCGGCAACCCTGAGCATATGCAGCAGCTTGAGAAGCTGGGCGTCACCCCCATCGACGTGGTGGCCATCAACCTCTATCCCTTTAAGCAGACCATCCTAAAGCCCGGCGTTACCCTGGAGGACGCCATTGAGAATATCGACATCGGCGGTCCCACCATGATCCGCGCTGCCGCGAAAAACTGGCAGGACGTATCGGTGATCGTGGATCCGGCGGATTACGGCAAGGTGATCGCGGAGTATAAAGAGAACGGGTCGGTTTCGAGAGACACCAAGTTCGCCCTGGCGGGAAAGGTATTTGACCATACCGCCCAGTACGACACCATGATCTCCACCTACCTGCGCCGCCAGCGCGGGGAAGAGGGCTTGCCTGACGACCTGTCTTTGACCTATGAGAAGGTGCAGGACCTGCGCTACGGCGAGAACCCCCACCAGAAGGCCGCCTTCTACCGGGAGATCGGCAACCACGACAATACCCTTGACGCAGCCGAGCAGCTCCACGGCAAGGAGCTTTCCTACAACAACATCAACGATGCAAACGGCGCGCTCGACCTGCTCAAGGAGTTTGGTGAGGAAAAGCCGGTGGCGGTGGCCGTCAAGCATGCGAATCCCTGCGGTGTGGGCACCGGCGAAACCATCTGCCAAGCGTACAAAAACGCATATGACGCCGACCCGGTTTCCATTTTCGGCGGCATCGTGGCGTTAAACCGCCCGGTGGACAAGGATACCGCCCAGGAGCTGGCAAAAATTTTCTTGGAAATCATCCTGGCGCCTGCCTTTGATGAGGATGCGCTTTCGATTCTCACCCAGAAGAAAAACATTCGTCTCTTAAAGCTGCCGAACTTGGCAAAGCCCAACTCCAAGGACCTTCTGGATATGAAGAAGGTAGCCGGCGGCCTGCTGGTCCAGAGCTTGGATACCGAGCTTCTGCACGAGGAGGACCTGAAATGCGTCACCAAGCGTGAGCCTACCCCTGAAGAAATGGAGCAGCTTCGGTTTGTTTGGAAAGTGGTCAAGCACGTGAAGTCTAACGGCATCGCCCTGGCGAAGAACAACGCCACTGTGGGCATCGGCCCAGGTCAGACCAACCGTATCACCGCCCTGGAGCTGGCCATCAAGTACGCCGGCGATAAGGCGGCGGGCAGCGTCATGGGTTCGGACGCCTTCTTCCCGTTCCCTGACTGCGTAGAAGCCGCCCAGAAGGCGGGCATCACCGCCATCATCCAGCCCGGCGGCTCCATCCGCGACCAGGAAAGCATCGACGCCGCCGACAAGGCGGGCATCGCCATGGTCTTTACCGGCATGCGCCATTTTAAGCACTAAACTTTATTTTCTCCCGAAAGGAAGGAATCCCAATGGATATCTTAATGGTCGGCGGCGGCGGGCGGGAGCACGCCCTCATCCGCAAGCTTAAGGAAAGCAAGCGCTGTGGCGCCATCCATTGCGCGCCGGGCAACGGCGGCATCTCCCGGGACGCGGTGTGCCACAACGTGTCCGGCACCGATGTGGACGGAATCGTCAAGCTCGCAAAGGAGCTGAAGGTAGACTTGGTGTTCGTCGCACCCGACGATCCGTTGATGGCAGGCTTGGTGGACGCGCTGGAGAAGGAAGGCATACGCGCCTTCGGCCCCCGGCAGAACGCCGCGCTGATTGAAGGCAGCAAGGTCTTTTCCAAGAACCTGATGAAAAAGTACGGCATCCCCACCGCTGGATACGAAGTATTCGACGATCCGAAAGAGGCTCTGCGCTACATTCAGGAGCAGAACACCTATCCCACCGTCATCAAGGCGGACGGCCTTGCGTTGGGCAAGGGAGTCATCCTGGCGGAGAACGAGGAGCAGGCCAAGGACGCCCTTCACTCCATTATGGAGGACAAAGTGTTCGGCGCATCCGGCAGCCGGGTGGTCATCGAGGAATTCCTTACCGGCCCGGAGGTGTCCGTGCTGTCCTTTACCGACGGTAAGACCCTGTGCCCCATGGTTTCCTCCAAGGATCACAAGCGTGCGCTGGACGGGGACAAGGGCCTCAACACTGGCGGCATGGGTACCGTGAGCCCCAACCCTTTTTACTCCGACGAGATGGCAAAGCGCTGCATGGAGGAAATCTTCCTGCCCACGGTCAAGGCCATGAACGAGGAGGGCCGCCCTTTCAAGGGCTGCCTCTATTTCGGCCTGATGCTTACCGAGAAGGGCCCGAAGGTCATCGAGTACAACGCCCGGTTCGGCGACCCGGAGACTCAAGTGGTGCTCCCGCGGCTGAAAACCGACCTGCTGGACATCATCGACGCAGTGATCGACGAGCGCCTTGATGAGCTTAGCATACAGTGGTCCCAGGAAGCCTGCGCCTGTGTGGTTATGGCGTCGGGCGGGTACCCGGGCAGCTACCCCAAGGGCATCGAAATCACCGGGCTTGACGAAAACGGCCAGGCTGACGGCGCGATTGTGTACCACGCGGGCACCGCGTATCAGGACGGCAAGTTCTTTACAAACGGCGGCCGGGTGCTGGGCGTGACGGCGCTGGGGGACACCCTGGACGAAGCGCTTAACAAAGCGTACGACGCGGTAAAAACCATCCGGTTCGACGGGGCGCACTACCGCACCGACATCGGCCGCATCGGCATGAAATAATCGTTGCAGGAGAGGCGTTCCGAAAGGAATGCCTCTTTGTTTGGTTGGTCCACCGGCAACGCCGGTTAAGGCAGCCCTTGTAGCTGGAGCGAAGCAAGCCATAAAATAGCATAAGCCTCGCTCAGAGCACAAGCACCCGTTTTCGAGCGGCGGGTTGGACGCTTTGAAACACCTGCCGGTCAAAGGCTTTTTATGGCGTCCATGGTGAAGAAGCACACCTCTATAAAGCTGGGAAACGAGAGGAAATGCAAAAAAGAGAAACCGGTGTAAAGAAAAAGCCTTGACAGTGGGAGGAAAACCTTGTATAATACAAACCTGTAAAGCAATTTTCTTTACAGGCGAGGGGGCGTTTCGGTTGGCAAAGAACCTACAAGTCTCGGTGTTGCTGGACTTTTACGGCGACATGCTCACCGATAAGCAGCGCGACGTGATCGACCTGTACTACAACGACGACCTGTCGCTGGCGGAAATTGCGCAAAACGAAGGAATTACCCGTCAGGGCGTGCGGGATTCCATCAAGCGGGGGGAAGCCCAGCTCTTTGAAATGGAGGAGCGGTTAGGGCTTGCCAAGCGGTTTGGAAAAATGGAAGAGGGCCTGCAAAGCATTCTGGAAGCGGCCCGGCTGATTGAAGAGGCGAACATCCGCTGCGGCGGTTCGCCGACTATAAAGGAGCAGGCGCGGCGGATCGCGAAGGTGGCCGCGGCGCTGTGCGACGAGGAATAAACGTGCTCGAATGGAGGAGACACAATGGCCTTTGAAGGTCTTTCGGATAAGCTGAGCAATGCGTTTAAGCGGCTGCGGTCAAAGGGAAAGCTGTCCCAGTCCGACGTCAAGGAAGCCATGCGCGAGGTGCGCCTGGCCCTGCTGGAGGCGGACGTGAACTACAAGGTCGCCAAGGACTTTGTGGCCAAGGTATCCGAACGGGCGGTGGGCGCCGAGGTCATGGAAAGCCTTACGCCTGCCCAGCATGTGATTAAGATTGTCAACGAAGAGTTGACGGCGCTCATGGGCGGCGAGAACGTGCGTATTGCTTCTGCGCCAAAGCCCCCTACGATTGTCATGCTCTGTGGTCTGCAGGGCTCGGGTAAAACCACCCATGCGGCCAAGCTGGCCCATATGTTTAAGAAGCAGGGCCGCCGGCCCCTGTTGGTCGCCTGCGACGTGTACCGTCCCGCCGCCATCACCCAGCTTAAGGTCATGGGAGAAAAGGCAGGGGTATCTGTTTTTGAGCAGGGCCAGGGAAACCCCGTCAAGATCGCCAAGGAAGCGGTCAAGCACGCCAAGGACTACGGCAACGACTTAGTGCTTCTGGATACTGCCGGCCGGCTGCACATCGACGAGACGCTTATGGACGAGCTTAAGCGGATCAAGGCGGAGGTAGGCCCTCATGAAATCCTGCTGGTGGTGGACGCCATGACCGGCCAGGACGCGGTCAACGTGGCCAAGGCCTTTGACGAGGCGCTGGGCATTGACGGCGTGGTTCTCACCAAGCTCGACGGCGACACCCGCGGCGGCGCGGCCCTTTCGGTCCGGGCGGTCACGGGAAAGCCCATCAAGTTCGCGGGTACCGGCGAAAAGATCGAGGAAATCGAAGTCTTCCATCCGGAACGCATGGCGTCGCGGATTTTGGGCATGGGCGATGTGCTGAGCCTGATTGAAAAGGCCGAGTCCCAGCTGGACGTGAAAAAGGCCGAGCAGATGGCCCGGCGTTTTTCGGAAAACAAAATGGATTACAACGACATGCTCGATCAGTTTGCCCAGGTGCGCAAGCTCGGCCCCATCAAGCAGATTCTGAGCAGCCTGCCGGGCATGGATAAGCATTTGAAAGAAGCGGACATTGACGACTCCCAGATGGACAAACAGATGGACCGCACGGTGGCCATCATCCTGTCCATGACCAAGCGGGAGCGGGCGTGTGTGGACGCCATCAATCCTTCCCGTAAGCGCCGCATCGCCGCGGGCAGCGGCACGAAGGTGGAGGATGTCAACCGCCTCATCAAGCAGCTCGAGCAAATGCAGCAGATGATGAAGCAGTTCGGCGGCAAGGGAAAGAAGCGCCGCCGGATGATGGGGATGCCCCCTCCGGGCGCGTTCCCCAGGTAACAAAGTCGCAGCGTACCAAGCAAACTTGTTTGTTGGTGTTGACGATACTACATTTTATTATTCTCAGGAGGTAACTGACCAATGGCAGTAAAAATCAGACTGCGCCGCATGGGCGCGAAAAAAGCCCCGTTCTACCGCATCGTAGTGGCGGATTCCCGCTATCCCCGTGACGGCCGTTTCATTGAGGAGATCGGCTACTACAATCCCCTGACCGAGCCGGCTACCGTGAAGGTGGACGCGGAAAAGGCCAAGAAGTGGATCGCCAACGGCGCTCAGCCGACCGATACCGTCAAGGCGCTGTTCAAGAAGAACGACGTTCTGTAAGGGCAAGAGGTGGAACTGTTGAAAGAACTTCTGATCATCATTGCCAAGGGCCTTGTGGAAGACCCGGACGCGGTGAATGTGACCGTCGACGAACCCAATGAAGAGGGCGTGACGGTTTACCATCTGCATGTGGCGCAAAACGACATGGGCCGCGTCATCGGCAAGCAGGGCCGCATTGCCAAGGCAATGCGCACGGTCATGCGTGCTGCAGCCAGCCGCACTTCCCAGAAGATCGCGGTGGAAATCGACTAAGAAACCATCAAAACGGCTGAAATCCCGGGCACATTGCGCTTTGGATTCCAGCCGTTTGGCTTGTGCGGGACCGCCGCCCCGCCGTTTTGGCGTGGTCAGGAGGCGAAAAGCAATCCGGCGGCAAAAGGCCGGGGAAGGGAGCGGAACATGAAAAAGCGGTATCTGGAGGTAGGCAAGGTCACCGGGACCCACGGCATCCGCGGGGAACTGCGGGTGCAGCCCTGGGCCAACGGCCCGGACTTTTTGTGCGGGTTTGATACCCTCTATTTCAAAAAAGGGGAAGAGCCGGTGACGGTGGAAAGCGCCCGCCCCCACAAGACGATGGTCCTGCTAAAGCTCAAAGGGATTGACGGCATCGAAGCCGCCCAAACCCTGCGGGACCGGGTTTTGTACATCGACCGAGCGGATGTGACCCTCGCTCCCGGGGAATACTTCATCCAGGACCTGCAGGGCCTTCAGGTGCAGGACGCGGATACCGGCGAAACCTACGGAGAGTTGTCCGACGTCAGCCGCACCGGAGCCAACGACGTTTACCATGTGAAAACCACACAGGGCGAAGTGCTCATTCCCGCCATCCCCGACGTGATTGTGGAAACCGACATCGAGGGCGGTATTATGAAGATCCGTCCCATCAAGGGGTTGTTTGACGATGCGCATTGACATGCTCACCCTGTTTCCCGCCATGTGCGAGGCGGTGCTGTCGGAAAGTATCGTAGGCCGCGCCCGGCAGGAAGGGCTCGTCACGGTGGAGTGTCACGACATCCGCGCGTATACCCTGGATATCCACCGCCGGGTGGACGACTACCCCTACGGCGGCGGAATGGGTATGCTTTTGCAGGCCCAGCCCATTTACGACTGCTTTGAGGCGGTGTGCCGGGCCGCCGGCTCCCGTCCCCACCTGATCCACCTTTCCCCCCAGGGAAAGGTATTTACCGAACGGCGGGCGGTGGAGCTTTCCAAGATGGAGCACATCGCGTTTTTGTGCGGCCATTACGAGGGAATCGACGAACGGGTGATCGAAGAGCTGGTGGATGAGGAGATTTCACTGGGGGACTTTGTTCTCACCGGCGGTGAGCTGCCGGCCCTGGCGGTGGCCGACGCGGTGCTTCGCCTGGTACCCGGCGTGCTGGCGGACGAGCTGAGCTTTACCGAGGAAAGCCATTTTAGCGGCCTGCTGGAATATCCTCAGTATACCAGACCCCCGGTCTGGCACGGCCGCGAGGTGCCGGGGGTGCTCCTGTCCGGGCATCATAAAAACATTGCCGATTGGCGGCGGGAGCAGTCTCTGAGGCGTACGATGGATCGCCGCCCCGATTTGATGGAATCCTTTGTGCCTGACCGGCTCGACCAGAAGCTGCTCGAACAAATCCATGCCCGGGAAAAGTCAAAAAATAGGGAATAACAGGAAATTTCCATTATTTTCTGAAACCCATTCGGTATTTTGAGCGGGATTCGGTATAATGGGAACGAAAATGCTGTATAATTATTTGTGGAATTGTCCAAGCCGGGAAAAGAAAAGGGTCAAATTAAACAAACGTGGCGGAATTTATTGCAGCGCGCTATGGTCATCAATACGAAATATAGCGCACGGCCCCGATTGGAAACCAAAATCGTTGACGTTGCGGGCAAATTTGCTTATAATAGGATAAAAGGAAGAATACTAGAGTGAATTGCTATTGACAGGGGGAAATTTCGAAGATGACTTATAAAGATGTCACCGTTCAGAATCAGGTAGGTCTGCATGCGCGGCCCGCTACCTTCTTTATCCAGAAGGCAAATGAATACAAGTCTTCCATCTGGGTGGAGAAGGAAGAACGCAGGGTCAACGCGAAAAGTCTTCTGGGCGTCCTTTCTTTGGGCATCGTCGGCGGAACGACGATCCGCATCATTGCGGACGGTGACGATGAGACGCAGGCTGTGGACAGCCTGGTGAACCTGGTACAGTCCGGCTTTGCCGAATAAGCGTCAACGAATCAACCCGCTGCGCTTATACCAGGAGGAATATTCCCGATATCATGAAGAGGGCGGACTTGAGAAAAGTCGGCCCTCTTGTTTTTTTCACTTCCTTCGCATATACTTAGATGGAAAATCATTCTTATAAAGGAATTCGGCCGCCGTTTTTGCCGGCACCGGGAGAGGAAAGCGGAAAGGCGCGGTACTATGCAGCCCAAGCGGCTTTACAGGATGGAAGAGGGCAGGATGGCCAAGTGTTTAGGCATTGACCCAGGTCTGATACACATCCGTGGACTTTTGTGTTGTGTGCGGGTGCCGGCCTCATCGCCTATATCATCGCGGCCTGCATTCTGCCACGCAAAATCCAAATGATCCAGTAACCGATTCAAACCGCGCGTTTTTTAAAGGAGGGCAATTTTGGAGGATACCCTTTTACGGCTGCGGGAAAAGGCCAGGCGCCTTCCCTTGGAGCCGGGCGTATATATTATGCATGACAAGCAGGGCAAGATTATCTACATCGGCAAGGCAAAGGCGCTTAAAAACCGGGTCAGCCAGTATTTCGGCGCCGGCAGCGGGCATACCGACAAGGTGCGCCAGATGGTCAGCCGGGTAGAGGACTTTGAGTATATCGTTACCGACAGCGAGTTTGAAGCGCTGGTGCTCGAATGCAGCCTTATTAAGCAGCATTCGCCCAAGTATAACATTCTCCTGAAGGATGACAAGGGCTATCATTACGTCAAGATCACCCAAGGACCCTGGCCGCGTATCACCAGCGAAAAGCAGATTGTGCAGGACGGGGCCAATTATCTAGGCCCCTATGTGAGCTCCTGGACGGTCAAACAGGCGGTAGGCGAGGCGAACAAGATTTTTAAGCTCCCCACCTGCAGCCGCAAATTCCCCCAGGAGTTCGGCAAGGGCCGCCCCTGCCTGAATTTTTATATCGACCAGTGCTGCGCCCCCTGCCGGGGAAAGCTTTCCGAGAAGGAATACGGGGAGTTTGTCTCCCAGGCCATTGATTTTCTCAGAGGCGGCAGCAGCTTTTCGGTGAAATCCCTCACCGAACAGATGGAACGGGCTGCGGAAAATCTGGAGTTCGAGCGGGCCGCGAAGCTTCGGGACAAGATCAACGCCATCAAGAAGATCACCGAGAAGCAGAAGATCGTGGATTCCCATATTCCCGAGCAGGACGTGATCGCGCTGGCCACGCTTGGAACTCAGGCGGCGGTGGAGGTGTTCCGGTTCAAGGGCGGGCGGCTTTTTGACCGGGAGGATTTCCTCTTAGGGGAGATCGACACGGCTGTCGCCGCACGCAAGGAATTTCTGGAGCGGTACTATTCCATCCGGGAGACGGTGCCGCCGGTGGTGACGCTGGACGAGCCGGTGGAGGACGCGCCGCTTCTGGAGGCGTGGCTTAGCCAGAAGGCGGGCCGGCGGGTACATATCCATGTCCCCCAGCGCGGGGAACAGAAAAGACTCGTGGAAATGTGCCGGTCGAACGCTTCCGAAAAGCTTGCCCAGCAAAATGGGAGGACCGGCAAGGAAGCGGCGGCGCTTGACGAGCTGTCACGGCTTCTGGGGCTTTCCGAACCGCCCCACTACATCGAGTCTTACGACATTTCCAACACCGCCGGCAGCGAGAACGTGGCCGGCATGGTGGTGTTTGAAGACGGACGGCCTCTGCGGTCGGCCTATAAAAAGTTCAAGATCAAAGGGTTCCAGGGGCAGGACGACTATGCCTCCATGAACGAGGTGCTCACCCGCCGCTTTTCCCACTACGAGGAGGAAAAGGACACGGGCAGGGGTTTCGGCCGCCTACCGGACCTGATTTTGCTCGATGGGGGGAAAGGTCAGGTGGCGGCGGTAGCTCCGGTGCTCAGGCAGTTCGGCCTTTCGATTCCGCTCTTTGGCATGGTCAAGGACGACAAGCACCGCACCCGCGCCATCGCCTCGTTAGACGGGGAAATCGCCATTTCCATGACCCGCAGCGCCTATACCCTGGTTTCCACCATTCAGGAAGAGGTTCACCGGTTCGCCATCGGGTACCACCGCCAGCGGCGCAGCAAGTCGGCACTGTCCTCCACGCTGCTTTCGATTCCAGGAGTGGGGCCCGCCCGCGCAAAGGCCCTGCTTTCCCATTTTGGAAGCGTGGGGCGTATCAAGCAGGCAAGCGAAGAAGAACTTGCCGCGGTCAAAGGAGTATCGGCACCGGCGGCGAAAGCCATCCGGCTTTATTTTGACACGATGGAAGAATAAGGGACAGGAGATAGGTCTATGATCAAAAGCTACGTCAGCGCCAGCTCGCTGCTGTTGTCTTGTTTTGCATTTGTGTTTTTTGGGATTGCGGCGATTATCTGGAGAGAGTCTCTGCTGTCCATTGTCTACCTGGTCACTTCAGGGCTCTTGGCTATCGCTGGAGTGGTGCAGTTGGTTACCGCGGTATCCAGCAAGCCTTTTTTCAAAAACGGTCTTTTAAAGATTCTATCGGGCCTTTTGACCATTGGCTTGGGTGTCCTTTTGTATCTGGACCCGGATAAGTTCAAGGCGGTTTTACCCATTCTGCTGGGACTTTATATGATGATTCTAGCTATCATCAAGCTCATCTCCTTTTTCCAGTACACGGAGGACAAGTTGATTTACCGGCTTTACCCGCTGGTTTCCGGCTTGGTCATGATCGTGTTTTCCGTCGTCATTATGAGTAATCCCTACGAGAGCGTGTCTACCGTCATGCTCATCATCGGGATTTTCCTGATTTTTTACGGATCGACTTATTTGATCGACTTTTTCCGGGAAATACTACCCTTTAAGAACCCCGGTAAGATCAAGCGACACATCCGCATCACGTTGCCGGTGGTATTTGTCTCCTTTATGCCCAAGCTGATGCTTTCGAAGATCAACAACTTTCTTCAGTCCTCCAAGCAGGAGGAGGTCCCTCAAAGCCCGGTCAAGGATGAGAACCCGCCGGATATTGAGGTGTTCATCCACGTCATGGAAAAAGGTACCGGCGTCATGGGGCATATGGACCTTTTTTACCGGGGCCAGGTTATCTCCTACGGCTGCTATGACAAGGCGTCTCAAAAGCTGGACGGCGGCATGGGAGACGGGGTGCTTTTTACCATTGACAAAAAGGAAAAATACGTGAATTTCTGCAATAATTATGCGGGAAAAACTCTGTTTTGCTTCGGCCTTCGCCTGACCGAGGAGCAGAAAAAGCGAGTGGATCAGAAGATGGATGAAATCTTCAGCTATCTCTATGAATGGGATCCGCCGGTGGTGGAAGCGATGAGGCGCGGGGAAACGGATTTGGACAAGTATAAGGAATACGCCAGCCGGCTTTACCGGGTGACGGGAGCGAAATTTTATAAGTTCACCAAAAGCTCTTTTAAAACCTATTTTGTCCTTACTACCAACTGCGTCAAGCTGGCCGATGAAGTGATCGGATCTTCCGGTACCGATGTGCTTGGTATGAACGGCTTAGTTACACCCGGCACCTATTACGATTATCTTAACCGGGAATATACTCTGAAAAACGGGATTGTCATTTCCAGGGAAGTTTACCGCAACAATCCGGAGCAGAAAGAAATCGTCCGGGGTTGACAAGGACCGACGAAAAATGGGATAATAAATAAAATATCCCCATGCATACCGGCTGCCGTTCGCTGCCAAATGGGGAGCACCACATGGAGGGAAAACCCATGCGAGTCATAACAGGAACCGCCAGAGGCCGGCGTTTGATTACCCGGGAAGGGGAGGATGTACGTCCCACTTCCGACCGGGTGAAGGAAGCGGCTTTCAGCATCATACAGTTTGAGGTGGAGGGCCGCAAGGTGCTCGACCTGTTTGCAGGGTCTGGGCAGATGGGCATCGAAGCGCTCAGCCGGGGAGCCGCATCCGCCGTATTTGTGGACCAAAGCGCAAAAAGCGTGGAAGTGGTGCGCAAAAACCTGGAGACGGTAGGCTTTGAAGGCAGAGCCCAAGTGTTTACAACCGGGTACGATGCCTTTTTGCTAAGCACCGCCGACCGCTTTGACCTTGCGTTTTTGGATCCGCCTTATGAAAAGGGCTTTGTGGAAAAGGCGCTTCCTCTGCTTGCAGCGAAAATGAACCACGGCGGGGTCATTCTCTGTGAGCACTCTGAGCGGGAAAATCCGCCCCGAGAAATCGGTGGGGGTTTTGCCCTTGCGCGCACCTACCGGTATGGGAAAATCCGCCTGTCGGTCTATAGAGGAGGGACGGAAGATTGATTACTGCAATCTGTCCGGGCAGCTTTGACCCGGTGACGTTGGGACATCTGGACATTATCCGCCGGGCCGCCTCCATGTTCGACCGGGTAATCGTCGCCGTTATGGGCAATTACGCCAAGACCCCGTGCTTTACCGCTCAGGAACGGGTGACATTCTTAGAGAGAGCCATTGACCTTCCCAATGTGGAGGTGGACGCGTTCGACGGCCTGCTGGCCGACTACGCCCGCATCAAAGGGGCCAAGGCGCTGGTCAAAGGCCTTCGGGCGGTGTCCGACTTTGAGTATGAATTTCAGATGGCGCTTGCCAATAAGCGTCTGAATCCGGACTTGGAAACCGTGTTTTTGACTACCACGGCGGAAAACATGTTTTTAAGCTCCAGCGTGGTGCGTCAGATTGCCATGTATGGAGGGGACATCTCCGAATTCGTTCCCACCTGTATCATTGACGATATCAACAAAAGGCTTCTTAAAAAGGGGGATGACCAATCATGACCGTAGAAGATATTCTCGACCAGCTGGACGAAATGGTGGAAAAGTCCTTTCTGGTCCCACTGTCGGGTGGGAAATGCTTTGTGGATTCGGGTAAAATCCAGGAGCTCATCGACGACATTCGTTTAAACCTGCCCCAGGAGCTGCGTCAGGCCCGCGCTATCGTGTCCGACCGGGGCGACATCATCGCCACCGCCCGTCGAGAGGCTGAGTCTATCATCCGTACCGCGGAGGAACGGGCGCGCGTGCTGGTCGGGCAGGAGGAAATCGTCAAACAGGCCCAGCAGAAGGCCAACGACATGCTCGGTCAGGCCCAGCTCAAGGCCCGGGAGATGCGCAAAGCGGCCAGCGATTATATTGACGACCTGATGAAGCGGGCGGACGACGCTCTTACTGCCAATCTTTCCCATGTGCGCGAGGCGGCAAAGAACCAGGAAGACGCCATGACCCAGCTGCTGGGTGACCATCGCCGTCAGGTCAAGAATCACGACGACGTGCTTACCCACCAAATTGCCGAGCTTCGCAAAACCCGCCAGACCCTGCGAAATCCCAAAACGTCGTCGGACGACTAAATCAAGGAAAAAAGCGGCTGCACATGCAGCCGCTTTTTCGTTAGAAACCGATGGATTTGAGCAAAGACTGCCGGCTTAGAGCCGTACCGACAAAAAATGGCTCCACTCGTGGGACGGCTGTTTGATTTGCAGAAAAACCTCGCTCAATAAAGCCATTCAGTGGGCAGAAAGAAGAGATAGGGAGCGGTAAAAATAGCCATGTACAGGGAAAGAATGTGCTTGCTGCGGGCAGGAAGATCCACCTTTCGGAAGGTAAGCTTGCGGTTGAACCAATAGATGAGAACGCCGCATAGGGCTACCACCAGCAGGACGAGAAGAAAGGCAGGGAAGCTCTGAAACGGGTTTTGGGACACCGGCCCCCCAATCGCATTCATCCACCAGCCGTCCGGTCCCAGTACGGCCAAAAAAAGAAGGCCGGACCCTACCAGGTCCGCCGCCAGCCCCAGCAAAAAGGCCTTC
The DNA here is from genome assembly GCA_946491705.1 of uncultured Clostridia bacterium. GTDB lineage: Bacteria > Bacillota > Clostridia > Oscillospirales > Acutalibacteraceae > Solibaculum_A > Solibaculum_A intestinale. The sequence goes on from CAMLYM010000007.1 coordinate 18,072, forward strand.
CATATGGTCTTTTTGTACAAAAGGTCCAGCCGTTTGACTTTGAGAAATTTTCCGCCCACCTGGAACACGATGGTGTCGATCAGAAAGTTTCCAATAATGACGAAAATCCAGCCAACCGGATAAATTAGCAGCAGCCATACCGGAAAAAGGATGTTATAAAATCTGGTTTCCTGTTTCATAGAGCACCTCGTTTCTCGTTTTTTCGTCCTGTTTAGTATACCGGAACAAAAGAAAAAAGAAAAGAGGCGAACGCTTCTCTATTGCAAGGGAACCGGAAAGGCCCCGCACTTTTTAAAGCGCGGGGCCTTTCCGGTATTCATTTTTGCGGCTCGAAGACCGATTCGATCACCCTTGAACAGCTTTCCGGCGAGTACTGCCACCGGTCCATATGCTCCCCTTCGAAGAAATACCGAGGTTCCTCCGGCAGCACACAGGCTTCAAAGGAATCGATGATGATGAGCTTTACCTTCATCCGGTCCGGAATCAGGCTCTTAATGAAAACGCTGGCCTGCTGGCCCACGTACACGTCGTCCCGCGGCTCCGCCAGCCCCGCCAGGTTGGGGGACAGCTCCACGAAAATCCCATAGCTTTCCACGCTGCGGATGGTGCCCGCCACCGTCTGCCCCTGTTCGAACAAGGCGGCGTTTTCTTCCCAGGTGCCTAAAAGCTCTTTGTGGGAAAGGGTAATGCGTCCGCCTTCCTCCACATTCTTGACCACCGCGCGGATATCCATGCCGGTCTGGAACCGGTCCCTGGGATGAGAAATGCGGGAAACGGAAATGGCGTCGATGGGGAGCAGGGACGGCAGTCCGCAGCCGATGTCCGCAAACGCGCCGAAGGGCTCCAGATGGGTAATCCGGGCGTCGATGACGTCGCCGGGCGTGAGCCTCGTTATGTAATCGGCCAGACATTCCTTTTGTACCGCCCGGCGGGATAACAGAGCGTATTCGCCCTTTTCGTCGCTTTGAAACCCGGTGACGACAAAGCAGACGGGTTTTCCGACCCGGGAAATGATGGCGATGTCCCTGAGGTTTCCTTCCTCAATGCCGATGGCGCCTTCCAGACGTGGAATCATGCCCCGCATGCACCCCAGGTCCACCCAGAGGTTGTGGGCGCTGTCGCACAAGACAGCCTTGGCTTCTAAAATATGCTGTTCCGCAATGGCGTCCGCCAAGGCGGCGCGGCTGCGGGTGCGGGACTTGTTTTCCAGAGAGTTGAGAAGATAGCCTTCCGGTTTGAATGTGTTCACGTTTTCATATGCCTCCTTTTTTTACGCTGGATGCCCTCCGGTCCTTGTTTTCCTAGCGCACCGCCCCGGCCGGAGGGCTTTCCTTCAATCAAAACGCCGCAGTTTTTGCTGTTCAAAGTTGCCTTCAGCCAATATCTATGCAGAACGAGCAAAGGCTATGCCAAAAAGAAAAGGCCCGCGCCCGGGAGGCTTCCCGAACACGGACCAAAGGTTCCTTTTTTAGGAGACGATTACTTTTTTCACGTCGTGCCCGCCTTGGCTGTACATCAGGTTGCTGGCAAGCCCGGCGCAGTCGTCGTCTACCTCCACGGTGAGGATGGTGTTTTGCCGCAGCGCCGGTTCGTACTCCTTCGGGTCCACCGAACGGTAGGGGTGAAAGGCGCTGGAGAGGTCCCCCGCCGAGCCGTAGGAGGACATCAGCGGAACCGGAGCAATGGAGACGTCGTCGTTGATGGGGAACGCCATGGTCACGTCGCCTCTGCGTACATCGTGGATTTCCTCGCGGGAATTGAGCCGTACCGCGTGTACGTCGTTGATGCGGTAACGGATGAGGCGCGCCGCCGTTTCGGCGGAATCTATATTTTCAAACTCTGCAATGATTCGGGTACTCATTCTTGCCACCTTACTTTCCTTTGTTTCAGTCCTATTTTGCCCGTATGAAAAAGCGGCATACATGCAACAATGTGGAAAGGATGATATTTGTATCTTTTTTCCAAATGCTATCAAAAAAGAAAGCTGTTTCTAGCAAAGTCCGCCTGCATCGGCCCGCCGAAAGCCTTTTTGCCGGAAGGGAACGACAAAAAGCCTCTGGCTTTTTTACCGCAGTGTGGTATAATAACTCTACTGTGGCGATACCAGGTTTTTCTTACGTAAGGACGGCTAAAACAATCCCGGCAAAGGAGGCGGCGGCATGAACGTCAATGTAGGGGATACCTTAGAAATGAAGAAAAAGCATCCCTGCGGCAGCAACCGCTTTCTGGTGCTGCGCTCGGGGATGGACTTTCGCATCCGCTGCCTGGGCTGCGGGCACGAAATTATGGTGCCCCGGGTGAAGGCGGAGCGCAACATCAAAAAAATTCTGCCTGCCTCGGCCGGCGAAAACAAAAACGGGCCGCTCTAGCGTGTCCCTTTTCGAACCCAAAATACGCACAACACACACGGAGGGAACGCCATGTTTGACAGACTTGAAGAAGTCGAAAAGAGATACGAGGAAATCTCCGGGCGGCTTTATGACCCCCAGGTCATCGCCAACCAGGAGGAATACAGGTCCCTGATGCGCGAGCATAAACAGCTGACTCCCATTGTAGAAGCCTACCGGGACTATAAAAAGGCCAGTGAAAACTGCGCCCAGGCCAAGGCCATGATGGGGGATTCGGCGCTGGAAAAAGAGCTAAGAGAGCTTGCCGAGGAGGAATGGGCCCAGTCCAAGGCGGACATGGAGCGCATTGCCGAGGAGCTCAAGGTGCTCCTTTTGCCTCACGACCCCAACGACGACAAAAACGTCATCGTGGAAATCCGCGGCGGCGCCGGCGGGGAAGAGGCGGCTTTGTTTTCCGCCTCCCTTTTTCGGATGTACAGCATGTATGCTGAGCAGAGGGGATGGAAAACGGAAGTCATTTCCGCCAACGAAACCGAGCTCGGCGGCTATAAGGAAATCAGCTTCCTGATTTCCGGGGAAGGAGCCTATTCGAGGCTCAAATTCGAAAGCGGGGTGCACCGGGTTCAGCGGGTGCCGGAAACCGAGTCCCAGGGCCGCATTCATACCTCTACGGTAACGGTGGCGGTGCTGCCGGAAGCGGAGGACGTGGAGCTGGACTTAAACCCCGCCGATTTGCAGATTGATACCTTCCGCGCGTCTGGCGCCGGCGGGCAGCACATCAATAAGACCGAGTCCGCCATCCGCATCACCCACATTCCCACCGGCATCGTGGTGGAGTGCCAGGACGAGCGCAGCCAGTATAAGAATAAGGATAAGGCCCTAAAGCTTATCAAGGCGAAAATCCTCGACGGCAAACGGGCCGAGCAGGAGAACGCCATCGCCGCCGAGCGCAAGGCCCAGGTGGGAACCGGCGACCGCTCCGAACGTATCCGCACCTATAACTATCCCCAGAGCCGCATCACCGACCACCGCATCGGCCTGACGCTCTATAAGCTGGAAAGCGCCCTCAACGGGGATCTTGATGAGGTGATCGACGCCCTCATCACCGCCGACCGGGCGGAAAAACTCAAAGCGTCCGGTGAGGAATAAGCCCATGGAAACGGCACTGCTCAACGGAACGAAGAAAGAAGATATCGCAAAAGCCGCCGTTCTTCTGAAAGCGGGAGGCTTGGTGGCCATTCCTACCGAGACGGTATACGGCCTGGCGGCGAACGCGCTCGACGGCAGCGCGGTTAAGCGGATTTTTGAAGCCAAAGGCCGCCCGCAGGACAATCCCTTGATCGTGCATATCGCGTCTCTGGATACCCTACCCAAGCTGGTGGCCTCTGTGCCGGATGAGGCGCTGGCGCTGGCGGACCAGTTCTGGCCGGGGCCTCTGACCATCATTTTGCCCAAAGCCTCTTGCATCCCGGATGAAGTGTCCGCCGGGCTTGAAACGGTGGCGGTGCGCTTTCCCTCCCACCCGGTAGCGAGAGCCATCATTGAGGCAAGCGGCCTGCCGCTGGCCGCTCCATCGGCCAACACCTCCGGCCGTCCCAGTCCCACCAAGGCCGAGCATGTACTTCATGACCTGCGTGGAAAGATCGAAGCGGTGGTGGACGGAGGCGACTGTGGCGTCGGGCTCGAATCCACCGTGGTTTCACTGGCCGGAAACCGGCCCAGGCTCTTGCGCCCGGGCGGCGTCACCCATGAGCAGCTCGAAGAGACGCTTGGCCCCGTGGAGATTGACCCTGCCGTTACCCACGCGGTGCAAAAAAATGCGGTGGTGTCCTCTCCCGGCATGAAATACAAACACTATTCGCCCAAAGCCAGGGTGGTTATTCTAAAGGGCGGCGGGGAAGACTATATCCGGTATGTAAACGCGCACAAGCGAGAGGGCGCGGCGGCCTTGTGCTTTGATGAGGACGCTGCCGCCCTGCAGGTGCCGGCGGTTTCTCTGGGCCCTGAGGAGGACAGGGAGGAGCAGGCACGGCGCCTGTTCGACGCCCTGCGGACGATTGACCAAATGGGCGCAACTCTCGCCTACGCCCGCTGCCCGGAGCAGACAGGCGTGGGGCTTGCCGTTTATAACCGGCTTATTCGCGCCGCCGCATTCGAGGTGATCGAACTGTGAGTCATGTAATCCTAGGGTTGACCGGCCCCACCGGCGCGGGGAAAAGCACGGTCGCCGGCCTCCTTTCCGGCCTGGGCTTCGCCGTCGTCGACGCGGACCAGGTGGCCCGGGAGGTCATGGAGCCGGGTTCCCCTCTGCTCATGGAACTGAGCGACCGGTTCGGGTCGGACATTCTTCGGGAAGACGGGTCCCTGGATCGCAGGCTTCTGGCTGCACGGGCCTTTTCCAGCAAGGAAGGGAGCGCCGCTCTCAACGCCATTACCCACCCGGCCATCTGCCGGCGGGCGAAAAGCCGGATGGAGGCTTTGGCAGCAGCTGGAAACTCATTTCTTTTGTTTGACGCGCCCCTGCTTTTCGAGAGCGGCGCGGATCAAATCTGCGACGTTACCGCCTGCGTGACGGCCGACGAGAAAATACGGCTTGCCCGCATCCTGGCGCGGGACGGGATCAGCCGGGACGAGGGGCTTTTGCGCATGTCCGCCCAGCCGCCCATATCCTTCTATACCGGCCGGTGCGACTATGTGCTCGAAAACAACGGGGACGCCGCGCATCTGAACACACAGGTAAGGACGCTGATGGAAACACTTCGCAGGAGGATGACCGGATGAAGGGCAAAAAGATACTGCTGGGTACGGTCGTCGGGATTCTGGTGCTGGCGGTGGCGGTGCAGGTGCTCCGGTTTGGATACACCCAGTTTATGCACAGCTCTTATCCCCGCCCGGAGGAATACCAGGCCCTGGTCACTCAGGCAAGCGCGGACACCGGCGTCAACGAGGCGCTGATCTATGCGGTCATCCGCACAGAAAGCGGTTTTCGGCCCCAGGTAGAGTCCCACGCGGGGGCCATCGGCCTGATGCAGATTACCCCCGCCACCTTTGATTGGATCCGGTTCATGACCGGGTGGGACGAGCCGCTGACCTCGGAGGACTTAAACGATCCCGCGGTCAACATCAAATACGGCACCCAGCTCCTTTCCATTCTGCTAACCGAGTTTGAAACCCAGGACGAGGCGCTGGCCGCCTATAACGCGGGCCGCAGCCGGGTCAATCAGTGGCTCAAGGACCCGGAGTGTTCGAAGGATGGGGAAACCTTATCGTACATTCCCATTGAAGAAACCCGCAATTATGTCAAGAAGGTAGAGGACGCACGGCAAACCTACCAGCGTCTTTATTACAATACAGCCGGTTCGAAGAAATAAAAGAAAAACGCGGAGATATTTCCGCCTATGGAGGGACTTTTTTATGCAACAAAATGTTGACGCTCTGAAAAAGCAGCTGCTGATGACCCGCAAGAACCTAGCGGTGGGCCTCTCTGAGGCCGACGTGTCCAAGGCAGACGGGTACTGCGACGGGTACAAGGCATTTTTAGACCAGGCGAAAACCGAGCGGGAAGCGGTAACCTATGCCGAGAACGCCGCCCGGCAGGCGGGCTTTGTTCCCTTTGCCTATGGGAAAAAGTATGGTCCCAACGACAAGGTGTACTTTGTCAACCGCGGCAAGGCGATCATTCTCGCCGTCATCGGCGAAAAGCCGCTGACCGAAGGGGTGCGCATCACCGCCGCTCATATTGATTCTCCCCGTATCGACTTAAAGCCCAATCCAGTTTACGAGGACGGAGAGCTTGCCTATTTCAAGACCCATTACTACGGCGGCATCAAAAAGTACCAGTGGACGGTGATGCCCTTGGCGCTTCACGGCCGCATCATCAAAAAGGACGGATCTGCCGTGGACGTGTGCATCGGCGAGGAGGAGAGCGACCCGGTATTTTGCATCACCGACCTGCTGCCCCACCTGGCGGACGAACAGATGAAGCGCACCCTTGCCCAGGGTATCAAGGGCGAGGAGCTCAATGTGGTGATCGGTTCGCGTCCTCTGGGAGAAGCCAAGGCCAAGGAAGACGAGCTTGTAAAGCTCCATGTCCTGCGCTTGCTCAACGAAAAGTATGGCATCGTGGAAGCGGATTTCCTTTCCGCCGAGCTGACTCTGGTTCCCGCCCACAAAGCCAAGGACGTGGGTCTCGACCGGTCCCTTGTCGGCGCTTACGGTCATGACGACCGGGTGTGCGCCTACCCGGCCCTGACCGCCATTCTCGCGTGCGATCGGCCCAAACACACGGCGGTCACCGTCCTCACCGACAAGGAAGAAATCGGTTCGGACGGCAATACCGGCCTCAACTCCGCTTATCTGAAAGACTTTATCACCGCCCTGTCGGACGCGGCCGGCGTACCGTCCTACGTGGTGTTGGCCAACTCCGAATGCCTCTCGGCGGATGTAAACGCCGCCCTCGATCCCACCTGGCCGGACGTGAGCGAGCCGCGCAACAGCTCCTATGTCAACTACGGTGTAGTGGTCACCAAATACACCGGCGCCAGAGGCAAATCCGGCACCTCCGACGCTTCCGCCGAGTTTATGGGAAAGGTGCGCCGCCTGTTTGACGAGCACGGCATCAAGTGGCAGATTGGCGAGCTTGGCAAGGTGGACGCCGGCGGCGGAGGAACGGTGGCCATGTTCATCGCGTCGCTGAACGTGGACGTGGTGGACGTAGGGGTTCCGGTCCTCTCCATGCACGCCCCCTTTGAGCTGGTCAGCAAGCTGGACGTGTATATGGCCCATCAGGCATTTCATGTATTCTTCCAGGCATAAGCGGAAAAGAGGCACTGCTCTATATAGCAGTGCCTCTTTTCCTGCAGCCAACGTCCAACAGAAAACAAAACCGGTTTGCCTGTTGTTTGTTTGTGCAAGCCTGGAACACAGACGACAGGAATAGAAAATCCTGTATTCGAATCGCATTCCTAGTAAAACAGTAATTTCTTCAGCCGGCCTGGGGCCTTTTCCGGATTTTCCTCAGGAAGAAGAGAAACGGTTTTTGTAGCCGGATTAGATGCTTGTTCACTTACAAGCTATACGACTTTGAGGCTCTATTCTCTTTTTTCCTGTCCTTTTTTTTTCTTACTGCGCCGACTACGGCAGGAAATTCGATTTTATGGTGGTTTATAATTTAGCACTCTATTATATCGAGTGCTAAATTTACGGTTTGTTCATGATTCGAATGGACTTTTTTCATATTTGAGAGGTAGTATGCAGATAGCAACAAAAAGGGTGTGATGATATGAGCAAGACCGTATCCCGTATTCTGTGGGTAGTCGCCGGAGTGCTTTTGATGGCGGCCGGTGTGATCTGTCTGGCGTGGCCCGGCGTCGCGCTTACGACCCTGGCAGTCTTTTTAGGCATCGTAATGTTGATCTCCGGTGCGGTGGACATCGTTATCTTTGCCAAGGGACATACCTATATGCACGGCTCTGGCTGGTTTTTGGCGGATGGGATTCTCACCGTGATTTTGGCGCTTTTCGTCCTATTCAACCAGGCCTTTACCATGCTCACCTTGCCCTTTATTTTCGGTATGTGGCTCCTTTTCTCCGGTATTTCCAAGATCGTCAACTCCTTTGATCTGAAAATGATCGGTGTGCGGGGCTGGGGTTGGTTTTTGGCACTGGGTATCCTGTTCGTGGTAGGCGGATTTTTGTCCTTCCTGGACCCGGTGGCGGGCGCACTGACTTTGGGTGCCGTGACAGGTGTGATTTTGATTCTGCAGGGGATCGGGTCGGTCCTGCGAGCCTTCTTCTCAGGTCGTTTTCTGATGTAGAGCCTTTTTATGGAGAAACAAAAAGCGGAATCTGGACAACAGCGTTCAGGCTCCGCTTTTTTCTATTGCGTTTGTCCCGTCCTGTTCTTTTCTTCGCCGAACACTCGTGCAATCGGCGCCAAAAGCGTTTCCTTCCCCAGGTATTCCTCCGCCATCCGGTACGCTTTTGCCAGATCTAAAATATTGTCCCGGTCTCCGTGGCAGTCGCTTCCTAGAACTATGGGCATCCCGCATCGCAGAATGGACAGGGAACGGCGGCGAGTGAACATCTGTACCAGAGAATATCCATTGATCTGGATGATCAGGTCACTGTCCGCATACCGGCGAAGAAGATCCCGGCTGTTTTCTGCCGGGAAGCGTTCCAGATGGGCGATGATCGGCCGGAGTTTATGCTCCTCCATTACTTGGTCCAAAGAACGAAAGACTGCCCTGCCCCAGAAGGTGTAGGGCAGCTCGATGAGAATAAAGCGGGTTCCTTCGATGCAAAGCCGGTCTAGCCCTTCCAGCTCGGACACGCCGGTAGACAATTGTACCTCCGCGGCGGTCCGGATCTGCGGCACCGGCTTACCCCGTTCCGTTATGACCTCTTCGAGCCTTGCACGCGCTTTTTCCCGGCGGGCGAGGAATTCCTCAATGGAATTTTGCTTGAGATAAAAATGAGGCGATACCACCACGGTCTCTATTTTGTGGGCAAGCTCGGTTTGCAGCATCGCCATAGATTCCCGCGTGGTCTGGCAGCCGTGATCGGCCCGGGGAAGAAGATGAGAATGAAAATCCACATACATTAGGCATTCCTCTTTTCCATCGGAGAAAAAAGCCGGCCCTGGGATATTGAGTCCCAAGTCCGGCTGTTCTTTCCTCAGTTGTGATCGTTGTTCTTGGTCTTGTCCGTGTCGGAGTAGTACCGTGCGTATTTATAATGATACGCGTATCCATATTTATAGGTGTAGCCCGAACCTAGGTTGTGATGGCGGATGTCGTTGAGCACCATACCCACGATTTCCGCGCCCGCCTTATCCAAGCGTTCCACTGTATCGGTGATCATTCGAATGGTGCATTCCTCCTGTTTGATGACGAACACGACGGTGTTGACGTATTTCATCAGAAGCATAGCATCCGAAATGATACCTACCGGCGGCGTGTCGAAAATGATATAATCGTATTGCGCCTCTACCCCTTCGAGCAGTTCGTTAAAGTCGATCAGGGAGAGAAGGTTGGAGGATTCCTTGCTCGGATAAATGCACGGCAGAATATCGAACCCGTAGTCGGTCTTCAGAATGGCCGACTGAGCGGGAATTTCCTTTTCGATCAGAGAATGAATATCAATGGCGGCCTTATCCGGCGCAATCCGCCGGTAAACCGTGGGCCGCTTCAGGTCCACGTCTAGCAAAAGCACCCGCTTGCCCGCTTTCACCAAGCTCATAGCAGTGTTGATAGCGACGGTGGACTTGCCTTCCGACTGATGGGTGCTGGTAATCATAAACCTCTTCACCTGTAGCTTTTCCAGCTCCCGCATCAGGATGATGGAATAGGAAGCGTAGGCTTCCAGAAAACTGTCGGAGATGTCGTTGTCGGTGACCAGATGGGCGCGTTTTTTGTCCCTTCCCTTGACGTGGGGAATTTCGCCGATCACTTCGCTGTCAAAGTTCTGCTCCACATCCCTGGCGTTTTTAATCTTGGTAAAGAGCAGGCTATAGACTACCACACCCAAGCACATGGCCAGAAATGCAACCACGGCGAAGACGAGAATATTCTTGAGCGGAGCGAAGGGGATGGGAGCGGTAGGCTCCTTGGGCTGGTCGAGCACGTTGACCGATCCGGTTTTCAAAGTATCGTTAATCACCTGAGGGGAATAGACCATCATTTGCTGAGCGATGTTATAAGAGAGCTTCGGATCCGTGGTGGTCACCTGGATTTTTACAAGAGGCGTGTTTTCCGTGACGGAAACCGAAACAAAGGACTTGACCTTCTCCGCCGACAAAGTCAGGTCCAAAGCGCTGCAAACCTGCTCCGCCACCCGGTCGCTCTTGACGATTTCCGAAAAGGTGTCCACCAGGCGCAGGGTATCGGTGGTGTTTAATGGGTTCGAGGACTGCTGGGTGACGTTGAACACCATAGTAGCAGTGGTGGTATATTGGGGAATATGGGTTGCATATGCATAAAAATATCCCCCGGCAGCGGCGGCGGCCGTCACCAGCAGGATCAGCCATTTTTTCCGCATCAGCCAATAGAGGAGATCGCTCAAAGAGAGCTCGTTGCGATCTGGGGAGCGTCTTTTTCGATTCATATCCGAAAACCTCATATTTCTAAATATTGCAAAGATTTTTTATCCATATCGTCGCAAGAATAAATTATAGCTTTTTTATCGAACCATGTCAATTCGGGAAAATGTTGCCTTGCTTGTCCGTTTGGACTCCGGGTGCCCGTTTCAATGAGCCGGATCTTCAGAGAAGCACAACGCAAAGCCCCGCCGTGAGAATCTGTAGCGCCAGGATCGCCGGAAGACCCGCCATGAATTTTTTGTGCCGGGTTTTGTGACGGATGAGCAGCATGCTCGCGAGCATAACCAAAGCCCCGCCAAGGGCCGCCACCGTAAACAGGGTGCTTTCCGGAATTCTCCAGTGTCCCTGTCTGGCCGCACGTTTGTCGTAAAGAGTGAGGGTAAGTGCCGCCCCGTTTGCCAGCAGCCAATACCAGAGGAAAACCGCAAGATCGTTTTGAGGCATAGGGAGCCTGCCTTTCCGCCAAAGTCCGGCAGTATTTTGACAAAGTTTTAGCCTTAACCATATTATAATGAGATTGTTTGTTTGTCAACGAAAACAGTACCCGCACAAGTCGATGGAACTCAGAAAAGAGGCGGCGCCAATGAAATCCATTCGTTTTATTATAACCATTCTGCTCGGTGTATTCCTTCTGTCCGGCTGCACCTTGTCCTCGGCCCCTTCCGGCGTGGAGACGCTCGGCTCCCTTTACGCACCGGTGAAAGAGGACGAGCCGGACTTTGCCTATCCCCAGTCGGCCCTGCTGACGCCCAAAGTTTCCGGCGGCGCTCCTTCGTCTCAGGACGAGCTGCGCGGCGTGTGGATTTCCTATCTGGAGCTTGGGTTCCAGGGCCTCGATGAGGCGGCGGCTGCCGCCCGCCTTGCGTCCATGTTCGATCAAATCAGCGCCTTCGGGCTGAACACGGTGTTTTTTCAGGTTCGCCCCTTTGCCGACGCCCTTTATCCCACCGAGCTTTTCCCCTTCTCCCATCTGCTCACCGGCGAGCAGGGGAAGGACCCCGGCTACGACCTTTTACAGCTGGCCGTCACCGCCGCCCATGAGCGGGGTCTGAAGCTGCACGCTTGGCTCAACCCCTACCGCATCCAGCTCAACACCGGCGAGGTCTTGGTGCCCGAAGCTCTCGATACCGACGGCCCCTACGCCAAATGGAGTGAGGCGGGCTGGGTGGTGCAGACGGGCAGCGGCCAGTATTTGAATCCCAGCATCGCCGAGGTCCGGGACCTGATTGCCCGGGGCGCGGCGGAGGTGGTGAGCAGGTATGGGGTAGACGGCGTCCAGTTCGACGATTATTTCTATCCCGACGACTTCGGCGACAGCGACCAGGCCCAGTACGACGCCTATGTAGCGGCGGGAGGCGCCCTGTCGCGCGACGACTGGCGGCGCGAACAGGTAAACGAGCTGATGAAAGCGGTTTACAGCGCCGTCAAGGCGGCCAATTCCGCCGCGGTTTTCGGCGTCAGCCCGGCGGCGGACATTGAGAAAAACTATGCAAACAAATATGCCGACGTAGCCAAATGGGGAAGCGAACCGGGCTATGTGGATTACCTGATGCCGCAGGACTATTTCGGCTTTGAAAACGCAAAAATGCCCTTTGAGGCTGTGGCGGAGGAATGGTCGAAACTGGTGACTGCGCCTGAGGTACGGTATTATCTCGGTCTGGCCGCCTACAAAACCGGGGAAGAGGACGCCTATGCCGGCACGGGAAAGGGGGAATGGCAGACTCACGACGACATTCTCAAGCGGCAGGTGGAATACAGCCGTCAGATTGCAAACTGCGACGGTTTTTCCATTTACAGCTATTCCTCTCTGTTCGGGGAGAATCCGAATGCCATTCGTCAAACAGAAAGAAACAATTTATCCAGCTTATTGAAATAAACTACACAAAAGCAAGGGCTGACCGCCGGGATTCGCTGATAAAATGCCGAAAACCGGCGGTTTTTTGCAAAGTTTACAGATTATTAATTGTAATTTCCCCCTGCAGTCTGTAAACTGACTCTATTATGTAAATACTGTAGACGGACGTAAAAGCAAAATGAGACGTTTTGCTTTTTTCTTCTGCCAAAATACAGGACAAAACCATTGCACAAGGGAATGAAGTGAGCGGGTGTTCGGATATATCAAGCCCTTTCAGCCCAATCTAAGGGTGAAGGAATTCGAAATGTATAAGGGCGTTTACTGTGCCTTGTGCAAATGCATGGGGCGGGAGTATGGCATTCTCTCCCGGATGACCCTCAATTACGATTTTGCGTTTCTCGCCATGCTGGGCCTGTCGGTTCAGGAGACGTGCGCGGGCTTCGAGCGGCAGCGGTGCCTCTTTAACCCGCTCAAAAAGTGCCTGTGCTGCAAGGGCGGAGAGGCTTTTTCCTTTTCTGCTGCGGCTTCCATGGTGATGCTCTATTATAAGCTCAAGGATAACGTGGCCGACCAGACTTTCCTGAAATCCATCCCCGCCCGGCTCGCCCTTCCTTATGCGGCGCATATGCGCAAGAAGGCAAGGAAACGGTACGAGGCCCTGGATGGGGTGATGGAGGAATACATCGAGGCCCAGGGCAGGGTGGAGGCGGAGAGTACCCAAAGCGTGGACGCGGCCGCCGTGCCCACCGCCCGGATGCTCTCAAAGGTATGCGCCATGCTTTCCGGGGACGAGCGGGAGAAACGGGTTCTTACCCGGCTGGGATACTGCCTGGGCCGCTGGATTTACCTCATCGACGCGGCGGACGATATGCAAAAGGACTTCGCAAGCGGCAACTACAATGTGTTCCTGCGAAGAAGCGGGATTACTAGGGAAAACGAAATCCCCGGGGCAAGGGAGTACGCCGAACAGGTGCTGGAACGCACCGAAGTAGAGGCGGCTGCCACCTTCGATTTGCTGGAGGAGAAACGCTTCGGGCCGATTTTGGAGAATATTTTTTACGAGGGGCTGCCGATGGTGGCCAGGCGGGTGTTTCACCCGGTTGAGAAGAATCCATCCCCCAAAGGACGGCGCCGCCAGGCAGAACAGGAAAAGAGCGGCTTAAAGAAAACGGAGGTGAGCGGCGAATGACCGATCCTTATAAGGTTCTGGGAGTCTCGCCCAATGCAAGCGATGAGGAAGTAAAAACGGCGTACCGGGAATTGGCGAAAAAGTACCATCCCGACCGGTATGGAAACAATCCCCTGTCCGATCTGGCGCAGGAAAAGATGCAGGAGATCAACGCCGCATATGATCAGATCATGAAGCTGCGCCGCGGCGGTGCTTCCGGTTCCTCCGGCGGTTCTTCCTATGGCGGGTCGTCTTACGGCGGTTCTTCCCAGTTTCGGGACATTCGCAATATGATTAACGCCAACCGCATCGAGGACGCCGACCAGCTGCTCGACGGGGTGCCTGGCCCCAGCCGGGACGCGGAGTGGTACTTTCTCAAGGGAAGCGTGCTGTATAAGCGGGGCTGGCTGGAAGAGGCCTACACCCACTTTGCCACCGCCAACCGTATGGACCCGAACAATGCCGAATACCGCGCGGCTCTCAACCAGCTGCAATGGCAGAGAAACGCCGGCGGCTACCGCGCCAACCCCTACGGCAATCGGGGCGGCGCGCCGGCGCAAACCGGCTGTTCGGCGTGCGACATGTGCTCAAGCTTGATCTGTGCGGACTGCTGCTGCGAATGCATGGGCGGAGACCTGATCAGTTGCTGTTAGATTCAGATAGGAGGGAAGGGTGCCGATGAAAAGCAGTCAGAAGCTGGCTTTTGGCGGAATCCTGACGGCCTTGTCGGTGGTCGTCATGCTTTTAAGCTTCTTTTCCATTGCCGACTATGCGCTGCCCGCTATTGCGGGAGTGCTGCTGATTCCGGCGGTCATTGAGATGGGGAGCAGCCGGGCGCTGGGTGTTTATGCGGCTACGGCGGTTCTCTCTTTCTTTCTGGCGCCCAGCAAGGAAGCCGCTGTGATGTACATTGCCTTTCTCGGCTACTACCCGGTTTTAAAGGGCGCGATCGAACGGCTTGGAAAGCTGTGGCTGGAATGGCTCATCAAGCTCATGGTGTTCAATGCAGCCTGTGTGTCGGCCTATTACGTGGTCACCAACGTGCTCGGTATCCCGGAGGACATCCTGGAGGTGTTCGGCGCTTACGGGCCTCTGGTTCTGCTTTTGCTTGCAAACGTCACCTTCGTCATTTACGACATCGGCGTCACCCGGCTGATCGCCCTTTACGTCCACCGGATGCAAAAGACGGTGCGCAAATTGTTTCATGGAACATAACGAAGCCAAAAACGAACACGGTTTTCCGTTCTTACCTGGCAGGGAAGACACGGGAAACCGTCTTTTTTACGCTGGAATCGGCCTTACCGCAGCGCTCGCTGCACATGAGGTTTTTCTTTATACGGCCGCCGGAAGGGCCTGTGAAGAGGGCCGTCCCAAAGCGGCAAAGATCCTTTTCCCGGGAAATTCTCTTGT
>CAMLYM010000008.1 GCA_946491705.1 uncultured Clostridia bacterium
GGCATGAAAAATCGTATAATAGTCGCTTTTGCAGCTATTATAACACAAAAACGCAAGGCGGGAAACGACTCTTCGACATTTTTTGCCGCTTCTTCGCTTCCCGCCTTGCGTTTTATTTGCGCCCTTTAGTTGCACCCGGAACAGCCCGAGCAACTGCCCGAACAGCCGCCGGACGCCTGGGCGGTATCCGGGTCGCCGCCGTTTGCGGAAACGGCGATGATGGTGTTGATTTCGTTTAAGAGCGCGTCCATGGCCTGCTTGGCGTCGTTGTAAGCGGCCATGTGCACATTCTGCATGACGGTTTCGTAGCAGTCGCGCAGCTCGGCGTTGAGCCTCTCAAGCTTTTCCTGGTCCTTGTGCTCCTTGCTGGCCTCGGAGTTGATGGAGATGCGCTTGAGGTTGAATTCCCCGATGAGACGCTGAAGCTCCTCGTCCTGGTCGTTTGCCTCCTTGGCGGCCATAAAGGCAAGATAACGCTCGTCCTCCTGGATGGCGTGGCCCAACGCTCTCGTCAGCTGTAAAATATCCATGTTTTTTCCTCCTAAAGTTTGGTTTCTTCGTCGATCGCTTCCCCCACGAGAATCCAGTTCCGCGCGCGGGTCACTTTTACGTTTACCGTGCGCCCGATTTGCTCAGGGCTCCCGGTAAACTCGATGATAATGTTGCCGTCGGTGCGGCCGGTGAGCAGGCCGTTTTTCCCTTCCTCCTCGCACAAAACCTCCACTACCTGCCCCACCATGGAAGCCGAGCGTTTCGCGGCGATTTCCTCCTGCACCTTGAGAAGTTGGGAAAACCAGGCCGACTTTTCTTTGGCCTCAATGGGATCGTCCATTTTGGCGGCGGGAGTCCCTTCTCTGGGAGAAAAAATAAAGGTAAATAAGGACGTGTACCCCACCTCTTTGATGAGGGACAAGGTTTCCTCAAAGTCCTCCCGCGTTTCCCCAGGGAAGCCCACAATGATATCGGAGGTCAGGGAAAGGTCCGGGATGCGCTTTTTCGCATATGCCACCAGATCCAGATACTGCTCCCGGGTATAGTGCCGGTTCATGGCCTTTAAAATGCGGTTGCTGCCGGACTGGACCGGCAAATGCAGATGGTGGGATACTTTGCGGCTTTCGGCGATGACATCAATGAGCTCTTTCGTGGCGTCCTTGGGGTGAGAGGTCATAAACCGGATTTTAAAGTCTCCAGGCAGGGCGTCTATGGTTCTGAGAAGCTGGGCGAAGGATACCGGTTCAGGCAGGTCCTTACCGTAGGAGTTGACGTTCTGCCCCAAAAGGGTAATCTCCTTGTACCCGGCGGCGATGATCTCCTTCGCCTCCGCCACAATGGCTTCCATCGTGCGGCTGCGTTCCCGCCCCCGCACATAGGGAACAATGCAGTAGGAGCAGAAGTTGTTGCACCCATACATGATGGGAAGCCATGCCTTGAGCTCCCCGTCCCGGCGCACTGGCAGCCCTTCCGCCACCACCCCGTCGCTGTCGGGCAGTTCGAACACCCGGCGCTCGCAGGTGAGCAGCCGGTATAGGAGCTCAGGCAGCTGGTGGACCACATGGGTACCGAACACCAGGCTCACGTAAGGGAAGCTTTTGCGGATGCGTTCGGCCACCTGGGGCTGCTGCATCATGCAGCCGCAAAGGCCCAGGATGGTGGCCGGATGGCGCTCCTTGATGTGCTTGAGCGCCCCCACGTTTCCGAATACCCGGTCCTCCGCGTGCTCGCGGATGGCGCAGGTGTTGTATAAAATCAGGTCCGCCTCTTTGGACTCTTCAGTAAACTCGAATCCCATCTGGGCGAGCATGCCCTTGATCCGCTCCCCGTCCGCCACGTTTCCCTGGCAGCCATAGGTATGGACATGGGCCAAAGGCACAGGGTTTCGGGTACGCAGGAGCATGAGCTCCTTCACCTGCTCGGCAAACGCCTGCTGTCGTTGAAGCTCCCCGGCGGGAACCAGTTTGTTGCGTTTCTCAGACAAGAGTTCGTTCCTCCCACTCTATGGCAATGGTCATGGCATCGGCGGGGGCTGTCCCCGCGTGTTTGTTCCCCGCATCGGCGCCGCCGGAAAAACTCCCGGCAGTTCGCGCTTTGTGTAAAACAGGCACACCTGCTCTGTCGGCATAAAACGGCCTTCGTCGCTTTGTACGCTTCGTCCATCGCCGGACCGAACGGCTTTTCCCCATCCGGCAGCCTACCTTTTTTTCTCAGACGTGTGACAGGAAACGGGCGGCTTTATACAGCCGCCCGTTTGAAAGCGAAAGGCCTTTTACTTTGCTACGATGTTGACAAGCTTCCCCTTGACGTAGATTTCCTTGACAATCTGCTTGCCGTCGAGAAGCGGGACGATTTTCTCGGCCGCCTTGGCGCAGGCGATGGCGTCGGCCGCCTCGCTGCCGGCCGAGATGGTGATCCGGTCGCGGACCTTGCCGTTGATCTGCACGGCAACCTCGATCTCGTCTTCTCTGCACTTTTCCTCGTCATACGCCGGCCACTTCTGGTCGGTCACCATGCCGCCGTAGCCCAAGGTTTCCCACAGCTCCTCGGTGATATGAGGCGCGAAGGGGTTCAAAAGCAGAAGCAGGACGCGGTATTCCTCTCTAGTAATGCCGCCGGCCGCCGCGATGTCGTTAATCAAAGCCATCATGGCGGCGATGGCGGTGTTGAACTTCAGGTTGTCAATGTCCTCGGTAACCTTGCGGATGGTTTTGTGAAAAGCTTTTTCCAGCTCTGGGCGGATGGGCCCGTCCATCACATTCTTCTGCAAATCCCAGATCCGGTCCAAAAACCGGCGGCAGCCGCGGATGGAGCTGCTCGACCAGGGCGCAGCCTTCTCAAAGTCGCCGATGAACATCTCATACAGGCGCATGGTATCCGCGCCGTATTCCTTGACGATGTCGTCGGGGTTGACCACGTTGCCTCTCGACTTGCTCATCTTTTCTCCGTTTTCGCCCAGAATCATGCCGTGGCTGGTGCGCTTGGCATAGGGCTCACAGGTGGGAACCACCCCGATGTCGTAAAGGAACTTGTGCCAGAACCTCGAATAGAGCAAATGCAGAGTGGTATGTTCCATGCCGCCGTTGTACCAGTCCACCGGCATCCAGTAGTCGAGCGCTTCCTTGCTGGCAAGCGCCTTGTCGTTGTGCGGGTCGCAGTAGCGCAGGAAATACCAGCTCGACCCGGCCCACTGAGGCATGGTATCGGTTTCCCGCTTGGCTTTGCCGCCGCAATGGGGGCAGGTGGTCTCCACCCAATCGGTCAAAGCAGCCAAAGGGGATTCTCCGTCCTCGGTGGGCTCGTAACTTTCCACCTCCGGCAGCTTTAAGGGAAGCTGGTCCTCCGGCAGCGGCACGTAGCCGCACTTGTCGCAGATGACGATGGGAATCGGCTCGCCCCAGTACCGCTGGCGGGCGAACACCCAGTCTCTCAGCTTGAAGTTGACCTTTGGTTCGCCCAGGCCCTGTTCTTTGAGCCAGGCGGTAATCTTTTCCTTGGCCTCCTCCACGGTCAGCCCGTCGAGCATGCCGGAATTGACCATCACGCCGGTGGCGCAGTCGGTAAACGCTTCTTTCTGAACGTCGCCGCCCTTGACCACCTCGATGATGGGCAGGTCAAACTTCTTGGCAAACTCCCAGTCCCGGGTGTCATGGGCCGGAACCGCCATGATGGCGCCGGTGCCATAGGAAATGAGGACATAGTCGGAAATAAAAATGGGGATTTCCCGGCCGTTGACCGGATTGACGGCCATGACGCCGTCAAGGCGCACGCCGGTCTTGTCCTTGGCCACCTCGGTGCGCTCAAAGTCCGACTTGCGGGCGGCCTCTTCCTGATAGGCCTTGATTTCGTCCAGGTTTTGAAGCCTTTCCGCCCACTTTTCCAGGATCGGGTGCTCCGGGGAAATAACCATATAAGTAGCGCCGAACAGCGTGTCCGGCCGGGTGGTGTACACCCGCAGCTTGTCCCCGGCGGTGGTGGCGAAATCCACCTCCGCACCGGTGGAACGGCCGATCCAGTTTCGCTGCTGGGTTTTGACCCGGTCAATGTAATCCACCTTGTCCAGATCGTCCAAAAGGCGCTGGGCATAGGCGGTAATCTTGAGCATCCACTGGCTCTTGGTCTTGTGAATGACCTCGCCGCCGCACCGCTCGCAGACGCCGCCGACCACTTCTTCGTTGGCAAGCACGCATTTGCAGGAGGTGCACCAGTTGACCGCCATCTCCTTCTTATACGCAAGGCCCTTTTTAAACAGCTGCAGGAAAATCCACTGAGTCCATTTGTAATACTCCGGGTCGGTGGTGTTGATCTCCCGGCTCCAGTCAAAGGAAAGGCCCAACGATTGCAGCTGCTTTTTAAAGCGGGCCACGTTCTGCTTGGTCACGATCTCAGGATGCACGTGATTTTTGATGGCGAAGTTTTCCGTGGGCAGGCCGAACGCGTCCCACCCCATGGGATAGAGGACATTAAAGCCCTCCAGGCGCTTTTTGCGGGCCACAATGTCCAGCGCCGTGTAGCTGCGGGGATGGCCTACATGCAGCCCCTGCCCGGACGGGTAGGGAAACTCCACCAGCGCATAGAATTTCGGTTTGGAATAGTCGTTTTTCGCGTGAAAAACGCCCTTTTCCTCCCAAATATCCTGCCACTTTTTTTCTATCTTCCCAAAGTCGCACTTCATTTTGTTTCTTCCTCCTCAACCTTTGCAAACAATTCCTCCGGCTCAACCGGCTGTCCGTCCGTCCAGAGCCGTTCTAGGGAATAAAAATCGCGGGTGTCCTCCAGGAAGAAGTGGACGACTACATTGCCGTAGTCCACCAAAATCCAGGAAGAAGACTGATACCCCTCCACCCGGGCGGGCGTGAGCGCAAACTTGGTCTTCATCTGGTATTCCACCTCATCCGCCAGCGCCTTAACCTGAGTGGTGGAGGTGCCGGTGCAGATGACGAAGTAATCGGCCAGGATGGTCAAATCCCGGATGTAGATAGCCTTGATGTCCTTGGCCTTCTTTTTATCTAAAACACAAGCGATTTCCTGAGTCAGTTCCAATGCTGTCATTCGCGTTTCTCCTTTTCCGCCTGGGCTTGCAAAGCGAGCAGGCTCTCGTTGTAAGCGTCGATGGTGTCCGGGGCGACCGTGCGGTCCCGCCGGATGAGGTCGGTCACGGTAAACGCAATCCCTTCCACGATGGCCTTTTCCAGGCTTTCCTTTGCAATCTCCCGCACCACCTGGGCGTCCTCATAGTCCCGATCGTCCGACGTGTAATCGGCCACAAATACCACTTTTTCCAATAGCGACATGCCCGCCCTGCCGGTGGTATGGTAGCGGATGGCGTCGAAGATAGCCGGGTCGTCGATGCCCAGTACATCGCGCACATAAATGGCGCCTGCGATTCCGTGCCACAGCTTCTGGGACGAGCGTTCCACATTCGTAAGGATTGTACCAGAATTCTCGATGATTTGCAACTGGGCGTCCCCGCCCGCGTCCTTCATCACGTCGTGCAAAAGTCCAGCGATACGCGCCTTCTCCACGTCGGCGCCATACCTTCGTGCCAGCCGCACCGCCGCCTTGGATACCTCAATGGAATGCACGTACCGCTTCTCGGTTAGTTTTTCCCGCAAAACCGCCTCGTACTCCATATGCCTGTCGCTTCCCTTCCGCTTGCATTTATTGATAGAGCTTACGCTCGCATATATACTGTTTTACCGCTTGTGGCACCAGATCGTCCACCGGTTCTCCCGCCCGCAGCCGATCGCGCACCAAAGTGGAGGAAATGGGCAGCAGCGGGAAATTAACGACGGCGGTCTGCGCGCCGTACACGGCCCGCAGCCGGTCGGCGTAGCGGTATAGGTCCTCCGCCGAGTCCTCGTCCCTGGGCGCCGCGCAGAGCACCGCCAGATGAGCGATGTCCCCAAACCGGTACCACTGTTCCAGCGTGAGAAACATGTCTGCCCCGGTGATGAGATAGAGGGCGCTGTCCGGGTAGCGGCGATGAAATTCCAAAAGGGTATCCACCGTGTAGCTTTTGCCGCCCCGGATCAGCTCTACGTCGGACACGTCGAGCCCTTCTTCTCCTTCTACCGCCAGCTTGCACATTTCATACCGCTCGTCCCCGCCCGCCAGGTCTTTATGCACCTTGTGGGGCGGCGTGGCGGTGGGGACCAAAAACACCGTATCGAGCCCCAGCGCCTTTCGAAACCGCTTTGCCAGGCTGATATGGCCCAGATGCACCGGGTTGAAAGTTCCTCCGTAAATGCCGATTTTCTGCAACGTTTGCCACTCCCATCCGAGTGAAGGTTATCCCGGTCAGATCAGCTCGATTTTCGGCTCCTTGGGATTGCGCCGAAAGAGCACGAACCGGCTGCCGATCACCTGCACCACGTCCGCCTTCGCGCACGCCGCCACCGCCTGGGCCACTTCCTTCACCGATTCGGGCGAGGTTTCCAGCACCCGCACCTTAATCAGCTCGCGCACCCGAAGCGCGTCATCCACCTGGGCGATGAGCGCGTCGTTGACGCCGCCCTTCCCCACCTGAAAGATGGTTTCCATGGTATTGGCAAGGCCCCGCAAATAGGCCCTTTGCTTGCTTGTCAACATATCGTTTCTCCGTTCTTTGTTATTGTCCGGTTTCGCGCTCTCTTAAAGCCTTCTGAAGCTTCAGAAGCGCCCTGCCCCGGTGGCTTATGCCGTCCTTTTCCCGGTCGGTCAGCTGGGCGAAGCTGCGCCCGTCTTCGATTAAAAACACCGGGTCATAGCCGAAGCCGCCCTCGCCTGCCGGCTCGAACGCAATGGTTCCTTCGCATTCGCCCTGGACGCAGAGCTCTTCTCCCGACTCCAGGATACAGCACACCGCGCAGACAAACCGGGCCGTGCGCTTCTTTTCCGGCACTCCTTCCAGGTTTCGAAGGAGCTTTTCGATGCGCATCTGATTGGTGGCGCCTTCTCCCGCGTACCGGGCGGAATAGATGCCCGGCGCGCCGTTTAGCGCGTCCACCGTCAGGCCGGAATCGTCCCCAATAGAGGGAAGCCCGCTTTTCTCAAAGGCGGCTCTGGCCTTGATCCGGGCGTTTTCCAGAAAGGTATCCCCGGTTTCCTCCACGTCGGAAAAGTCCACGCCCACTTCCTTTAAGGAAACCGGCTCGATGCCGATGGGACGAAGAAGCCGGGCGATCTCCTCCAATTTGTCCAGGTTCTGGGTGGCGACTACAAACCGCTTCATTCGGCCGCCTCCCCGCCTTCAAACAGAGCCTTCGCAAAGGCCGCCGAATCAAAGGGCTGCAAATCGTCCATCTGTTCGCCCACACCGATGTATTTCACCGGAACCTCCAGCTCCTCCATGATGGAGATAACCACGCCGCCCTTGGCGGTGCCGTCGAGCTTTGTCAGTACAATGCCGGTGATGCCCGCCGCGTTTTTGAATTCTCTGGCCTGGTTGACGGCGTTTTGCCCCGTCGTCGCGTCGAGCACCAGCAAAACCTCCTCGTCCGCGTCCGGCAGTTCCCGCTTGATGACCCGGCTGATTTTCGCAAGCTCGTCCATCAGGTATTTCTTGTTGTGAAGCCGGCCGGCCGTGTCCACAATCACCACGTCCGCGTGCCGGGCCTTGGCCGCCGCGATGGCGTCGAACACCACTGCAGCCGGGTCCGCCCCTTCCGCATGGCGGACAATCTCGGTTTTGCTGCGCTCGGCCCAGATTTGCAGCTGCTCGCCCGCCGCGGCGCGGAAGGTATCCCCCGCGGCCAGGATGACTTTTTTGCCCTCTCCCCTGAGCTGGTTTGCCAGCTTGCCGATGGTGGTGGTCTTGCCCACGCCGTTGACGCCGATGACCAGGATGATGGAAGGCTGACTGCTCAGATGAAGGGTCTGGTCTCCTTCCAAAAGCTCCGCGATGATCTCCCGAAGTAAGTCCCGGACCTCTTCCGGATCGGTAATCTTCTGCTTCTTGACCCGCTCGCGCAGTTCTTCACAGATGCGCTCGGAGGTGAGCATTCCCACGTCCGCCATAATCAGAATTTCTTCCAGCTCCTCAAACAACTCCTCGTCCACCTTCTTGAAGGATTTGAAGAGGCTGTCCATCTGCTGGGCCATATTGTCCCGGGTCTTTTTCAGCCCCTGGGCGATTTTCGAAAAGAGTCCCATACGTTTGTTTCCTTTCTTCCCGCTATTCTCGTATGCAAAAGCTGCCCCCGGCAGCCGTATGCGTATATTAAGACAAATGCCACTTCTCCTGCAGCTCGGACGCCCGCAGCTCCAAGAGCTTGGACACGCCCTCCTCCTGCATGGTGACCCCGTAGAGCACGTCCGCTTCCTCCATGGTGCCTCTGCGGTGGGTGATGGCGATGAACTGGGTGTTGCCGCTCATGCGCCGCAGATAGGAGGCGAACCGGCTGACATTCACATCGTCCAGCGCCGCCTCGATTTCATCGAGCACGCAGAAGGGAGACGGGCTTACCCGCAGGATGGCAAAGTAGAGGGAAATGGCCACCAGCGCCTTTTCCCCGCCCGAGAGGCTGTCCAGATGGGTGATGATTTTCCCGGGCGGCTGCACGGAAATTTCAATGCCGGAGGTGAGCACATCCTCGGGGTCGGTCAGGGTAAGCTGCGCCTTTCCGCCGCCGAAAAGCTCGGTGAAAATCTGGCCGAATTCACCGTTGATCTTGGCAAACCGGTCCAAAAAGAGCTCGTGCATCTTCCCGGTGAGCTCTTTGATCAGGCGGTAAAGCTCGTCCCGGGCATGTTCCACGTCCTCCACCTGGGCTTTCAGGAAGGTATAGCGTTCGCTGACCTCTTTATATTCCTCGATGGCGCTGACGTTTACCGAACCCAGCGACCGGATGGCGTTCTTGATTTCGCCCAGCCGCCGCTGGGCCTTGGGCAGATCCTCCACCGGCGCGGCGGTTTCCTCCGCCTCCCGCCGGGTCAGCTCGTACTCGTCCCACAGCTTTTTGATGAGCTCGTCGTAGTCCTTCTGGCTGGCCGCCTTGCGCTCTTCCAGCCGGGCAAGCTCCCGGCCCAGGCGCTCGCGCTCGTCCGACCGCTCTTTTTCCTGCCCGCGCAGCTCCTGAAAACGCCGGCTGCAGCCTTCCCGCTGTTCGGTTTTCTCGCGGATGTCGTTTTCCGCCCTGGCCGCCTGCTCGCGCAGGGCCCGGGCGGATTGCAGGCGCTGGGTGATGTCCTGGGTCAGCTGCTCGTTCTTCTGAAGAAACTCCGCTTTCTGAAGCTCCAGCTCTCGGGCGTGTCTTGCCTGCCCGCTTTTTCGCTCTTCTAACTGCCGGATGGACTCTCTGGCCGCTTCCACGTCCTTCTCCACCGCCAGAAGTTCCAGCCGCAGCGTTTCGCTTTTTGCGGAAAGCTGCTCGCGGCGGCGGTCCAAATCCTCCCGTCCGCCGGTAAGCGCCGCCAGCTCCTCTTGAACCTTCTCCTTCTTTGCGGCGATGTCCGCAGCATCCTTGCCCACGTTTTCCAAAGCCGCCGTCAGCTCCGCCTTTTTATCGGCCAAAAGAGTGCGCTGCACTTCGATGGACCGCAGGTTCTGCTCCGCGGTCAAAAGCTGGCTCTCCACCCGCTTTTGCTCCGCCTCAAAGCGGATGCGATCCTCCTGGGCGGTGACGATTTCTCCTTTGACGCCGGAAAGCTCCGCCTGGGACGCGGCCAGCTCTTCGGCAAAGGCCTGCTGCTTCTGCCTGGCAGCAACAGCCTGCCCTTCCAACGCCTTCGCCTGCCCCTTGATTTTTTCAATTTCGGTTCGCCGGCCCAAAAGCCCGGCATTCTTCGTGTGAGAGCCGCCGGTCAGGGAACCGCCGGCGTTGACCACCTGCCCGTCCAAGGTTACCACACGGAATTTATAGGAATACCGCTTGGCGATGGCAATGGCGCAGTCCAAATCCTCCGCCACCGCCACCCGTCCAAGCAAAGAAGCGACGATGCCTTCGAACTTGGGATCATATCCGACCAGGCCCGCGGCGATGCCCACAAACCCGTAACAGTCGTCGAGCCCTTTTTCATAGAGCCTGTTTCCTTTGACAGAAGTGACCGGCAGGAAGGTGGCGCGGCCGCCGTCGCCCCGCTTTAAATAAGCGATGGCCGTTTTCGCGGCGTTCTCGTCTTCGGTGACAATGTTCTGCATGGCGCCGCCCAGCGCCGTCTCGATGGCCTGGGCGTATTCTCCCGGCACGGTGATGAGCCGGGACACCGGACCTAGTATGCCCCGCAGCGTCCCGTGAGACGCCTGTTTCATTACATTTTTGACCGAATACGCAAAGCCCTCTAAATTTCGTTCCAGATCCTCAAGCAGTCTTGCCCGCCGGTGCATTTCATTTGCGTCCAGGGAAAGCTTGTCCGCCAGCTGTCTCTGCCCGTCCAGCCGCTTTTGGCGGCTTTCCAGGCGGATTTGATAGCCCTTGGCGGCATTTTGCAGGCTTTCCATGTGCCCGCCCAGCTCTTTGAGCCCGTCCTGGATTTCCACAAGCTCCCGCAGCAGCGCGTCCTTGGTGAGTGTCGCCGCCTGCTGGGACTCGTCGAGCGTTCTTTGCCGCCCTTCAATGCTTTCCAGCTCCGACTGGGCGGTGATGGACGTGATGCGCACGTCCGCGTCCTTCTGAGTAAGCACGGAAAGGTCCTTGCTCAAACGGTCCATCTGCTCGGAATGACCCAGGTTTTGTTCCAGCAGCTCCTGCATCCGGGCGGTGCACTCGTTGAGCCGGGCGGTCTTTTCCGCCGCCGTTTGCCCGCCCTTCTTCATTTTTTCCTCATATTCGGCCATCTGCCCGCGCAGTTCTTCCCCTGACTGGCTGCTGGCCGCAATTTCCCCTTCGATGCGCTGGATGGAAGCCAGGTTGTGCTCCACCGTGTTCTTGAGGACGTTTCCTTCCCCTTCGGTGCGCACCGCCTGCTCTTCCAGCGAGGAAACCGACCGGCGCACCTCGTCGATGGCGGCCGCCAGCCGGCCCGACTCGATCTGCACCTCTTCAATTTCCCGCTCAATGCCGGAAAGCGTTTCTTCCACGCCCTCGTGCTGGCTGCGGACGGACAAGAGCTTATGCTCCTGCTCCAAGAGGATTTCCTTGGCTCTGCTGAGGCTCTTGACCCAGATGCCGATTTCCAGCTCTTTTTTCTCGCCGGATAACGTTAGAAACTTTTCCGCCTTGGCCGCCTGCTCTTTGAGCGGCTCCACCCGGCCTTCCAGCTCCTTTAAAATATCTAGCAGCCGGACGAGATTTTCCTCTGCCGCAGAAAGGCGGCGCACCGCCTCGATTTTTCGGTAGCGGTATTTGGAGATGCCCGCCGCTTCCTCGAAGATTTCCCGGCGTTCGTCCGACTTGGAGCCCACAATGTCGGCAATTTTGCCCTGGCCGATGATGGAATACCCGTCCCGGCCGAGACCGGTATCCATAAAGAGCTCGTGCACGTCCTTGAGCCTTACTGCCGCGCCGTTTAGCAGATAGTCCGACTCGCCCGACCGGTAATACCGCCGAGTAACCCGCACGTCGTCGCTGTCGAAATTAAGGCTGCGGTCGGTGTTGTCGATGGTCAGGGACACTTGGGCAAAGCCCTTGGCCTTGCGGGTGGAGGTACCCACAAAGACCACGTCCTCCATGCGCGCGCCACGCAGCTGGCGGGAGGACTGCTCGCCCAGCACCCAGCGTACCGCGTCGCTGATGTTGCTTTTGCCGGAGCCATTGGGGCCTACCACCGCCGTGACGCCCTGGCCGAAGGTCAGGGTGGTCTTGTCCGCGAAGGATTTAAAGCCCTGCAGTTCAAGGGATTTTAA
Organism: uncultured Clostridia bacterium; assembly: GCA_946491705.1. Classification (GTDB taxonomy): domain Bacteria; phylum Bacillota; class Clostridia; order Oscillospirales; family Acutalibacteraceae; genus Solibaculum_A; species Solibaculum_A intestinale. The sequence goes on from CAMLYM010000008.1 coordinate 11,756, forward strand.
CAGCACCAAAGTTCCGCCTTTCTATGTACGAGTGATTCGAAGCTCTCCCGCCTTCATCCCTTCTTCGGGGACCACCTTGCAGGAGAAGCCAAGCTCTTGTAACCGGGCCAGATTGCGTTTCTTCTGCCCCGTCATTTTCGATTGGTCCCTTGGATTGGTATGGATGCAATAGCGCCCCGGCTCCCTGCCGCTCAGCAGTCTCTCTGCCCGGCAAAAGAACCGTTCGTTCTCGCAAAGCTCACCGAAAGCCGGATGCCAAGGCCCCGCAAGCCGGTGCTCCTGTAAAGATACCTCGGCGTGCAGCCCCACCCGGATGACCCGGATGTGCCGCTTCTCAAAGAAGTCCAGAAGTCTGGCGCAGAGGGCCACCGTCTCCCATAGCCCCGGCGGCGTATACCGGCCTTCTAAGTACCAGCCGGCAAGAGGGGTCCCCTCCATAACCACCGTGGGGTAAATACGCACCGTGTCCGGCTTCAATGCCGCCAGCTCATGGGCGGTACGCCGGGCACCCTCGTCGGTGTCGCCATAAAGCCCAGTCATCATCTGAAGGCCTAGAGAAAGCCCCGTCTTCTGAATGCGCGCGGCCGCTTCCCTTACGTCCCGGACGGTATGGCCCCGCCCGTTTTTTTCGAGCACCGCATCATCCATGCTCTGGGCGCCCAGCTCTACCGCGGTAACGCCGTAAGCCTTTAAAAGGCCGAGCACCTCTTCGTCCACCGCGTCGGGCCGGGTGGAAACCCGGATGCCGGAAAGCTTCCCCTCGCCCACATAGTCCCGCGCCGCCTCCAGCAGCCCGCACATGAGGCCGCGGTCGATCGCGGTAAAGCTGCCGCCGAAAAAGGCAAGCTCGCTGTCTTTTGTGCGGTCGCCCAGAGCCTTTAACGCCTGTTCGGCTGTCTTGCGCACCGTTTCGGGCGTGGGAATTTGCGCCTGCCCGGAAATACACCTCTGGTCGCAGAAGCTGCAGGCATACGGGCAGCCCGCGTGGGGAACAAAAATGGCCACGTTTGCGTGCTTCACTGGTCGCAGCCCATCAAATGCAGCGCTTCTCTTGCCGCCTGCTGTTCCGCTTCCTTCTTGCTGTGCCCGCTTCCTTTGCCGATGCAGTTGGAATTTAAAAACACCTCTACCGTGAAGCGCTTGTCGTGGTCCGGCCCGCTCTCACCCGTCAGGACATAGCTCAGGCTTTCGCCTGGATTTTGCTGAACAATCTCCTGAAGGGTGGTCTTGTAGTCCCGGAACGGCTTCACGTTCCCGGTGCTTTCCTCTTTGACAAAGCGCATGATGTGCCGCCGGGCGGGTTCCATGCCTCCGTCCAAATAGATGGCGGCGATGACCGCCTCGAACGCATCCGCCAGCACCGAAGGCCGCTCTCGTCCGCCGGTGTGCTGCTCGCCCTTACCCAAAAGCAGGTACTTGCCCAAATCAATTTCTCTTGCGAAGCGGCAAAGGGACTTTTCGCACACCAGGGCCGCCCGCATCCGGGTCAGCTCCCCTTCCGGCTGGGTCTCGTAGCTGCGGTAAAGATAGTCGGACACCACGATGCTCAGCACCGAGTCCCCCAGAAATTCCAGCCGTTCGTTGCTCACCCCGCCCTTTTTCCCTTCGTTGGCATAGGACGAATGGGTCAGCGCCGTTTTCAGCAGGCCTTCGTTTTGGAAGGTATACCCGATTTTCTTTTGCAGTTCCTTCATGTGACACGCCTCCTTTTCCTCTTGTTTTTCCCTTGAGCTACTTTTAAGCGGCCAAAGGAAAAAATACCGATTGCCGGTACCCCCATTCTCGGGAAATACCGGCAAAAATGAAACGAAATCCTATGCTTCTTTCTATGATAAAAGTCCCAGACCGGCTTTGTCAATAGAACGTCCCGAATCCGAACAGAATGCGGGGATTATTTGCTCCCCTGCAGGCTTTCCTCAATGGTACCGATGACGTTTCCCTTGGCAAAGTCGCAGGCCAGGCGGATGGCGTTCTGGAAGGCGTAGGCGTTGGAACTGCCGTGGGCCTTGAAAACCGGCTTGGAGGTTCCAAGCAGAGGCGCGCCGCCGTATTCATCGGTATCCATCCGCTTTTTGAAGGCTTTGAGCCCCGGCATAATCATGGCCGCAGCCAGCTTTCCCTTTAAGTTTGCCTTCAAAATGCCCTTAATATTCCCGAACAGGGTGCCCGCCACCCCTTCGGTCAGCTTTAAGATCACGTTTCCGGTAAACCCGTCCGCCACCAGCACGTCGCACACGCCTGCCGGGAAATCCCTGGCCTCCACGTTGCCGATGAAGTTGACCGGCGCCTTGGAAAGCAGCGCAAACGCCTCGTGCTGGAGCTGGCCGCCCTTGGTGGGCTCGGTGCCCACGTTGGCAAGGCCGACCTTGGGCGCTTTGATCCCCATGACCTTTTCCATATAGGCGCTGCCCATAATGCCGAACTGCTCGAGCATCTCCGGGCGGCATTCCACGTTGGCGCCCCCGTCGATGAGCATGTAAAACCCGTTGTCACAGGGTAAAATCGGGGCCAGGGCGCACCGCTTGATGCCTTTGATGCGCTTGACAAGCAAAGTCGAGCCGATGAGCAGGGCGCCGGTGGACCCGGCGGACACGAACGCGTCCCCTTCCCCAGCGGCGAGCCTGCGCAGGCCTTCGGCCATGGAGCAGTCTTTCTTCGACTTGACCACTTCCCCCGGCTCGTCCTCCATGGAAATCACGTCCGGCGCATGGACGATCTCCATGCGCGCAAGGGAAATCCGGTTCTCCTGCGCCACCTTGCGGATGACGTTTTCGTCGCCGCACAATAGGATATCGCACCCATAAGCGGCCACCGCCGCCGCGCTTCCCTTTAGTATTTCCAGCGGCGCGTTGTCGCCGCCAAAAGCGTCCACAATGATTTTCATAACGTTACGCTTCCTTTCCGTCTTGTTCCTTTGGGAAAGATGCTTCCTTCTCAAGCTTTCGCACCGTTTCTTCCAAGCGCAAAAGCGCCCGCTTTGCAAGCGCCCCATACCGCAGCTTTTTGTCCCGGATGTGCTCGGGCAGAGTGGGGAGAATGCCGAAATTCGCTCCCATAGGCTCGAATTTTGCCGTGCTCCCAGCCGTGATAAAATGCAAAAGCGCACCCGACATGGTGTCGGGTCCCGGCAGCACCGGTTCTTTCCCCAACACCCGCCTTGCGGCATTGACACCCGCCCAGATGCCCGACATGGCCGATTCCATGTACCCTTCCACCCCGGTAATCTGCCCGGCGAAGAAGAGGTTTTGGTCGGTTTTCAGGCTTTGGTCGGGGTTTAAGAGCTTGGGGGAGTCTAAGAAGCTGTTGCGGTGCATCACCCCGTACCGGGCAAACTCCGCGTTTTTCAGAGCCGGAATCATGGAGAACACCCGTTTCTGCTCGGGAAATTTTAGATTGGTCTGAAATCCTACCAGATTATAAAGGGTCCCCTCGGCGTTCTCTCTGCGAAGCTGCACCACCGCCCAGGGCCGGTGCCCGGTGCGCGGGTCGCGCAGCCCCACCGGCTTTAAGGGGCCGTAGCGAATGGTGTCCGGCCCGCGCTTGGCCATAATCTCGATGGGCATGCAGCCCTCGTAGACGTTGGGCTTGTCAAAGGCGTGGAGGGTCGCGCCCTCAGCATGGACGAGGGCCTCATAAAAAGCCTCGTACTCTTCCTTGTTCATGGGGCAGTTGATATAATCGTCCTCCCCCCGGTCGTACCGGGAGGCGGCGAAGGCGCTGCCCATGTCCACCGACTCGGCCGTAACGATGGGGGCGGCCGCGTCGTAAAAGCTCAAATACCCTTCCCCCACCTTGTCCTCCACCGCTTTGGCAAAGGCTCCCTCCGTCAGTGGCCCGGTGGCCACGATGGTGACCCCGTCCTCTGGCAGCGCGGTGACCGGGCGGCGCTCCACGGTAATGAGCGGGTCTTCTTCGATGACTTTGGTAAGAAAGGCGGAGAACTGGTCCCGGTCCACCGCCAGCGCGCCGCCGGCGGGTACCCGGCAGGCTTTCGCCGCCTGGATGCAAATCGAGTCCAGCCGCTCCATTTCCGCTTTTAACAGCCCGCCCGCGCTTTCCAAGCGCATGGCTTTGAGGGAATTGGAGCAAACCAGCTCTCCAAAATCCGCCGACCGGTGGGCCGGGGAAAACCGGACCGGCTTTTGCTCCAGCAGCGTGACGGGGATTCCCGCTTTCGTCAGCTGCCGCGCTGCCTCACACCCGGCGAGGCCCGCGCCGATTACCGTTACCCCGTTCATTGCTCCTCCGTCTTCTTGGCGGCCTTTTCCACCGGCCGCTCATAGTCGCACTCTTCCGAAGCGCAGTAGATTTTCGCCATCTTGCCTTTTTTCTGGAACAGGCTCTTGCCGCACTTGGGACACTTCTCCGCGATGGGCAGGTCCCACGTCATAAAGCCGCAATCCTTATAGTTTTCACAGCCGTAATAGGGCCGGCCTTTTTTGGACTTTCTCTCGATCATTCTGGCGCCGCATTTCGGGCAGAAGCCGCCCGTTTCCTTCACCAGCTTCTTGGTATTCTTGCATTCGGGATATCCCGGGCAGGCCAGGAACTTGCCGAACCGCCCGAGCTTGATGACCATCTTGCGCCCGCATTTTTCACAGACGATGTCGGTTTCCTCATCCGGGATCTTCACCCGGGTGCCGTCCATCTGCTTTTCCGCTTCCTCCAGAGTATTCTCAAAGCCGCCGTAGAAGTCGTGCAGGGTCTCCACCCAGTTTTTCTCTCCTGCTTCCACTTCGTCGAGATCATGCTCCATATTGGCGGTGAACTTTACGTCCACGATGTTTTGAAACAGGTCCTTCATCAGCTTGGTGGTCACGTCCCCAAGCACGGTGGGCTTTAACGCCTTGCCTTCCCGCTCCACGTAATCCCTGGCCAGGATGGTGGTGATGGTGGGCGCATAGGTGGACGGGCGGCCAATGCCGTTTTCCTCCAGCGCCTTAATAAGGGACGCCTCCGTAAACCGGGGAGGCGGCTGGGTAAAGTGCTGGTTGCCCTTGAGCTCTTTCAGACGCAGCACCTCGTCCTTTTCCAGAGGCGGCAGCATGGTGCCCGCCTCTTCCTCCTCGTCCTTGCTTTCTTCATAGAGGACGGTAAAGCCGTCGAAGCGCACGGTATGGCCGGAGGCCTTGAACAGATAGTCCCCCGCCGAAATGTCCGCCGCCACCGTGTCGTACACGGCGTTTGCCATCTGGCTGGCGATAAACCGCTCCCAGATGAGCTTATAAAGCTTATACTGATCCAGGGAAAGGCTGTCTTTCACCTGGGCGGGAGTGAGGCTCGGCATGGTGGGGCGGATGGCTTCGTGGCCATCCTGGGCGGAGGCGCGGCTTTTGAACACACGGGGCTTTTCCGGCAGGTACTTGTCCCCGTAGGTTTCCTTAATATAGGCGGCGGACGCGTCCCGCGCCTCGTCTGCGATGCGCAGCGAGTCGGTACGCACTTCCACGCCTTCGTACAGCTCCTGAGGCGCCTTCTTGGTTCGCCTAGCCTGGAAGCCCAGCTTACGGGAAGCGTCCTGCTGCAGGGTGGAGGTGATAAAGGGCGGCGCGGGAGATTTGCGGCGCACGCCCTTTTTGAGCTTGGCAACCTGATAGGAGGCGCCCTCGAGATTCTTTAGAATCTCGTCCGCCTGTTCCTTGTTTTTGATTTTGATTTTGCCCTTCTGGTCCCCGTAAAAGACGGCGGCAAAGGGCTTTTTGGTACCCTTTTTTAAGAGCTTTGCGTCCAGAGTCCAGTATTCCTGAGGCTTAAACTTCTTGATTTCCTCTTCCCGGTCCACAATCAGCCGCACCGCCACCGACTGGACCCGTCCGGCGGAAAGGCCTCTTCGCACCTTGCGCCAAAGAAAGGGGCTGATCTTATAGCCTACGATCCGGTCAAGGATGCGCCGGGCCTGCTGAGCGTTGACCAAATCCTCGTCGATCTGACGGGGATGAGCCATGCCCGCCTGTACGCCGGATTTGGTGATCTCGTTGAAGGTCACCCGGTTGGAGGCGTGCTCATCCAGGTGAAGAAGCTCCGCTAGGTGCCAGGAAATCGCCTCGCCTTCCCGGTCGGGGTCGGTGGCGAGATAGACCTTGTCGCTTTTTTGGGCAGCGTCCTTCAGCTCCTGAATCAGCTCCTCCTTTCCCTTGATCTCGGTATACATAGGCTGAAAATCATGCTCCACATCCACGCCAAGCTTGGACTTGGGAAGATCACGGATATGCCCCATGGAGGCGATGACTTCGTAGTTCTTTCCCAGGTACTTTTTAATGGTTTTGGCTTTGGCGGGAGATTCCACAATTACCAAATCTGACATGAAATTACCATCCTTGTGTATCATTCTCCTGTTTGAATCAGGAGTTATCGGTTGGGTTTGCGGCAAAAGCGCCGCCCCGGCAGCGATTGGGCCAAGCCCGCGATTTCAAGCTCGGTTATGGCTGCAAGCGCCCCACGCACTTCGACCTTTGCCGCGGCGGCCAGGTCATTGATATGGGCAGGCTCGCAGGGAAGAACCTTATAGAGCGCCTTCGCCCCATCGGACAGGGTGGGCATAGCTTCGTCCTTACGCAGCGCCTGCGGTTTTTCCACGGGCGCGGAATGGGGCTTAGCGGCAGACTTCTGCTTTTGGGGTTTTCCCGGAGCCGGCGGCGTAACCGGGCTGGCCGATTCCTTGACCCCGGCGATTTTCAGGCTTATCCTATGCGGATACCGGTCGATATATTCTTCTAAGATGTCATAGGCACAGGCCACCGGCTTGGCCCCTTGGGCAATCAGCCGGTTACAGCCCAGCGACGTGGGACTCATGACGCTGCCGGGAATCGCAAATACGTCCCGGCCCTGTTCATTTGCCCAGTTGGCGGTGATGAGCGCGCCGCTTCGCTCGCCCGCCTCCACCACCAAGGTGCCCAAAGACAGGCCGGACATAAGCCGGTTTCGAATGGGAAAGGCGTTGCGGCCGATGGGCGCGCCCGGCGGGTACTCGGACAGGACCGCGCCCTGCTGCTCCACAATCTGACGGCGCAACTCCTCATTGCCCACCAGCTGACCCGCGTTGATGCCGCCGGCCAGCACCGCAATGGTTCTCCCGCCCGCTTTCAGGGCGCCCTTGTGAGCAATGGTGTCTACCCCGTAAGCACCGCCGCTGACAATCACCACTCCGGCCTTCGCCATGGTGGCGGAAATTTGCATGGCCACCTGCTGGCCGTAGGGCGTGCAGCCCCTGGTTCCCACGACCGCAATCAAAACCTCATCGTCCACCTCGCACAGGTCGCCCCACACATACAGGGCCGCCGGATAGTCCGGCAGGGTAAGCAGACGCTTGGGGTATTTGGGATGATCCGGGGTTAGGATGTGATAGTGGAGCCGGATACAGTCCTTAATGATCGGCGTCACCGATTGAGGCGTGATTTCCCCAAGGCACCTAAGCTCCTTGGGCGTAAAGAACCCGGTTTCTTTCCAGAGTGTGCTTCCTCCCTGGTAAAACTCTTCGAGCGAACTGTAAGCAGAATGCACGGCGCGAACCTTGCGGCTGCCCACACCCAGCGCCCTTTGCAGCCAGAGCCAATAATACATGCTGTGCATTCTGTCAACACCACGCCTTCTTTTTATTTGTTATTCCTTATTCTTTGGTCATTTCCCACATGAGGATGGCGCTCGCCACCGACGCGTTGAGGGATTCCGCTCGTCCCTTCATGGGAATGGTCACCCGCTTGTCGCATAAGGCGGCGGTCTGCGGTCTTAGCCCGTTTCCTTCGTTGCCGATGACTACGGCGGCAGGCCCCTTCAGGTCGAGCTTCGTAATGGCCTGCGCCTCTGCGTCCACCACGGCGGCCAGGGTCTGCACCCCGTTTGCCGACAACTCCAAGAGGGCGCCCTCGAAATCCGGCGTGCGTACAAAGGGCAGACGGAACACCGCCCCCATAGACGCCCGCAGCACCTTGGGGTTATACAGGTCGCAGCAGCCCTCCGACAGCAGCACCCCCGTCATCCCGAAGGCCTCTGCGCTTCGCAGCACCGCTCCTAAATTGGAAGGATCCTGCATTTCCTCCAGCGCCAGAATTTTGCATTCTTTTTTTATTGTATATAACCGCGCCTGTTTGTCAAGCGCAGCGCATACGCAAAAAATCCCCTGAGGCTGCTTGGTATCCGCCAGCCGGGCGGCTGCCGAGGGGGAGAGAAAAAAGCATTCCTTACCCGCCGCGAACAGCGCCTGCACCTCGTTTTCATACCGCTTGGCCGCCGCTTCGGTGGCGTAAACCTCCCAGATGTCCGCGCCGCTTTGCAGCGCGTCCATACAAAGGCGGGCCCCCTCGATGATGAAAAGCCCTTCCTCCCGGCGTGCTTTGGCGCTCCCCAGCAGTCGTACGGCGTGCTTTAAGCGCTCATTGTCCCGGCTCGTTATGGTCAGCGGCATGTTCTTCTTCCTTTCTCTGCGGACGTTGCCAGTCATATAAAAGTACGCCCGGGAATCCTCCCGGGCGCATCGGTATTACTGGTTGTTGGCAGCCTTCGCCTGCTCGGTCAGCGCGGTGAACGCCGCCGGGTCGGCAATGGCGATTTCGGAAAGCATCTTGCGGTTGAGGGTGACGCCGGCTTTCTTGAGCCCGTTCATAAAGGTGGAATAGTTCATTCCGTTCATGCGGCAGGCGGCGGAAATGCGGGTGATCCACAGACGGCGGAAATCACGCTTTTTCTGCTTGCGGCCGATGTAGGCATACTGGCCGGACTTCATGACTGCCTGCTTGGCGGTGCGGAACAGCTTCGATTTGGCGCCATAGTAGCCCTTGGCAAGCTTTAATACTTTTTTTCTTCTTTTGCGCGTCATCATTGCGCCCTTTATACGTGCCATTTATAAGCAACCTCCATTATCGTAAATGTTATTGAGTAGGACCGCAGGAAATCTTATTTATAAGGAATGAGTCTCTTCACGGCCTTGACATTGGTCACATCGGCCACGGCGGTCTTGCGAAGGTTGCGCTTGCGCTTGGTGTTCTTCTTGGTGAGAATATGGGATTTGTAGGCATGCGCCCGGATGACCTTACCGTTCTTGGAAAGCTTAAAACGCTTTTTCGCGCCGCTGTGCGTTTTCATTTTCGGCATGGTATTTCCTCCTTTATTTTTGTGCGCGGGAATCCTGCGGCAAACGTCCCAGCCTCCCGCGGTCTAATTCGTCCGCCGGCAGGAGCCCGCGGACCTTCCACTATGCCAACGCATAGGAAACAACTACTTCTGAGGCTTCGCCGCAAGGAACATGATCATATGACGGCCTTCCAGCTTAGGCTGCTTTTCCACGTTCGCTTCCTCGCTGAGCGTCTCGGCAAACCGCTTCATGGTGTTGAGCCCGATTTCGGGATGGCCCATTTCCCTTCCGCGGAAGCGGATGGAAACCTTCACCTTGTTGCCTTCCTTCAAAAAGCGCTTGGCATGGCCGGCTTTCGTATTGAAGTCGTGCACGTCGATATTCAGCGAAAGACGGATTTCCTTGATCTCCACCACATGCTGGTTCTTTCTCGCTTCCTTTTCCCGCTTTGCCTGTTCAAAACGGTACTTTCCATAGTCCATAATGCGGCAGACCGGCGGCGTGGCCGTCGGGGCGATCTTCACCAGATCCAGATTCTTCTGAAGGGAGACCTCCAGCGCCTCTTTCGTCGACATGATACCCAGCTGGGCTCCGTCCGCGTCGATGACGCGCACCTCTCTGTCCCGGATATCTTCGTTGATTTGCAGTTCCTTGCTGCTAATGGGTAAGCACCTCCAAAGCCTTATTTTGATTGGGTCTAAAAAAGAAAAGCACGGATGGATGTTTCTCCGTCCGCGCGTCTTCACACAACAAATCTCGGCACCATACGAGCGCCTCGATTTCTTTCGTATGAACGCCTCCGCGGTCCCATGTGCCGGGAGGGTGAGAACGGACAAAATGCTGTTCTGCTTTGTTGTCTTGTTTATCCTACCATCTTTCCCCGCAGCTGTCAAGGCTTTTTTCTCGCCGCGTCGCGCTTCTAAACGCCGTTTTGCGCACATACTTTATTGACGGGGATTTTCCTTTGTACTATACTAAATGCGGATACATTCGACGGTTCCTGTTTTGCCGTGTTACTCCTTTTCCTTGCGTCAATAGGATATGCGGTCTTTTTCAAATATACCACATTTTTTCGATTTAACTAGGGGGCGCCATGAAAAAGTTTTTCAGCAGTGGAATTTTCAGCTTCGCAAGCTACGCTTCCCAGGTACGCAGACGTTCGATTTTTGCCATACTCGCCATGTTCGTGGGGTTCGCGGTGATGGCGTTTCTCTCTTATGCCGTGCTGGATAAAAACGTGACGGTCTCCTCCTCCATCATGCTGGTCAATAATCTTCCCACCGACGGAAGTGTTGCCGCCGAAGCCCAGAAGGCAGAGCTTACCGAAGAAATCGCCAAGGACTCGGTTGCCATCGTCAGCAGCCTCGACGTGGTGGACCGGGCCATGACCGAAGCGAAAATCTTTATGGACACCGCTTCTTTCGCCAGAGGGGTCACGGTCAAGCGTATTGACGATTCCAACGCTTTAAAAATCACCATTACCTATTCGGACGGCGTGAAGGCCGCCAACATGGCAAACCAGCTGGCCACCATCGGCAGCGACGAAATTCAGCGCCGGTTTACCTCTCCGCCGGTTTCCGCCACCGTGCTCGACCGGGCCTCGGCCCCTTCCACCACCACTGCTATGGTCAAAGCCGTCACCAAAGGCTTTGCCGGAGCGATTTTAGGAATGCTCTTTTACCTGGGCTTCCTTTTCTATTTTCAAATAAAGGACAACTTCATCCGGGATTATAAAAAATACTGCGCCTCCAGGAACACCGTGCTGCTGGGCGTTCTTCCCTCTACGGAAAAGCCGCTGGATAAGCGTCCGGGAGAAAGGATGCCGGAATCGGTGCGGATTTTGCGTACCGCGGTCAAGCACGCCGCCGGGAACGACGGCAAGTGCCTTCTCATCTGCTCCACCGGCCCGAAGGAGGGCCGCTCCATGATTGCCTCCGGCCTTGCCCTGGCTTTCGCGGAGACACAGGACCGGGTACTGCTCATCGACGCGGATATGCGTTCGGCCCACATCCGCTCCCGCCTGCGGGTGGACTCGGTCAACGGCCTTTCCGACGTGCTCACCGCCCGGGTGAGTATCGACAAGGCTATTGCCAAGGTAAGCGACCACCTAGACGTCATCTGCTCCACCTCCTCCTTTGTGGAGAACCCGTCCGCCCTACTGGAGTCCACCGCTATGTACGCCCTGCTGGACTCCCTGCGCCCCAAATACGACCGAATTTTGGTGGACGCGCCCAATGCCAACAACTTTGCCGACGCCTGCGCGGTGGGCGCCGCCTGCGACGCCTGTGTGCTGGTGGCCCGGTATGAAAAGACCCGGATTGACGCGGCGGACGACGCTATTCTGAAGCTGCAAAACAGCGGTGCAGCGCTTCTCGGCCTTATCGCCAACGACGTGCCCCAAACCTACCGCAAAAAACAGACCCTTGAGCAGTAAAGCAGCTCCTCAGGCGCATTTCCCGCTTTGCCGCTACGCCCAAGGGAAACCGGAGTCAGTTGAGTCAGCCAAAAAGGACAAGCCGCATATGCGGCATGGCCTTTTCTTAGTGCATGATCCGTCCCGGGGGTTTACCCGAAACGCCCATTTCAACGGACCCCTAAAGCCTTTGGATCGGATGGAGAGCACCCCGTCCGCCACCTGAACCCGTCCAGACTCCTGGCTTACATAAGGCGCGGGGCCTTCCATGGAGCCGCAGCGAAACACCGAGAGCAAAAAGCCGATGAGCACCATATGAAGAACCAGCCCCGTCCCTCCGTAGGACAAAAGGGGCAGCGGCAGAGTGGAAAGCTCCAGGAAGCCCAAGTTTGCCGCCAGATAGAACAGGGTTTCGATGAGAAGGGTGGAAAGAATGGCCGTGCTCGTCATTCTAGCCAAAAGCCCCGTCTGGCGAAGGCAGCGGAAAACGGCATAGCCGAAGAAGGCGGCAAACAGGCCCACCACCAGAAAAAACGGAATCCAGCCGAACTTGACAATCAAAAAGGTCAGCACGTAGCTGGTATCCAGCTCCGGGAGTCTGGCAAGGCTGTCTGCCGTGGTTCCCGGGCCGATCAGCACCGCCCCGCTTATGAGCTGGCGGGTCACCGTGGTAAGGTATCCCAGACCCTCTTCGCTGGAAAAGGCGGTCATCAGACGGCCCCAGTATCCCCATGCAAATACCGCGCAGCCTCCCGCAACCGGCAAGTACAAAAGCGGCAGGGCCCACCGCTTTTTCACCCGAAACTGTCCGTTTCCCACCATTAAAGTCAAAAGAAGCAGACACGCAATCAAAATTAGGACTCCTAAGCGCACGCTGAAAGCCCGCATACAGGCAAGCACGCCAAGCGCCATCAAACCGTAGCTTGCCAGCAGTCCTCCATAGCCCTTCTGCCGGAAGTGAAACGCCACGCCTGCGAACACCGCTGGGAACAATAAGAACAGCAACGTTCCCCTTTGACCCGCGCCGTTTATGATGGGCAGGCATGCAAAGTGAACAAACGCCACTGCCAAGAAAATCCAGTAAATCACAAGCGGCGCCCGTGCCAGCACCGTATAATCGGCAAAATAAGCTCCCGCCATTCCCAGTACGCCCACTGCCGCCGCAATCAGCGTGACAGAAAGCTGGCCGGACGGATCCCCCTGCCCGAACAAAGCCCACTGCAATCCGATTCCTACCAGCAGGAGGGCTGCCGTCAGTACAAAAAGGCCCCATTGGGGCTTGGGACGGTGGGTCAGGTCCATCTGCATCCCCACAGTGACCGGGTCGCCCATCTGCTCGACCGCCTTCTTTTCCGCTTCTGTATCCTCGAGTCCCTGCCAGCAGTAAGCCTGCTTCTGGTCGCACATGTGGTCCATCAGCTCCCGGGCGACTCCGGCCCGCGCCCGCTTAAACCGGATTTGTTCACAAACAATCTTTACAAATTCTTCCATCCTAGCAGTATGCGGCATGGACCGCCCCTCCCTTCATAACCCGGTTGACTGCGGCGGTGTACCGTTCCCATTCCTGCTTTTTTTCCTGGAGTCTTCCTTTTCCCTTGGGTGTGATCCGGTAATACTTGCGCACCCGCGCGCCCTCCGCCGCTCCTTCGTAAGAGGTCAGCAGCCCCTGCTCCTCCATCTGGTGCAGCAGCGGGTAAAGCGTTCCCGCTTTGAGCGAAAAGGTATGGTCTGACCGGTTTTCCAGCTCTTCAATCATCTGATAGCCGTACCGGTCCCCTTCCTCCAGCAGCCTAAGCAGCAGCATAGACGTGCTGCCCGCCTGCAAGCTCTTGTCAATCGCCATTGATTTCCCTCCTTATTATATAGGTCATCTATATAATATATTGATCATCTATCTATGTCAAGAGAAAACCCTCGACCTTTTTCGATTTGGCGGTAGGCCGTTCTCTCCTTCAGCTTTCCTTCTAGAAGCGGGTATTTTAAAAGCCACATGCAAAAAGGCCCTTGTTTTGGAATTCCAAAACAAGAGCCTGGCTGCCTTTATTAAACGGAGCTGCTTATTTCGCCATCAGCGCGACCACAATATTCATCACGATGGTCATCACAAAGAAGACGATGGCGATAAACTTGGTGGAACGGGACAAGAACGCATCCACCGTGCGCGCCTTATTCTTCGCCAAAAACGAGTCCGCACCGCCCTGGATGACGCCGCTCAAGCCAGCCTGACGGCCTTCCTGGAGCAAAACAACCGCAATAATACCGAGAGCGAACAACAAAAGAATCACGCCAAATACAATCTCTAAAACACCCATTCTAATGAGCACCTCCGTAAATAGTTACACGATTACGCTAGATTATCTTAGCATACCGCCCACCAAAATGCAAGGATTTTTTCGCATTTGTGTGAAAAGCACCAGCCGTTGACAGCCGCCCGTCCCAACCGTATACTGAGAACAAAAAAGACGCGGTTTGGAAAGGAAGAAGCACCATGACGGAGGAATTTGCGAGGACCACGCTTTTACTGGGAGAGGAAGGGCTTGCACGTTTACAAAGCGCCCATGTAATTGTGTTCGGCATCGGCGGGGTGGGCAGCTTTGCAGCGGAGGCGCTGGCCCGGGCGGGCATCGGGGCGCTCACCTTGGTGGACGCGGACACGGTGGCTCCCTCCAATCTCAACCGGCAAATCATCGCCCTGAGAAGCACCCTGGGCCGGCCTAAGGCGCAGGTGATGGGCGAACGGGTGCTGGACATCAACCCTTCCTGCCGGGTAACCGTCCGCCAGATTTTCTGCACGCCGGAAAACTCCGGGGAGCTGCTGGCCGGCAGCCCCGACTACATTGTCGACGCCATCGACACCGTCTCCTCTAAGCTGGACTTGGTGCAAAAAGCCAAGGCGCTGGGCATCCCCATCATCAGCTGCATGGGCGCCGGGAACAAGCTGGATCCCACCCGCTTTGAGGTGGCCGATCTTTTCGAAACCTCCGTCTGCCCTTTGTGCCGGGTCATGCGCCGGGAGCTTCCAAAGCGCGGCGTCTCTTCTTTAAAGGTGGTTTATTCCAAAGAGCCGCCTATTCGTCCCAAGGCTGCTTCGCCGCAGGAATCCTCCTCCCTGCTTCACAAGCGGCAAACGCCCGGAAGCGTTTCCTTTGTGCCTTCCGTTGCCGGGCTGATTTTGGCGGGGGAAGTGGTCAAGGATTTGGCAGAAGGAAAAAGCCTGCCGAATTCATCGGACAACTAATTCTCCATATTTCCAGAGCGATTTGTCTATACAAAATACACCAAACAATGTTAAAAATTTAATTTTAACGGAATTCTTGTTGTATTTTGATTTTATTCTTGCGATTTTAACGTTGAAATTGCTATTTTCTGCTGCGATATGTATTGAATTCATGAGACAAATATGATATAGTAATGCCAGCGAGTTGTACACACTACTTTGGAGGTGGCCGGTATGCGAAAAACGTTACGAGAACTTCGGAAAGCTCTGGGCTACACCCAATGCGAAGTCGCGGAAAGCCTGAACGTAGACCAGACGACGGTTTCCAAGTGGGAAAACGGAGAGTCCTTTCCCAGAGTGGAAAAGCTGCTGCAGATCGCTGCACTCTATGATGTTTCCTTGGATATGATTGATCTTTCGAAAGAGCGCCCGATTCTTCGCAGAGCCTAGGCCTTGGTTTTCACATGCGTATAGGTGTCCGCACGGATTCTCACCACACGTCGCGGACGATTTACTTGGATAACAGGGAGAAAAACAAAAAGAACGCAAGCAAGAGCTTGCGTTCTTTTTGTTTATTCCATTCCTTCGAGTTCTTTGAGCCAGACGGCGGCGCTGGCGTCGCTGGGCATACGCCAGTCTCCCCGCGGGGATAAGGTCACCGACCCTACCTTAGGCCCATCGGGCAGGCAGGAGCGCTTAAACTGCTGGGCAAAAAAACGCCGGTAAAAGTTCTTGAGCCAGTGAAGAATCACTTCGTGGGAATAGATTCCTTGGAACGCGTGCTCGGCCAAGAAAAGGATCTTTCGCGGCTCCTCAGCAAAGCGCAGCATATGGTACAAAAAGAAATCGTGTAGCTCGTAGGGGCCCACCAGTTCCTCCGTCTTCTGAACGATTTCTCCGTTTTCCGGCGGCAGCAGCTCGGGGCTAACGGGGGTATCCAGAATGTCCAGCAGCACGGCCCGCAGCCGCTCTCCTTCGGCGGTTTTCGCATAGGTATCCACCAGATACCGGATGAGCGTCTTGGGCACCGACGCATTCACCCCGTACATGGACATGTGGTCGCCGTTATAGGTAGCCCATCCCAGCGCAAGCTCGGACAGGTCCCCGGTGCCCACCACCAGGCCGCCGTATTGGTTGGCCACATCCATAAGCACTTGAGTGCGTTCCCTGGCCTGGGCATTTTCAAAGGCCACGTCGTGGGAGAAATCATGGCCGATGTCCTTCAAATGTCGGGTCACCGCTTCACAGATGTTGACTTCCTTCAGGGTTACTCCCAGCTCTCTGGCCAGCTGGCAGGCGTTTTGATAGGTACGCCCGGTGGTACCGAAGCAGGGCATGGTGACGGCGATGATATCCTTCCTCGGCCAGGATAGGGCGTCATAGGCTCGAGTCATTACCAGCAGCGCCAAGGTGGAGTCCAATCCCCCGGACAGGCCCACCACCGCATGCCTAGCGTTCGCGTGAGCCAACCGCTTTTTAAGCCCCGCCGCCTGCATGGTGAAAATCAGCTCACAGCGGCTGCTACGCGTTTCCTCGTTTGCCGGGACAAAAGGAGTCTTCTCAATGCTGCGCTGCAGCGTGCAGGGAGCAAAGCCGATGGAAAATTCGATTTCCTCCAAAACGTTTTCCCACCGCTCAAAGGTGTTCATCCGCCGACGTTCCTGCCACAAGTGCTGCAAATCCACGTCGGCCAGTGCCATCCCCTGGGTAAAAGGCGGGCGCTCTGCCAGCAGCACCCCGTTTTCCGCCGCCATGCAGTGGCCGGAAAAGATCAGGTCGGTGGTGGACTCCCCTTCTCCCGCATCCGCATACACGTAAGCGCTCAAGGTCTTGGCCGACTGGCCGCAGACCAGGGAACGCCGGTATTGCGCCTTTCCGATGGTTTCGTCGCTGGCGGACAGGTTGCAAAGGACCACTGCGCCCGCAAGGGCGTACCCGTTCGACGGGGGGGACGCCACCCACAAATCCTCGCAGATTTCTGCCGCCACGGTAAGCTCGGGCCATTCCTGGCAGCGAAACAGCACGTCCGGCCTTACCGGCACCGGCTCGCCGCCCAAAAGCGCCGTTTCCTCCATGCCAGCCTTGCCGGGAGCAAAATGGCGCAGCTCATAAAACTCACTGTAATTGGGAACGTGGGTCTTTGGAATCAGGTGGAGTACCTTTCCCCGGTTCAAGATGGCCGCACAATTATAAAGTGAGCCGGACCTTGCCCTGACCGGCAGCCCCACCAGGCAAAGCGCCTGCAATTGCGCGGTTTCAGCCGCGATGGAAAGAAGCGCTTCTTCGGCCCCTTTTAGCAGCGTGTCCTGCAGAAACAGGTCTCCACAGGTATATCCGGTCACGCAAAGCTCCGGCAGCACGATGACCGAAGCCTTCGCTCCGGCCGCCTGCCGGATGGCTTCCACGATGGAAGCTTTGTTATAATCCGGGTCAGCCACCCGAATCTGAGGCGAAAGCGCCGCCACCCGCACATATCCATATTCCTTCATAATTTCCTCCTAAACGCCCGGTTATCTGTTTCTTATTATACCCGTCCATTCTCTTTGCCGCAACGGAAAAAGCAAAAAACGCACGCGGATCGCGTGCGTTTTTTGCTTGGGAGAAAGCGGCCGTCCCGCCCGATGCAAAAAGCGGGCCGGCCTTTATAAAAATAAGAAGAAGGGAGAGAAAGCAAAGTAGGAGCTCAGTTAGTTGGTCTCCTTTTCGCCGTCTACGGACTGAGCACCGTAGAGGTTAAACCGGAACAGCATGGACTCGTCTTCCGGTTCGTCGCATACGATCGAGGCCTGAGCAATTTTACCGCCCTCAATCAGTTTCGCAAGGCCCATGAACTGGCACAACTTGCTCTTGAGATTGAGCCGATCTCCCTCTTCGGTTACAAGGTACACATTGCCCTTGCAGCGGTCGAGCAGGCTCATAAAGGATGCGACATCGATGTTGTGAAGTTCGAGAAGTGATTTCATAAATCATTCTCCTTTCCTGATGTCTTACGGAGGGTTTCTATTTCCTTCCGTTGACTATAGTATAGCACAATTCCCAGCGAAGTCAACAATAATTTGGTAAAAAGATTGTTGAACTTGACCCCTTGTATTTTCAAATATTTGTCCATTCTGTCTATTCAATATTTTGCTATTTATCACATTTCACAAATAGCAAAACTTTTTTCCGCCGTTTTCTGACGCTGCGTTCCATTTTCCGCATTCCTTTGCTATAATGGAAGGCATACCGATATTCTACCCAGAAATCGGCCGGTTTATACAGAAACTTCTGAAATTCATCGAGTTGGAGGCATGCGGAACATGAAATATATCGTAGTGCTGTGCGACGGCATGGCGGACTATCCTTGTAAGGAGCTGGATGGGGATACCCCCATGCGCCGGGCAAACAAGCCGAACATGGACCGGCTCGCCCGGCTGGGAGAGGTGGGCCTTGTCAAAACGGTGGCCGATGGTTTAAAACCGGGCAGCGATGTGGCGAACCTTTCGGTGATGGGGTACGACCCCGCCCTTTACTATACCGGCCGTTCGCCTTTGGAAGCGGTCAGCATGGGAATCAATCTCACTCCCGGCGACCTTGCCATGCGCTGCAATCTGGTTACCCTGTCCGACGAAGAGGATTACGGGGCCAAAACCATGGTGGATTACAGCGCCGGGGACATTTCTTCCAAAGAGGCCGCCGAGTTGATTGCCGCCGTGCAGGAAGCCTTCGGCAGCGAGCTTTATTCCTTCTACCCCGGCGTCAGCTACCGGCACTGCCTGGTGCAGCACGCCGACCAGGATCCCGGTTTTCTCACCCCGCCCCACGATATTTCCGGCCAGGTGATCGGGGACTATCTGCCCAAAGACCCGGCTGCCGCCGCGCTGCTTGCCATGATGGAGAAAAGTTACGCCCTGCTTTCCAAGCATCCGGTGAACCAAAAACGAGTGGCTCAGGGTAAACGCCCGGCAAATTCCATCTGGCTGTGGGGCCAGGGAAAAAAGCCCCAGCTTCCGTCCTTTGAAGAAAAGTTCGGGCTGAAGGGTTCGGTGGTATCGGCGGTGGACCTGATCAAAGGCATCGGTCAGTGCGCGAAGATGCGCACGCCCCACGTGGAAGGGGCTACCGGCTATCTGGACACGAATTTTGAGGGAAAGGCCGACGCGGCGCTGGTGGAGCTGACCAGCGGACAAGATTTCGTATACGTCCATATTGAGGCGCCGGACGAGTGCGGCCACCGGTATGAGGTAGAGAATAAGGTCAAGGCCATTGAGCTTATCGACGAAAGGGTGCTTGGTCCCATTCTCGCAGGGCTGCAATACTGTGACCATTACCGCATCTTGATCTTGCCCGACCATCCCACTCCCCTTTCCACCCGCACCCACGCCTCCGACCCGGTGCCCTTCCTTTTATACGACAGCAAGGAAGAGAAGGACAATGGCATCGCCTGCTTCTGCGAAGAGACGGCGGCTGCGACCGGTGTGTTTGTCGAACCCGGCCACACGCTGATGAACCGGTTTGTAGGCCGGTAAGGATCCGATCCATTGAGCAGGGCCTGTACGGGAATACTCGCACAGGCCCTGCTTTTTTTCGCCGTTTGCTATGCCAGCCCTTCGATCACCGCTTCGGCGCAGCGAAGGCCGTCCACCGCCGCGGACATGATGCCGCCCGCATACCCGGCTCCTTCGCCGCAGGGGTACACGCCCTTCACGCCTTCGCATTGCAGCGACGGGTCCCGCCGGATACGCACCGGGGAAGAACTTCTCGTCTCCACGCCGGTCATCACCGCCTGCGGGTCCGCAAAGACCGGCAGCTTTCTTGCAAACAGCGGCAAAGCCAGCCGGATGGAATCGCAAACGAAATCCGGCAGGCATTCGCGCAAGTCACACAGGGTCACGCCGGGAAGATAGCTGGGAGTCACATGTCCTAGTTTTTCGGACGGGATTCCTTTTAGAAAATCCCCCGCAAGCTGGGCCGGCGCCCGGTATCCTCCTCCGCCCAAACGGTAGGCGTCCGCTTCCAGCTTTCGTTGGAAGGCCACGCCTGCCAGCGGATGGGCGCTGCCAAAGTCCTCCGGCCCCACTCCCACCAGCACCGCCGCGTTTGCATTGACGCCGTCCCGGCGGTATTGGCTCATGCCGTTGACGCAGACGCCGCCTTCCTCGGTGGCCGCTGCCACCACCTCGCCTCCCGGACACATGCAAAA
>CAMLYM010000009.1 GCA_946491705.1 uncultured Clostridia bacterium
CTTTCCGGAATCCCCTGGGCAAAAAGCAAATCCCGGATTGCAAGCAGGTCCGCCCCTCGTCTGCCGTATGCCTCATGGGCGTCGGATGCCAGGCAGTCGATGGCATCCGCCCGCAGCATGGCCTGCGCCAGCTTCATCGGTTTAGGACCGAAGGCACCCACCAGGCTTTGAGCTGTCACCTGCAGCACCGCTCCCTTTTCCAAAAGGAGATTGGGAATGTCGTAATTCTCCTGAAAATAAGCATATCGCTCCGGATGAGCGATTACAGGAATCAAACCCTGATCAAAAATCAACTCAACGTAATCAAATACATCCTCCATAGGGATGGGAGAAAAGGGCATTTCCGCCAGCAGATACCGTGTTCCGCCTAAAGAAAGCCTTTTTAACTGGTCCCGGCGGGTATACAGCCCCGGCCGCATGGCCACCTCGGCGCCCAACCGAATCTCCAGGGACAGCCCTCTTTCCATCAAGCCGCTTTTCAAGAGCGCAAGCCGCGCCTCCCGCTTTTCCAGAAAAGCGTCGGCAACCGTCACATCATAAAAATGAGGGGTGGCCACAATGGTTTTCACTCCACTTTCCGCCGCTGCGGCGCACATTTCGAGGGACTCTTCCAGAGAAGAAGCCCCATCGTCCATTTCAGGAAGAATATGCGTGTGGATATCGACCATCGAGGTCACCCCCTCGGTTTGCTGCTCAGTTATTTCTTTCTGGAAGAGGCCGGCGACTTGGATGCCGACGAGGAAGAAGAGGTCTCCGGCTCGGAAGGAGCCGTGCCGTCCTCATAAATAAACTCGTGCATCAGCAGGCCGTTTTCCTTGGTGTCATAGTCTACGGTAGAAAGCATTTGACCGTTTACCTCATGGGACCCGTACTTCCAGGTATTGTCCACCGGCAAACGGAATTCCTCTACCGGGTATTGCAGATAGGTCATGGAATTATAGGCAAGCGAGAGAACCTCGTTTGTGGGAATGTTGGTCTTTACATGGGGCAAAACCGAATTCGCCAGCCCCACAATCTTGAACACATCCATATTCTTCGCGCTCTTTACCACCGCCTGAATCACGTTGCGCTGGCGCTGGGTGCGCTGGAAGTCGTCGCCCGCCATTTTACGGATACGGGCGTAAGACAAGGCCGCGTTGCCGTCGAGCAGGTTGACGCCCTCGTGCAGTTCGCCCAAAGTGCCGTAATAGTTTTCGTCCAGATGATCGACCTCCGCTTGGGTCAGCTCGATTTCCACGCCGCCCAGAGTATCCACCACCTGCTCAAACATCTCGAAGTTGACGATGGCGTACTTATCAATCTTGAAATTGTAATTGTACTCGATGGTGTCCATCAAAAGCTCCGGCCCGCCCAGGGTATAGGCATGGTTGAGCTTCATGTCGTAGTAGCCGGGAATGGTCACCCAACTGTCGCGCATCAGAGAAACCATTTTCAGCTTTTGATGGGTGTTGTCCAGCGAGACGATAATCATGCTGTCGGTGTTGCCCGCCAAACTCTCGGTGCGGGAATCCACGCCGATGAGCAGGACGTTGTACACGTCTTCGTCGATCACTGCCAGGTCCGGCATGGACTGGTCGGAATTGAGCGGCACCGACGGCCAGGAAGGCGTGGGCACCTCCGAACCGGTTCTGCCCACAATCACCCACACGACGATGACCACCGCAATGATCGCCAGAACAATCAGACCCAGACATCCAAGGGTTGTATATTTCGCAACTTTCTTTCCAGATTTTTTTTCATTACCCAGCTCGTTAAGATCTACTTCGTCGTTTTTCTTCTTCATAACGGCTCCTTTTTTCACAGTATTTCTTTTTTGGACGGCGATATGTATCCGCGTGTAAAATCTCGCCGAAAAACCGTTCCCCTCTATGAAAACTGGGCCTTTCTTCCCAGTTCGTCCTTCCTCATATTTTTCTATTATGCATTTATCCAAAGAAAATTACAAGTCTTTTTTTCTCAAAATAGATGGAAATTACGCGGGATTTGCTTGATTTCTCGTTTTTTTTACAACTCGGATACACCGTCCGCTTCCTCCTTCTCCAGAGCGAACACCAGATGCGGCATATCCATATGGTAATAATGCTTCACCATTTTACCAATAGGTTTCATCCCCAGCCGGCGTGCCACCTGCTGGGATGCGTGGTTCGTTTCCCGGATGATGGACACCACCCGGCTGGCGCCCAACTGCTCAAAGGCATAGCGCTTACAGCCCCGAGCTGCCTCGGTGGCATACCCGTTGTGCCAGGCGCTGCGTTTGAACAGGTACCCAATTTCAATTTCCTGCCCGCGGCCCGTCTCCTGCCAGGTAAGCCCTGCCTGGCCCACAAACTCGCCGGTATCCTTTCGCTCCACCGCCCACAGGCCGAAGCCGTCGCTCCGGTACCGCTCCAGCTGACGTTCGAGCCAATCTCGCACCTCCTCGTCGGAAAAGGCATGCTCATAGGCGTACATGGCTTTCTCATCCTGCAAAATCGTACAGAGATTCTGAAAATCGGCTTTGGTCATCTCCCGCAGCCGCAGCCGCCTGGTTTGTAAAATTTCCTTCATCTATATTTCCTCCCAACACAAGGTCAGGCCCGCTTCCCTGCATTTCCCAGGAAGCGGGCCTTTTCTCTATTTGGTTTGTCCGTAATAGGCGCCGGGGCCGTGCTTGCGCAGAAAATGCTTGTCAAGCAGCGCTTGCTGCATAGGTGCACGGGCGGCACCCTGGGGCAGCGCTTCGGTATGCCAAGCCATCATGGCCACCTCTTCAAGGACCACGGCGTTGTGCACCGCATCCTCCGGGGTGCTTCCCCAAGTGAAAGGCCCGTGGGCTTTTACTAAAACCGCAGGGACTTGCTGAGGATCAATTCGTTTCTTTTGAAAGGTCTCCACCATCACCCGGCCGGTTTCCAACTCGTATTCCCCATGGATTTCCTCTTCGGTGAGGGCCCTGGTGCAGGGAACCGGGCCGTAGAAGGCGTCGGCGTGGGTGGTGCCGTAGGCGGGAATATCCCGTCCAGCCTGGGCCCAGATGGTGGCCCAGCGGGAATGGGTATGGACGACGCCGCCCAGAGACGGGAACTTCCGGTAAAGCTCCAGATGGGTGGGGGTATCGGAGGAGGGATGCAGGCTCCCTTCCACCACGTCGCCCTGAAGGCTGACCACCACCATGTCCTTAGCCGTCATCTCCTCATAGGAGACGCCGGAGGGCTTGATGACCATCAGGCCCGACGCCCGGTCGATGCCGGATACGTTTCCCCAGGTAAAGACCACCAGGCCGTGGGCCGGCAGCTGCAAATTGGCGGCAAAGACCTGCTCCTTGAGTGCTTCCAGCATGTCTCGTTCCTCCGCTTTCTCAGGATTTGAGCTTCCAATAGAGATCATTCCACATCAGTTCCTTCTCCAGCTCTTCGAGCTTGGTATCCTTGCCGATGTGAACAAATTCGATGTCCATAATCCGGGCGAAATCCCGCATAATCTCCGCGTCCAGCCCGTAGCTTAGAACGGTGTGGTGAGCGCCGCCCGCCAAAATCCAGGCTTCCGCAGAGGTGGTCAGATCCGGCAACGGTTTCCACATGACCTGGGCCACCGGGAGCTTGGGCATCTCCTCAAAGGGGGCGGCGGCATGGACGTCGTTGACGATCATGCGCATCCGGCCGCCCATATCCACCAGGCTGATGACGACGGCATCCCCTTCCCCGGTCTTGAAGGTCAGGCGGGCCGGGGGTTCCCGGTCTCCAATGCCCAGAGGATGGACCTCAATGCAGGGCTTGGTTACCGCGATGTCCGGGTCCACCTCCAGCATATGGGCACCCAGGACGCCCTGGTTTTGCGGATCCATATGATAAGTGTAGTCCTCCATAAAGGCGGTGCCGCCGGAAAGGCCCGTGCTCATGAGCTTGACAATCCGGTGAAGGGCGGCGATCTTCCAGTCCCCTTCCCCGCCGAAGCCGTAGCCGTCGGCCATCAGGTTTTGCACCGCAAGGCCGCCCAGCTGCCGAAGCTGCTGCAGGTCCTGGAAGTTGTCGGTAAAGGCGCCGAAGCCGCCCACCTCCAGGAACTTGCGCAGAGCCACTTCCAGCTTCGCCTGGTAGCGCACCGCGTCCAAATCGTCGGTTTTCAAATCGTACCGCTCCCGGTATTCCTTCATTTTAGCGTCCACCTGGGCTTCGGTCACCCGGTCGACGATGCTGACTAAGTCTCCCACGCCCCAGGAATTGACCGACCAGCCCAACTTGATCTGGGCTTCCACCTTGTCCCCTTCGGTGACGGCCACCTCGCGCATATTGTCCCCGAACCGGCACACCTTCAGCCGACGGCTCTCATAAGCGCCGATGGCCGCGCGCATCCAACGCCCAACCCGGGCGCGGGTGGTTTCGTCTCCCCAGTACCCGGCGACGACCTTGCGGGGCATGCGAAGCCTGGCGCCGATAAAGCCGTGTTCCCGATCCCCATGGGCGGACTGGTTGAGATTCATGTAATCCATGTCGATCTCGTCAAAGGGAATGTCCCGGTTAAACTGGGTGTGCAGATGCAGCCAGGGCTTCGTAAGCCTCGTCAGCCCCCCGATCCACATTTTCGACGGCGAAAAGGTGTGCATCCAGGTGATAACGCCCACGCAGGATTCGTCGGCGCTGGCTTTGGTCATCACGTCGGTAATTTCCCCCGCGTTTCGCACCGCCGGCATACACACCACCCTGCCGGGAACCGACGGGTCCTCGTCGAGAGCCTTGGCGATGATTCTGGCATGGTCGTTTACCTGGCGGACCACTTCGGCCCCGTATAAATCCTGGGTACCGGCGATGAGCCAAAAGGTGTACTGCTGTTCCATGGGTAATTCCCCCTTTTTCAAATAGACCGTTGCAATCCGCCGGACAGGCGGATATTTTATCGAGAGCGGTCAGTCCGCCTGCTTTTTGAGGGCCTTGAGCCGCTTCATCACGTCGTTTTCCCCACGGCCGAAATAATCGTGGAGGCGTTTGTATTCCGTGTACAGCCGGTCGTACACCTGAGCGTGCTCCGCCACCGGCTCATACGCTGCTTCTTTTACCTTGCCCATCCGGCGCGCCG
Source organism: uncultured Clostridia bacterium (assembly GCA_946491705.1). Classification (GTDB taxonomy): domain Bacteria; phylum Bacillota; class Clostridia; order Oscillospirales; family Acutalibacteraceae; genus Solibaculum_A; species Solibaculum_A intestinale. Next base: position 5,053 of record CAMLYM010000009.1, read on the forward strand.
CGTCGAACACGTCAGCAAAACCGCCCGCGTCCTTCCCGGCGGCTACCGCGGCGAAGATGGCGCTGCCCAGCGCCGGGCCCTGCTGGGAGCCTGCAATGCGCACCGGCATACGCAGCACGTCCGCATAAATCTGCATAGCCATGGGATCCTTCTGGCTGATGCCGCCCGAGGCGTAAAACTCGTCCACCGGTACCCCGTTTTCCCGGAAGGTTTCCACGATCATGCGGGTGCCGTAGGCGGTGGCTTCGATGAGGGCGCGGTAGATTTCCTCCGGCTTTGTCTGCAGGGTCATCCCCAGGATCAGGCCGGTCAGGTCCACGTCCACCAGCACAGAGCGGTTGCCGTTGAACCAGTCCAACGCCAGAAGGCCGCTTTCCCCTGGCTTTAACCCCTGGGCCTTTTGACGCAGATAGGTGTGGATGTTCATCCCCTTCGCCCTCGCGTCCTCCACATAGGCCGCGGGCAGGCAATTGTCCACAAACCAGGCGAAATGGTCCCCCACGCAGGACTGGCCCGCCTCATAGCCGAAGTAGCCCGGCATCACCCCGTCGGCCACTACGCCGCACATGCCCGGGACCTTACGTTCTTCCCTACCCATGAGGATATGGCAGGTGGAGGTGCCTATAATGGCAAGGAGCTTGCCCGGCCCGTCGATGCCCACCGCCGGCACGCACACATGGGCGTCCACGTTGCCTACCGCCACCGCCGTCCCCGGGTTTAAACCGGTGAGCGCTGCGGCCTTTTGGGTGATTTCCCCGGCCTTTTGGCCTAAGGGGGTAATGGTTCTGGAAAGCTTTTCGTCCACCACACGGCGAAGCCGCTCGTCCAATGCGGCAAAAAAGTCCTCAGACGGGTACCCTTCCCGCTTCGACCAGATTTCCTTATACCCGGCGGTGCAGGAATTGCGGGTTTCCACGCCGGTCAGCTGCCAGACGATCCAGTCCGCCGCCTCAATAAACCGGTCCATGGCCTCGTACACCCCGGGGGCCTCGTCTAGAATCTGCCACAGCTTTGGGATGGCCCACTCGGACGAGATCTTGCCTCCGTACCGGGCCAGAAAGGTTTCTCCCCGTTCCTCGGCAATGGCGTTGAGACGGTTTGCCTTGTCCTGCGCCGCGTGATGCTTCCACAGCTTTACGTAGGCGTGGGGCTCGTCTTTCCACTGGGGGAGGAAACAAAGAGGCGTGCCGTCCGCTTTCACCGGAAGGACGGTACAGGCGGTAAAATCCGTCCCGACACCGATCACGTCGTCAGGCGATACGTCCGCCTCCCGGAGCACCGCCGGAATGGTATGCCCCAGCGCCTCCAAATAATCCTGCGGGTTCTGGAGAGCCCAATCCTGAGGCAGCCTGCGGCCGCTGGGCAGCTGCTCGTCCATTACCCCATGGGGATACTCGTAAACGGCGGCTGCGGCCTCCCGCCCGCTTGGCACCTCCAAAAGCACCGCCCTTGCGGACAATGTCCCAAAGTCCACCCCAATGGTGTATTTCATGTCGTCTCTTCCTCTCAAATGTATGGTTCTATTTCCAAGGCTGTTTCACACGAAAAAAGGCGCCAGGTCCGCACATCCGCAGATCCGGCGCCTTTTTTACAAAGCAGCCCTTTTTCACCCGATCCAAGCGGTTTGGCTATTCGACAAAGCCCATCCCCTTCTTGAGAACCTGCTTCATCTTTTCCTTATGCTCTCCAGTGATCCCCCTGGATATGGTATACTCCGCCCCAAAAGTATTGCCCGGCTGCATGGTTGCCTTCATCTTCTCCAGATAATCGTCCAGAGAGCAGATCCGCTTCGCCGGGTTGCCGGCGTAAACACCGCCGGAGGGCAGGTCCTTGGTTACCACGCTGTTGGCCCCCACGATCACCCGGTCCCCAATCCTGCAATTGGGAAGAACCGTACTGTTGGCCCCGATAAATACCTGGTTTCCGATGGTCACCAAGCCGATCTTCGTGTACCCCAGAAACATCTTCGTACTGGCGTCATGGGCCAGAATGTGTACCCGGGGCGCCAGCGTTACATCGTCGCCGATGGTAATCAGCCAGCAGTGGGACGGGTCGAGGATGCAGCCCTTTTGGGGCTGAAAGTTCTTTCCCACCGTCAGGCCCCGCTCGACGAGCACCGCAAGCGGCGTCTCCCCGCGCAGCTTGGCCGCGACGGCAGCCTTTTGCTTTCCGATCCAGCTCATAGTGTTCTTCCTTCTTCCTTACAACTGGGACGCCGTCCTTCCGATTTCGGGCGGCAAATCCTAGACATGCATTACATTTATATGGAATATTCGCTCATTTTCCATTTAGTTGTTCTGTCAATCCTTACAAGATAGAAAGAGAAATATCTATTTGTCCATACGGTTGTTCGTACATTTCTATCGTAAATTATAACAGTCCAATCCGCGCTGGTCAAGGTGAAATTTTCAAGGTGCATGTAGAAAAATGGGGACGATTTTTTACTTTTTGAACAATTGTAATAAATGCGTAGCCGCTAGCTGGACCCCGGTCTTGCCCGAATGGAAGTTAAGCCCTCCCTGCATCCAGACGGCATAGGGCTCCCTGAGCGGCGCATCGGCGGACAGTTCAATGGACGCGCCCATGGTAAAGGCCCCCGCCGCCATAATAACCTGGCTGTCATAGCCGGGCATGTCCCAGGGCTCGGGGGTGACGAAGGCGTCGATGGGCGCTCCCGCCTGCATGCCCTGGCAGAAGGCGATGAGGTTTTCCGGAGTCTGAAGCTTCACGGCCTGGATGATATCGTGACGCTCCTCCAAGGGCTCGGGAGTGACCGCGAAGCCCAGCTCCTTCATAAGCCCGGCGGCGAACACGGCGGTTTTCAGCGCTTCGCCGGTGACGTGAGGGGCATGGAACAGACCCAGAAACAGCTCCCTGGTGTGCCCGAGGGTGGCGCCGATTTCCCGGCCCACCCCGGCGGTGGTGTGCCGGTAGGCGCACAGCTCGATCAAATCCGACCGGCCGGCGATGTAGCCACCGGTGGGGGCCACGCCGCCGCCCGGGTTTTTGATAAGAGATCCCGCCATCAGGTCGGCGCCGTAGGCGGTGGGCTCCGCCTCGTCCACAAATTCGCCGTAGCAATTGTCCACCATCACCACCACGCCCGGCTTCTTTTTCTTGACGAACTGGGCGATTTCCCCGATGGTCTTGGCCGACAGGCTTTTTCGAAGGGTATAGCCCCGGGAGCGCTGGACATACACCATCTTTACCGCGTCGTCGAGGGCCTGTTCGATCCCGTCGTAATCCGGCTCCCCATCCTCTTTGAGGGCCACCGAATCAAAGGCGATACCGAAATCTTTCAATGAGCCCTGGCCGCTTCCGCGCAGGCCAATGACCGAATGGATGGTGTCGTAGGGAATGCCGGTGACGGAAAGCATTTTATCTCCCGGACGCAGCACGCCGAAGAGGGCCACCGACAGGGTATGAGTGCCGGACAGAAAAGAATGGCGCACCAGGGCATCCTCGGCGTCCATGGCGTCGGCGAACACCCGGTCGAGCACTTCCCGGCCCCGGTCTCCGTAGCCGTAGCCGGTGGAAGGGACAAAGTGGGATTCGCTGACCCGGTTCTCGATAAAGGCGCACAGCACCTTCTGCTGGTTTTGCTCGGTCTGCCGGTCAATCCGGTCAAAGGCGGGGGCGCAGGCGCAAAGGGCACGCTCGGACGCCTCCGCCACCTCAGGAGCGATGTGAAAATACGGTTTTTGCAGCATAGGTTCCTCCATTTGTCCCGCCGGCCTCTTTTCCCTGGGAAGAGGCGCACCGCGGGATCCTCTCAATTTTGTATACCGGGCCGGGTTTCGGCCCCACGGGAAAAACCCCGTATGCCGGTTTCCGAAAAAGCGGCGGATACGGGGAAGGAAGGTCACATTTTGTCGATACCAAAGGCATAAAAGGCGGTCCGGGTGCTTACGCTCCCACCCGGCCTACGTAACAGTGGACAAAGTTTGGCAAAAGGAGCGCCCCGCCGGTTTCATACCGGTCGAACAGACTGCCAACCGCATTTACAAAACGGGCATAGTGCCCTTCGTCCGGCTTTGGCGCGTAAGAGGAGGATAGGCTCAGGCCGAGAAACCCTTCCCGGTCACAGCGAAAGTCATTGGGATGGCGGATAAAGGTATACCGGCCATCCTGAAAAAAGCAACGGCACATTTCCTGCAGCATGGCGCTGCCGGCCAGGGTTTCCACGTTCTTTTGACAGATTTCTTCGCACAAGCGGTTATTGTCCCGAACTACCGGCGCGCTGTCGTCCAAAAAGTTCCAGATCAGCGTCACCCTGCCGCCGGGTTTCAGAATCCGCCGGCACTCGTCCCGAAACTGCATGGGGTCGAACCAATGGAAGGCCTGGGCAACCGAAACGCCGTCCACACTTTGGTCTCTTAGTCCCGTATGTTCCGCCGAACCGGCCACCGCGTGAAACTGCACGAATCCATGCAATTCCCGCTTGGCCGTTTCCCGCATATCGAAGTTTGGCTCCACTGCATACACGGTAGCCCCCCTGGACAAAAGAAGCCCGCTGAAAATCCCCGTTCCTGCGCCGATGTCGGCAATCACTGGGCCTTCTTTCACAAACACCAGGCGTAGAAGAGCGTCCACCAGAGGTCCGGGATAGGACGGCCTCCATCTGGCATATTGGTCCGCCCTTCCGCTAAAAAGCTGTTTGCTGTCCATCGGCTTCTCCCTTCCCGGCCGGCCGCAGAAAGGCGTATTCTTCCAAGGGTTCAAAACCCAGCGACCGATAAAAGGCTTCGTTCTCGCTTGCATCGCGCAGCAGGAATACCTGCTTGCCCGCTTTTTGCAGGGTTTCGCTCATGGCGTCTACCAAAGCTCGTCCATATCCGCGGCCTCGGTACTCCGGCACTACCGCCACCGCGCAAAGAAGCGCCTGCCCTTCGCTTTCCCCCGCCGTCATGGCGCAGCCCACCGGGCCGCCGCCCTCACAGGCCGTTACCGCCCGGATGAGCCCCCGGCGCAGCTTGTGGGACACGTCCACATACCAGCCGTCAAAGGGAGGCAGCCGGATGCTGGCACCCGTGCAGGTTTTCAGCAGGGCGTACAGGGTGCGGGGGGACGGGGCCCAGTCTAGGGCAAGCCCGGTTTCGGCGGGAAAAACCTGCTTTTTCCGCCGGAGCAGGACGGCGGTCTGCGCTCTGAAAAAGGGCAGCCGCCGCGCCGCTGCACACTTGCACAGCAGGGTTTCAAACCCCGCCGCCTGCAAAAAGAGAGCCAGTTCCCCGGCGTCGAACCCGTCCCTGGCCACCAGCGTCATTTGTCCGTCCAGCCGTCCCATTACCGCAACGGGTTCTTTCTCCGTCTGCTGCACCCACAGGTCGAAAAACAGGGATGAAAGCCCGTAAGCGGCGGCGTTGACCGCCAGGCGGGGGAAAAGCGGGTCCTCCTGCAAAAAAGCCAGGGTCTCTAAACTCTCAGCATCCTCGATATGACGGATCATCCCTTTGCCAGTTCCATCGCCAAGGCCCGCAGCAGGGACAGCGTGCTTTCCAGGTCGCTTTGGGCGATGACGCCGGCGGGCGCGTGCAGGTACCGGCAGGGCACCGACAGAGCGGCGGTAGGCACGCCGGCACGGCTTTTGTGGATGGCACCCGCGTCGTTGCCGCCGGTGACCGCGGCCTTGGGCTGGCAGGGAATGTTGTGGGCCTTGGCGAGGGCAAACGCCAGGTCGTACATCTGTTTATCGTAAATGGTGTGCCCGTCCATAAAGGAAACGGCCACGCCCTGTTTGAGCCGGCAGACCTGGTCTTTCGGCTCCACCCCGGCAATATCCGCCGCCGTGGTGGCTTCCACCACAATGGCCGCATCCGGCGCAACCCCATAGGCGGCCGTGCCTGCGCCCCGCAGGCCCACTTCCTCCTGCACGGTGAACACGGCGGTCAGGTCATAGGGAAGGTCCTCCTTGAGCAGCGCCAAAAGCACCGCGCAGCCCGCTCGGTCGTCCAAGGCTTTTGCCTTGACGCACCCGTCCCCAAACGGGGAAAACGCCGTGTCCCACACGGCAAAGTCCGGGATCGCGACCAGGCGCTGGGCCTCTTCCCGGGTATCGGCGCCGATGTCGAAAAAGAGCTTGTCCAAGTCGGGCGCCTTCGCCCGCTCCTCGCTGTCTAAGAGATGGACCGGAGCGCCGGCCACCACGCCGGGGACTTTCTGTTCCCCGATGAGCACCCGGCGGCCGAATAAAACCCGCGGGTCGATGCCGCCCACCGTGGAAAACCGCAAAAGGCCGTTTTCTTCCACGTGTGTGACGACAAAACCCACCTCATCCATATGGGCGGACACCATGACCTTTTTCTTGGCCCGGCATCTGCCCTGTTTTTCTACAATCAGGTTTCCAAGGCCGTCCACCCGGCAGCGGGCCACACCGTCGAGCTTGGAAAGAAGGAAATCGCGCACCGCTTCCTCCCGGCCAGAAACGCCGGGCAATTCACAGAGGGTTTTAAGGGTGTCAAGCATCGCTGCATTCCTCCTTTGTCAGGTAAAGGGCCAAAAGCCGGGCGGTGTTTTCCAAATCCTCCAGGTCAATGACCTCCACCGGCGTATGCATGTACCGCTGGGGGATGGAAATGAGCCCGGTGGGGCAGCCCGCCTTGGAAACGGCGATGCAGTCTGCGTTGGTGCCGGAGTCCGCCCCCATGATTTCCGTTTGATAGGGGATGCCCGCTTCCTTGGCAAGGGCGCACAGGCGGGTAAAAATCGGGTAGGAAAGCACCGGCGCATAGCCGATCATGGGGCCCTTCGACAACTGGCCGCACTTGTGCTTGGCCGAGTCCGGCGTAAAGGCAAAGCTTACATCCAGGGCGATGGCCTCAGTAGCTTGTGACTGGAAGGCCCCTGCCTGGGCCCCCGCCTGCCCGGTCTCCTCCTGGACGGAAAACTGCACGGTGATGCGGGTCTTATGGTCTTTCGGCAGCAGAGACAGCGCCCGGAGAATGGCGGTGACGCAGGCCCGGTCGTCCAGCGCCTTGGAGGTCACCCGGCCGCCGGCCAGACGGCAGGGGCTGCTTTTAACCGTCACCCGGTCGCCCGGCCTTACCAGCTTTTTAAGGGCTTCCCCGGAAAGGCCCGTGTCAATCCAGGCGTCCGCCAGGGCCGGGACCTTTTTGCGCTCCTCGGCCTTGCTCAGATGCGGGGGCACCGCGCAAAAGATTCCGTCCACCGGCTCCTTGCCCCAGATGGTAACCTCCCGGTCGGGTAAAGTCCGCAGGTCCACCCCGCCGGTTTTGTCCACCCGGACAAAGCCGTCCTCCAGATGGGTGACGATCATGCCGATTTCGTCAATGTGGGCGTCGAGCAGCACATGGCGGGTATATCTCTCTGGAACGATCTCCCCGATCACGTTACCCAGCGCATCGGTACGCACCCGTGCGTACCGGCCCAGCTCCTCTGCGGCGAGCGCAGCCGCTTCTCCCTCCGCCCCGGCGGGGCCTACGGCCGCGCACAGGGAAAAGAGAACCTGCTTGGTATCCATGGTTTTGTTCCTCTCCTTCTGCGTAACGTCCGGCGCTTTTTTATATAAGCGTGCGGACCAGCTCTTTGAAATGATTGCCGCGGGCGGCAAAGTTCGGGTATAAATCGAAGCTGGCGCAGGCGGGAGACAAGGTCACCACGTCGCCGGGCTTTGCCTCGGCCTTCGCCGCGCTCACCGCTTCTTCCATATCCCGTACCCGCAGGATGGGGGTTTTCATCTCGTCAAAGTCCGGGCAGGCGCGTACCGCTTGCTCGATTTTGTCCGCCGTGGCCCCCATTAAAATCAGCCGCTTGACGTATTTGGCCACCGCCGGGCCTAAAGTGTCAAAGGGGATGTGCTTATCGTACCCGCCGGCGATGAGGATGACCTTCTCGGGGAAGGCCTTGAGCCCCGCAATGGTGCGGGTGGGGCTGGAGGCGATGGAGTCGTTGTACCAGCGTACCCCGTCCTTCTCCCGCACCAGCTCAATGCGGTGCTCCACTCCGCCGAAGGTTTCCGCCGTGGTGCGCATGGCAGTCAAGTCCACGTCCCCCCAAACGGCACAGATGGCGGCCAGGTAGTTTTCCACATTGTGGTCGCCGGGCAGCTTGATGGCGGCCCGCTCAAAAAGGCGCTCCGGTTTCCCGTTGCGGGAGAAATAGAGAAAGCCGTCCTCTCCCAGATACGCGCCGGTGCGCACCGGCCTGGTGCGGGAAAAAAGAAGGGTGTCCCCCCTGGTTTCCATAGCAAAGGAGGCGGTAATGGCGTTGTCCACGTTAAGTACCGTACGGGAAAAGCCAGTCTGGTGCAAAAACAAGTTGCGCTTGGCGTCGATATACTCCTGCATATCCTTATGGATGTCCAGGTGGTTGGGGGCTACGTTGGTCACCACCGCCACCTGGGGACTCTGGCGCATGGAAATGAGCTGAAAGGAGGAAAGCTCCACTACCGCATAGTCCTCCTCCTTCATCTCCATCACCTTGGGCAGCAGCGGCGCGCCGATGTTCCCGCCCAACCAGACGGTATGACCCTGGGCCTTGAGCATCTCGGCGATCAGGGTGGTGGTGGTGGTCTTTCCGTCCGACCCGGTCACCCCGATAAGCTTCGCCGGGCACAGGTCGAAAAAGACCTCCATTTCCGAGGTGACCGTCACCCCGTCGGCCCGGTACCCGGCCAGCTGCGGCAGCGTATAGGGCATGCCGGGGGTACGGAAGATGATGTCGGCGTCCAGGTTTTCCAGATAGTCCGGGCCGGTTTTGAGCACGGCGCCCAGCTTTTGCAGATGGCCCGCCGCCTCTCCCAGGGCCTCCGGCTCTCGTTTGTCACAGGCGGTGACCTTCGCCCCGTACCGGCAAAGCAGCTCGATGAGGGGGCGGTTGCTTACCCCGATGCCGCACACGGCTATCTTTTTCCCCTTAAGGCTTTGAAAAAACGTTTCGGCTGACTGACGCATACGCTCTTTGCTCCGTTTCTCCGCGCACAGGCTTGCCAAACAGCGGGCATCCCCCTCTCTGCGCGGGAAGAGCGGGATAGAATATAAAGTCATAGTCCACCCAATCCACCTGTAGATCCGGGCGGTTCTTTTCCCGGGAACCATTGGGCAAAGCGGCGGGCTGTCACTTGGCTATAATACTTTATTATATGTGTTTTACAGGAAAAATTCAACGCGCATACCGTCTTTTTCCCGCAAAGCCAAGCTGCGGGCTCAAATGCGCAATTTATCCGACTGTTTTGCGTAAAAAGCACGCATATACCTTATTATAATAGAAAGCCCCCGGAAAGGTTCTTTTTTCCTCTCCGGGGACCGCAAAAAACAAAAAAAATAAGGCCGCCCCCACTATTGCAGGGACAGCCCTTTATGGTGGACGCTAACGGACTTGAACCGCTGACCTTCCGCACGTCAAGCGGAAGCTCTACCAGCTGAGCTAAGCGTCCAAACAGAACTTGTCGTTTTTGCGACGAAGATTATTATATAGCATGTGTCCATAAAATGCAAGTCTTTTTTCGCAAAAGCGACGCAAATAATTCATAAATTTGGGGAATCCGGCGCTCCTTCCGTTTTCAGGGCGGATTCTTTGCATATTCCTTCCTTGCTTGTCCCACACTAATACCGGCAGCCGGGCGGAAAAACGCGCGGCGATAGAAACTTTGCTTTTGCGAAAGGAGTTTAAATCTATGATATACCGAACCGACCTGGCCATTGAGGCCGCCGAGCTTGCGGGGACGAAAACCCCGCCTGGGGTGGAGTCCAGCGAGGAAATGCGCGGCGACGCGAAAATCACCCGCATCCGGGTAGTAAACGAAGAGGGCGCCAGTGCCATCGGCAAGCCGGTGGGCAACTATGTGACCATCGAGCTGCCGCCTTTCTCGGAAATGTCGGAAGAGATCGACGAGAAGCTTTCCGCCGTGGCCGACTGCCTCAAAGAGCTGCTGCCCCCGGAGGGTCCCGTTCTGGTAGCGGGCATCGGAAACGCCGAAACCACCCCCGACGCCTTAGGCCCTGACGCTTGCTCCTCCATCCTGGCCACCCGCCACATCCGCGGGGAAATCGCCCGGGCCGCGGGCTTAGAGGGGCTTCGCCCGGTGGCGGTGCTGGCGCCGGGGGTTTTGGGGCAGACGGGCATTGAGACCGGCGAACTGCTGGCCGCGGCAGTCGAACACATCAAGCCTGCCGCCGTCATCGCCATCGACGCGCTGGCCTCCCGCAGCCTCTCCCGCCTGGGTTGTACCGTGCAGCTGGCGGACACCGGCATTTCCCCGGGGTCGGGCGTGGGCAACAAGCGCAAGGAGCTCAGCCGGGAAACCCTTGGGGTGCCGGTCATTGCCATGGGGGTGCCCACGGTGGTAGACGCTATGACCCTGGCCGCCGACCTTCTGGGCGAGGAGGACGCCGACCGGCTCCTAGAGAAGGTACAGCCGGACGGCCGGGCCATGATGGTCACCCCCAGGGAGATCGACATGCTCATTGACCGGGCGGCGTTCCTTTGCTCCCTTGCCGTCAATACCGCTTTGCAGCCCACTCTCACCCCCGACGACATCTTAGCGCTAGTCTCCTAATTTTCCTTGGCCCGGCCCTTCTTTTTTTCGCCGCTATGCAAGAAAAACAGCTCTTATTCCACCCATTTAGCGGGAATGATAGGCAGGCCCTTTTTCAGCCTTTCAGATTAGTGCAATTTGACGAAGCTCTTGAAAATCTGCACAAATCCAAATCCAAATTTTGTTGCTTTCTCTAGTTTTCTATTTCCTTCCATTTAAAAATTACAACCCTGTCATTTCTGTTACAAAATTGTAACAATGCACAGAAAGGAAATGCGACCTTTGGTTTTTTTGACTTAAAAATGGTCGAATTCAAAAAAACGCCGTCGTTTTTTCCAAAACAAAAAAACGAAAAAAAGCCGCATCCTCTTTCATTTCCGCTGTTTCCTTATGTAGGAAAACGTCAAAAACTTTGGCAGGTTTGAACAAATCCAAGCACCCGCAATCGTTTGACAGACCTGGGTTTGCGGGGCTATAATCAAACTCGTTCGAAAAAAACAGAAGTCAAAATGCGTTATTTTTTCTTTCTGCGAAGCGCCCAAAACCGGCGGCTTCGCAAATACAGAGTAAGGAGCGTTGGTATGACCGAAATGCAACGAGTGCGCAAGCTCTTATCCCGCTTGTGTACTTCGCGCCTCTTTCCGGTGACCCTTTTGGGGGCCACATGCGTCATAGCTCTCGTCTGGGGATTTCTTGAGCTTAAACCGGTCCGTGTCTACGACGGCGTCACCGACACCACGGTGTACACCTCCTCGGCGCAGCCGAATATCATCCTGGGAAAGGCCGGCATCCTGCCGGGCGAAGACGATCTGGTGGATACCCGCCACAACGCAGACGGCAATCTGGAGATCACTTACATTCGCGACGGCGCCTTCGACCTTTCTTCCCTCACCCAAAGCAGCGCGGTCAGCGTTTCCTATTACGGAACGCTCGCTCAATACACCCAGGAATCCGCCGCACCGGAAACGGTGACGGTGGAAATCGAATCCTCCATTCCCTACGGAACCGTGACGCAGGAAACGAGCCTGCTAAACGCAGGCGAGGTACGTGTGAAGAGCGCAGGCGTGGCCGGCGTGAGCGTAGCCCGTTACGAGCAGACCATGGTAAATGGCAAAATCGTCAAATCGGTAAAGCTGGGCGAGGAAGTGGTCAGCGAGCCGGTGGATGAAGTGGTGCAGATGGGCACCTATGTGGCCCGCAATCCCAGTCTGGTCAGCCAACTGACCGGTTCGGGCGGCGCAGTAATGACCTCGGCGGATGTGCCGTGCTTCTCCCTGCTCACCCCCTCTTCTCCCATTGAGCTGGACGCAAACGGCTATCCGGTCCATTACAGCCGGGTTATCACCGGCCCCGGCACGGCTTATACGGCCGCGCCCGGCAAGGGCACCGCTTCGGGACGCCCTGCCATGCAGGGCCATGTGGCGGTGGACCCCAAGGAAATCCCCTACGGTACGGAGCTGTATATCGTGTCCGCGGACGGCAAGTTCGTCTACGGCTACTGCATCGCGGCGGACACCGGCGGCTTTGTTCACACCACCAACATTGTGGCCGACCTGTATTTCTCCAACATGAGCGACATTTACAGCTTCGGCAAACGCGACGTGCTCATCTTTGTGCTTAACTAAGAGCGCGCGCAACACCCCATACAGACGAGACAAGGGCCGGACGCTTTGGGCGTCCGGCCCTTTTTCTTTTCCGTACCGGCCCGCTCTGTTCCTTATCCCCATGGAGCATTCCGCCAAATGGACAGCGCCGGGTCCCTGGATAATACCCGCTTCTGTCCCTTTGTTTCACACCGGGCAGGCCATCCTGCCGATCCCGTGACGAACGGCGGACCCGGACTCATTCTGAAAAATGGCATAACCGCGGGACAAAAGGCCGGCGGCGTTGCCTTTGTGTCTGCGCCGGACAGGTTCCGAATGGTCCGCTCCTTGGGCAGCCCCTGCCCAACGTATGAAAACGAGCCTACATCCCTATACAAGTCACTCGGCGACAGGCCGCCGTTTGGCCTGGGTCCCCAAGTTCCCAATTTCAAGGCCGCCCGCCGCCCCTCTTTCTTCCGCCGCTCACCAAAAAACGCCCGTCCGGCAGCAATCTTGCTGTCGGCGGGCGTTTTCGGTTTTCTTATTTGCATTTCTCCGCAATCATATTGTACCCATAGGGAGATTCCGGCTTTTGCAGCACGATGACGACGCATTCCATTTCGTCCGCTGGTTCGCTTTCCCCCATCTTCATCTGCTGGGCCTTGCCTTCCACCCGGATGTAGCCGCCGGACAGGTCATAGGCGCGCTCGGCAGTAAACTGGTAGAAGGAATCCATCCCCGTGGGGTACCAGTAATATTTCCCGTCCTGATAGGTAGGCATAAAGTCGGTCAGCGTAGAGGCATCGCGGATGGGCTGGCCGAAGTAGTCGAGCACCGCCTTATCGAAATAAACTGCGTCGATGCTCACAAGCCCGTCTTCGGTATAGGAAAGCTCCTTCAGATCCCGGCACAAAAACATGGCGGAAAGAGCCATGCGCGAGTCGGGCAGGGTATCATTTTCAAAGCTGCTTCCCGCGATATAGGTGGAATTGACAAAGCTCTGAATGTCGTCAAGCAGGTCCTGGTCCTGCTCCATCAAAGCGCCCGCCGTTTCGGTGGTGGGCGGAGAGGGAACCTCTTCGCCGGCGCCGGTGTTGCTCACCGTCAGCGCAGAGGTACCCGGCAGAGACGATTCTTCCGACGGCCCAGAGAAAACGCCCGGCTCCGGTTTGCTGCAGGCGGACAGGCCCGCCAGCACCAATATGACACATAAAAGCAGCGCAATTGCTTTGGAAAATCCCTTCATCTGAAACCTCCCGGCAGTTTTCCTCTCCACGGGACGCGGCAACCATTCCGCTTCCTGTCTTGGGTAAAATACTTTCTTTATTTTACCGCGATTCCCCCTATGTGCAAGTTACAGTTTTGTAACGATTGTTCCCTCTTACGCAAAAGCAGCGTGTTCTTTTCGCCTTTTCTGGTAATATCGTCTAAAACAGGCGGATGATATCCAAGACGTGAAAAGCTTTCCCTTACATCATAGCTGCCAGAAGCAGCATTTCCTCCACACGGCTGTACACCGGCTCGAAATCGGAGACCGGCAGCGGGTTTTCCCCGTACCCCAGCTCAATAGTAAAGGCCGGGCGGCCGAACTCGTCGATGAACCAATCTTTGAAGCCTCCGTAGGAGGCCAGGCCGTCCGGGTCGTCGAGGGTATAGCCGCTGGCGCTGGCGAGTACGTTCGCCATCATGCGGGCACGCTGGGGGGTGCGCTCCCCGTACCGCCAGTAGATGACCTCTCCCTGGCTGTGCAGCGTCAGGGCATGGCGGAAGCGCTGGGCCCGGCAGAGCTTTGCCAGCCACCAGGTTTCCGGCTCGCTTTCCGGGCAGCTGCCGCCGAACTGGCGGCAGGCGGGGCCAAAGATGCCCTGCTCCCGTTCCAGCTTTCGCAGCTCTTTCCAGCCGGCGTCGAAATTGTGGTTTAAGTCCACGCCCCTGGCGTTGGCCTGCCAGCAGCGGGTATCCCCGCCGCTTAATTTGCGCACCAAGGAGGAATTGCGCAGCGCCCCGTCGTACCCGCGCAGGGCGATTTCCACCCCGTCGGGGTTTAAACACGGCACAAAGGCCAAGCCCCGTCCCAGCAGGGCGGTGCGCACATCTACCCCGGCGATGGTGCCCCCGTCCTGGTAGGCTGCGCACAGCCGGTCGAGAAAACGCAGCAGCACCATGCAGGTGAGCCATTCGCTGCCGTGGGTACCGGCCACATAGAGCACCTTGTCCTTTGCTTTGCCCATAGTCAGGCAGAAGATTTCCCGGCCTAAGACGCTGCGGCCGGAGGGCAGCTCCTCGAGAAACGGATAGGTGGCGTGGAGGGTATTGATGTAGTTGCGTACGGTTTGATGAACCGGCGGATGGTTTGTCACAATTGATTGCATGGCAGTCGCCCCTTCTTTGGATTCGCAGCGGTGAAAAAACTGCTCCACTTAAGGGTATGCGCCGCAAGGGGCAATCAGACGAAAAGAAAGGCGAATTTCGCGAAAAGGACATGGTTGAGAAAGCCGATGCAAAATGGTATGATAAGTGCAGCGAATTTCCCGCAGGGCGGGGAACCGAGAGGAAGTGAACGGATGCGAAAAGCTGTTTTTACCGCCGCCGTAAGCGCGGCCGTCTTGCTGGCGGCGGGGGTGGCTTGCTTGCTTCTTTGGCAGGAGGGGATTTTTCTCCCAAACCGCCCGTCCAAAGAGCAGTTTCCCGTGCGTGGAGTGGACGTGTCCGCCCATCAGGGGGAAATCGACTGGCCGGTCCTTGCCGGGCAGGACCTTTCCTTTGCCTTCGTGAAGGCTACCGAGGGCAGTTCCTTTACCGACGCCCAGTTTGCAGAAAACTGGGTGGAGGCTCGCTCATCCGGCCTGCGGGTAGGGGCCTATCACTTTTTCAGCTTCGACAGCTCCGGGGAAAGCCAAGCCGCCCATTTCATAAAAACGGTTCCCAAGCGGGAGGGCGACCTGCCACCGGTGGTGGACGTGGAGTTTTACGGGGACAAAGAGCAAAATCCGCCGTCCCGGGAGGAGGTGGAGGCCCGGCTGGTTCCCTTGCTCATCCGGCTTACCGAGCACTATGGGGTCAAACCCATCCTCTATTCCACCGGAAAGGCTTACAAGCGGTACCTGGCCGGCGGCTATGAGGAGTATGACATTTGGATCCGAGACGTGTTTTTCACCCCGTCCCTGCCGGACGGGCGGGAATACGCCTTCTGGCAGTATACGGACAAGGGCCGTCTTCCCGGTTATCAGGGAGACGAGAAATGCATCGACCTCAACGTGTTTTGCGGTACGGAAGAGGAATTTAGGCGCTACGGCGCGCAGCCATAAGAAAAGGAGTCGTTTTTATGGAATGGACGGAAGTCACCATTACAGTCCCCACCAGGTACACCGACGCGGCGGCGGACATCGCGCAGATGACGGTACCCTACGGACTTTACCTGGAGGATTATTCCGACTTAGAGGAAGGGGCCCGGGAAATCGCCCACATTGATCTCATTGACGAGGACCTGCTCCGAAAGGACCGGACCCATTCAATTGTGCACATCTACCTGTCGCCTGAGGCAAACCCCACTGAAGCCCTCTCATTCCTCACCGAACGGTACACCGCGGAGAAAATCCCCCACACGCTCAACACCGCGGCCATCCGGGAGGAGGACTGGGCCAACAACTGGAAGCAGTATTTCAAGCCCTTGACGGTGGGAGAACGGCTGCTCATCTGCCCGCTCTGGGAGGACGTACCCCATACGAAAGGCCGCAAGGTGCTGCGCATCGACCCGGGCGCCGCCTTCGGCACCGGCGGGCACAACACCACCCGTCTCTGCCTTGCCATGCTCGAGCGGGTGATTGCCCCCGGCTGCGAGCTGCTGGACGTGGGCTGCGGCAGCGGGATTTTATCCATCGCGGGGCTGCTGCTGGGCGCATCGAGGGCCGTGGGGGTGGACATCGACCCCTTGGCGGTGAAAACGGCGGCGGAGAACGGGCGGCTAAACGGCATGGAGCCCCCCGCCTTCACGGCGCTGGCCGGGGATCTGGTGACCCAGGTGCAGGGGACGTTCGCCGTGGTTGTCTCCAACATCGTGGCCGATGCGATCATCTCCCTGTCCTCCTCCATCGACCGGCATCTGGCGCACGGCGGCGTGTGGATCACCTCGGGCATCATTGACACACGGGAGCCAGACGTACTCGCCGCATTCGAGGAAAACGGCTTTGCGGTGGTAGACCGGATGGAAGACGGCGGCTGGCTCTGTTTTGCCTGCAAGCGCAAAGAGGGCTGACGCCTTGTAACACACAACCCAGGAGGTTTTCACTATGGAGCACCAACCTTTTTCCTATCACACGTTAGAGGAGCTGACCGCCGCCTGCGCAGCCTGCGGCGTAACGCTTCCCTTTTCCAAGGATCTGTCTTCGCTCAAGGCGCCGCTTGCCGTCTACGGCAGGGAGATTCCAAACCGCCTTTGCATTCAGCCCATGGAGGGCTGCGACGGTACGGCGGACGGCCGCCCGGGCGAGCTGACGATGCGCCGGTACCGCCGGTTTGCAGCGGGAGGCGCGGGTCTCATTTGGCTGGAAGCGGCGGCGGTGGACCCGAACGGGCGGGCGAATCCCCGCCAGCTTTGCATCAACCGGGACACGGCCCCGGCCATGGCCACCTTACAGGCGCAGATTGCAGACACGGCCAGAGGAGCGGGGCATCCGGTTCCTTTCACCGTGCTGCAGCTGACCCATTCGGGGCGGTATTCCAAGCCGCAGCCCGTCATCGCGGCGAAAAACCCTTATTTGGACCGGCCGGGACAGACCTACAAGATCATCACCGACGAGGAACTGGACGCTTTGCAGGACGCCTTTGTGGAAGGGGCCAGGCAGGCGAAGGAGGCGGGGTTCGACGCGGTGGACGTGAAATGCTGCCACGGGTACCTATTTGCCGAGCTGATGGGGGCGAAAACCCGGCCGGGCAAGTACGGCGGAGACTTTGAGGGCCGCAGCCGGATGCTTCTGACTACGGTGCGCCGGGTCAAGGAGGAAGCGAGAATCCCGGTCACAGTGCGTCTCAATGCCTTCGATGAAATCCCGGACCCTTACGGCTTCGGTGTGAAAAAAGAGGACTTCCGCACCCCCGACTTGACCGAAACCAAAGAGCTGGTACGGCGGCTGCGCGCTCTGGGTGTGGAGCTCATCGACATCACCGCCGGGAACCCCTATTATAACCCCCACGTCAACCGCCCGTACGACATCGGGTTTTACCGCCCGCCGGTGCATCCTCTGATTTACGTGAGCAAGATGCTCGCGGCGGTGAAGGAATTGAAGGAGGCCTGCCCGGATACGGCCTTCCTGTGCAGCGCGCTGAGCTGGCTGCGGGAATTTGGCTCGCTGGCGGCGGCCGGCGGGGTGAAGGACGGCTGGTTTGACCTGGCCGGGTTCGGCCGGCAGGCCCTAGCCTATCCGGACTTTGCCGCGGATCTGCTGGAACAGGGAGGCATGAAACGGGAAAAGTGCTGCATCGCCTGCAGCAAATGCACCGAGATCATGCGCGACGGCGGTACCTCCGGCTGCGTCATCCGGGATAAGGAGGTTTACCTGCCCATCTACCGGGCCGGCCGGGAGGGAAAGCCCCCCGCCAGCTCCCGGCAAGTGGCCGAGCATATATAAGCGGGCTTTCCGTCTCCGACGACAGTAGGCCGGCAAAATTCCCGCTTTTTCCGGTTGACAGGGAAAGTCGTGCGTGTTATACTGGCCCTAGTTTTGGAACCGAAAGGGGAAGATCGGGCTTGCGTCATTTTTCTTGCTAGTTTGGACCAAGGTCAAACGCTTCGCTGCCGAAAGGGCGGTGCGGCTTTTGGCGCCATAAGCAGGAAAGATGCCCTTATGCGTTCGATTGCCCTCACTTTTTTCGATTTTGCTGCGCGTCCATGGGTGTAAACCCGGCCGCGTTCTCTTTCGTATGGTTATCTGGCCGCGGGAAAGGTTTCTTTCCTGCGGCTATTTTGTTTGTACGGGAGGGAACACCAAATGGCAATCATCACCATAGAAGACCTTACCTTTTCTTACGATACCAGCGCAGAAGACATCTTCTCTCATCTTTCCCTGCAGCTGAGCACCGACTGGCGGCTGGGGCTCATCGGCCGAAACGGCCGAGGGAAGACCACCTTTTTAAACCTCCTGATGGGGAAATACCCCTATCGGGGGCTCATTTCGTCCCCGGTTTCCTTTGATTATTTTCCCTTTGAGGTGGAAAACCCGGAGCGTCCCGCTTTGCAGGTGGCGCGGGAGGCGGTGGCTCCCTTCACTAGGTGGGAGGTGCAGATGGAGGCGCGTTTGGCAGACGGCTCCCCGGACATGCTCGTTCAGTACGGCCAGGTGCTCGAGCAGTACGAGGCTTCGGACGGGTACTGCATCGACGAACTTCTGAAGCGGGAGGCAAATCTGCTGCAAATTTCTCCAGGCGCCCTCGCCCGCCCTTTCGATACTCTGAGCTTCGGCGAACGGACCAAGCTTTTGCTGGCCGCCCTGTTTTTACGCAAAAACCGGTTTTTGCTCATCGACGAGCCCACCAACCACCTGGACGCCCAGGGCCGCCGGGCGGTGGCCCAATATCTGCGTTCAAAATCCGGCTTTCTTCTGGTTTCTCACGACCGGGCGGTCTTAAACGAAGCGGTGGACCACATTCTATCTCTAAACCGGGCCACCATCACCCTGCAAAAAGGGAACTACGACGTGTGGGAAGAAAACCGCACCCGGCTCGACCAATTTGAAGCGGTCCAGAGCCAGCGGCTGCAAAAGGACATCCGCCGGCTAAACGAAGCGGCGGCCCGCAGCGCGGACTGGTCGGGCCGAGTGGAGAAAGAGAAAATCGGCTCGCGCAATTCCGGCCTACGCCCCGACCGGGGATATTTGGGGCACAAATCGGCGAAACTGATGAAGCGGGCCAAAGCGGCCGAGCAGCGGCTTACCAAAGCAGCCGAGGAAAAGGAAGCCCTGCTCAAGGACCTGGAGACGAACGAAGCACTTAAAATCGTCACCTTAAAGCCCCCGAAGCCCCGGCTTTTGGAAGCAAACGGCCTGTCGCTGCGCTTTGGCGGCCACACCGTGTTCGACCATCTCAGCTTTACCGTCGAGGCGGGAGACCGGGTTGCCCTTACCGGGCCAAACGGCTGCGGGAAATCCAGCCTGCTCAAACTATTGCTGGGAGAGCCGCTCCCCTGCGAGGGCTCCTGCCGCCTTATGAGCGGGCTGACTCTCTCGTATGTTCCCCAGGACACCTCGTTTTTGTCGGGTTCCCTGCGGGATTTCCTTCTTTCCCGTTCTCTCGACGAACCCCTTTTCAAAGCGATTCTGCGAAAGCTGGACTTTTCCCGCACCCAGTTTGAAAAGCGCTTGGAGGAACTGAGCGCCGGGCAAAAGAAAAAGGTGCTGCTGGCGGCCAGCCTTTCCAAGCCCGCCCATCTGTACCTGTGGGACGAACCGCTCAACTTTATCGACATCCTTTCCCGCGTCCAGCTCGAAGAGCTGCTGCTCGCCTGCAAGCCCACCATCCTCTTTGTGGAGCACGATGCGGTGTTTGCCGACCATGTGGCCACCAAGCGAGTGGAGCTGGGAATATAACCATCGAAACGGAGGGCCGCTTATGGCTTCAGCCATCCACGACGGAATTTTATACGTGTCCGACCTAGACGGCACCCTGCTTCGGCGGGACGGGACGTTGTCCGCCCAGTCGGCGGCATTGCTAAACGGCTGCATGGAGCGGGGGCTGCTTTTTACCATAGCCACCGCCCGGTCCTGGAACTCGGCCGGCCCCCTCCTTTCCAAGCTCCGGCTTACGCTGCCGGTCATCACCTACAACGGCGCTTTTCTGGTGGACCCGCAAACCAAGAGGCTACTGGCCGCCTCCGTCTTCGCGCCCCAGGTGGTGGACGAAGCACGCTCCCGGTTTGAGCACGCCGGAGTGCAGCCCCTTGTTTACGCCATGCAGGGCGGAATGGAAACAGTTTCCTTTCTGCCTTCTCCCCATCAATCCCCCGGCGTACAAGCTTACCTTGCCTCCCGGGAAAACGATCCACGCCTTCGCCCGGCAACAGGGATGGAGGATCTGTTTGCCGGCGGTGCGTTTTACTTTACCGCCATCGGGAGCCTTAAAGAGTTGGGGGGCCTGGCGGACGCTTTTGCCGCCGACCGGCGGTATGCGGTCAACTTCCAGCGGGACGTCTACCGCCGGGAGGAATTCTGGCTGGAGGTAATGCCGGCGGGTGCAGGCAAGGGCAGGCAGGCGACGCTTTTGCGGGAATACACCGGGGCGAAGCGCCTCGTCTGCTTTGGGGACAACCGCAACGACCTGTCTCTGTTTGACACTGCCGACGAAAGCGTAGCCGTGGAAAACGCGTGCGCATCGGTAAAGGCGGCCGCCGCCCATCACATCGGGGACTGCGACGACGACGCAGTGGCAAGCTGGATAGCCGCCCGGTATGCAATATAAGGAAGAGGAGGAACCGCCAATGTGGTTCCTCCTCTTCCTTATACGCCGTATCAATCGGCTTTCCAGGGACGTTTGTCTTTGTCCCAGCCCCTTTCCCGCCAGTACACCTGGTCGGCCGGGTTCCAACAGCCCGACACCAATTTGCGCATGACGGCGAAATAGCCTCTGGTCTTAAGCGGGACCCGGATCTTCCCCTGCCGCCCCTCCACTTGCTTCGCCAGCTTTCGGACAGCCCGGTCGATCCTTTTCCGTCTCTTGGAAGATACCCCCTGCCAGGAGGTGGCCCGCACCGCAATCCCATAGCAATAGACCTTAGGCACCCCCCAGTAAAAAAGGCTGTCCCTGATGTCCCGGTTGGCAGATTTCATTCCCGCTCCGGCGGCTGTGGACAGGCAGACCGCCTGCTTGTGAAACATCGCTTCCTCTGGCCTATGGACCATCCAGCGGTATCCATAGTGATCCAGAAACGCCTTCATGGAGCCGGTGGCGTGGTAAACATAGACGGGGTGGTAAAAATCAGTACGTCCGCCTCATCCATGGCCTTGGTGATGGGGGCGAGTTCGTTCGCATGGGGGCAGAGGGTCTCGCTTTTGAGGATGCACTGGGCGCAGCCGCAGCAAAAGTGGGGCAGGTCCCTGGGCAGAAAGAATTCCCGGATGGGATCCTCCTTTGCCAGACGTTCGGCCAGCAGGCGTCCCATGTGGTAGGTGGAGCCCTTGTGGTTCTGCCCGTGAATGAGCGCAATTTTCATAGCCGTCTCTCCTATGCCGGCCCCAAGGCAGCCCAAACGGTGCGCTGTCTCCGGGGCTTTTTCTATTCTCTCATTCTATTCGCCTACATTCCCCAATAGTCCATCAAAAAACGCGCGCCGGCTTTCCGTCCGGCGCGCGTTCTCAATCGAAACGAAAGGGTTCTCTTTAGTCGGCGTAGCTGTCAAAGTACCCCTGCACCAGCACGATGGGGGTTCCCTTGTCCCCGCTGCCGGAGGTTAAATCGCACAGGGAGCCCAACAGATCGGTCAGCCTCCGGGGGGTGGTGCCCTGGGTTTCCATGCGGCCCTTTAAATCCTTGTCCTTTTGGCGGATGGAGGCGGCGATGGCTTCCCGCAGCTCCTCGCCCTTCAAATGGGCGAACTGGTTGTCCGCCAGGTACTTGAGCTTGAGCTCGTTGGGGGTGCCGGAAAGACCGTCGGTATAGGCCGGGGAAACCACCGGGTCGGCAAGCTCCCAGATTTTCCCCACCGGGTCCTTGAACGCCCCGTCGCCGTACACCATCACTTCGATGTGCTTGCCGGTTTCCTTGAGAAACCTGTCCTGCACGGCGGCAACAAACGCCCGGCAGTCCCGCGGGAACAGCTTGACGCTCTGCTCGGTGGCTTTGTTGGACCCCAAAAGGCCGTATTCCTCGTTGCAGCCGCTGCCGTTAACCGACGCGGTCATCAGGTCGTCCAAGGCGTAAACGGTATTGGCTCCCGCCGCTTTCAAAAGCCGCTTGGTGCGGGCGCGGGTGTGAATGTCGCAGGCCAGCACGTCCTTGGTATAGGAAAGGACGGCGCAGGGGGAATTGGCGAAAATCACCTGCACGTCGGCCCCTTCCTCCCGGATAAGGGAGGTATAATACTCCACATAGTCCACCCCCGTAAAGGGATGGAGCTGGCAGCCGAAATGCTTCCGGTAGGCTTCCTCGTCAAGCACGTCCTGAAACGGGTCCACACCGGAGCGGTCCAGGTCGTCCTCGCTGATGAGATGGTTGCCCACCTCGTCGGCCGGGTAGCTCAGCTGAAGGATGATCTTCTTCGCTCCTCTGGCGATGCCGCGCAGGCAGATGGCGAACCGGTTGCGGCTGAGGATGGGGAAAATCACGCCGATTTCCCCATTCGGGAACTTCGCTTTCACGTCCGCGGCAATGGCGTCCACCGACGCGTAGTTGCCTTGGGCTCGGGCGACCACCGCCTCGGTAATGCCCACCACGTCCCGGTCCCGAAGGGAAAAGCCCTCCGCCTGGGCCGCGCTGCAAACCGACTCCACCACAATGGCCGCCAGGTCGTCCCCTTCCCGGATAATCGGCGCGCGAATTCCCCGCGCCTGGGTTCCGATCATACGCTGCATAGAACATCCTCCTGCATACTCGTAAATTTGCGGGGAATCCCCGCTTTTTCTTCTCGCAAGCCATTATACTATATTTTTGCGTTCTTGTACGGTCTTTTCGGGGATTTTTCTGCGTTTTTTCTTCACCGGGCCCGGAATGGGACATTGACGCAGAGAAGCGAAACGCTTATCCTAAAGGTATCTATGCGGCGACAGCGCCGCAGTCCGTTTGGAGGGATGTATATATGAAACGTTACGCGCTGGTCACCGGCGGGGCCCGGGGCATCGGTCTTGCCATCACCCGGCAGCTTTTAAAGGAAGGGGTCGGGGTGAGCATCCTGGGCACCTCGCCCCAAGAAAAGGTCGCCCCAGTTCTAAAGGACCTACGGACGGGGCAAAGCCCGGTTCTCTATTTCTCCGGCAGCCTTGCCGATCGGGGCGACCGGGAGCGGTATGTGGCCGGATCGGTGGAGGCCTTCGGCCGTATCGACATTCTCATAAACAACGCCGGGGTGGCTCCCAAGGTGCGCACGGACCTTCTAAGCATGACCGAGGAAAGCTTCACTCAGGTGCTGGACATCAACTTAAAGGGCATGCTGTTTCTCACCCAGTCGGTGGCCCGGCGGATGGTGGGGCAGGAACCGGTGGAGGGCCGGCGGGGCGTGATCGTCAACGTATCCTCCATGTCGGCTTACGTTTCCTCGGTCAGCCGCGGGGAATACTGCATCTCCAAGGCGGGGGTTTCCATGGTCACCGCCCTGTTTGCCGACCGGCTGGCCGAGGAAGGCATCGGGGTCTTTGAGGTGCGCCCGGGTATCATCGCCACCGACATGACCGCTGCGGTCACGGAGAAATACGACCGATTTTTCGCCGAGAGCGGCCAGGTCCCCATCGCTCGGTGGGGCACGCCCGAGGACGTGGCGGGGGCCGTGTCTCTGCTCATCAGCGACAAACTGCGTTATTCCACCGGCGATGTTCTCAACGTGGACGGCGGCTATCACATCCGGAGGTTATAAGCCATGAAGGAAGAAATGGTACAGCTTGCCGGTCAGACGGTGAAGGTGGTTACCGTGCAGACAGCGGTGGTGGGCTCCGGGGCCGCCGGGCTCAACGCCGCCTCGCGGCTTTTCTCCTTCGGCCGGCGGGACCTGACCCTCGTTACCGAAGGGATGAACTGCGGCACCTCCCGCAATACTGGTTCCGATAAGCAAACCTATTATAAGATGACGCTGGCGGGCGAAGAGGCGGACAGCGTTCAGGCCATGGCCGAAACCCTTTTTTCCGGCGGCTGTGTGGACGGGGAGCACGCCCTGGCGGAGGCGGCCAGTTCCGTCCGGTGCTTTTTGCGCTTGGTGGAGCTGGGCGTCCCCTTCCCCGACGGGCCTTACGGCGAATACGTGGGCTACCGCACCGACCACGACTTACGCCGCCGGGCCACCTCGGCGGGGCCGCTTACCTCCAAGCTCATGACCGAGGCGCTGGAGCGGGAGGTGCTCGAAAAGGGCATCCCCATTTTGGACGGGTACCAGGCGGTGCGCATTCTCACCATCGGCGGGCAAGCGGCGGGCCTTTTGTGTCTTAATTGCAAAAATCCGCAGTCCGCAAAGAGCCGCTGGCTGCTGGTCAACTGCCGCAGCCTTGTCTGGGCCACCGGCGGCCCGGCCGGGATGTATCTGGACTCGGTGTACCCCGCGGGGCACTGGGGGAGCACGGGCGCGGCGCTGGAGGCGGGCGCCGCGGGGCAGAACCTGACCGAATGGCAGTTCGGCCTTGCGTCGGTGAGTCCCCGGTGGAACGTGTCCGGCACCTACATGCAGGCGCTGCCTCGGTTTTTGTCCACCGCTCCGGACGGGTCGGATCCAAGGGAATTCCTACTCGACTATTTCGGGGACCCGGCTTCCATGTGCAACCACATTTTCCGCAAGGGCTACGAATGGCCCTTCGATGTTACGAAGGTGCGTTGCGGTTCCTCCATTCTGGACGTGCTGGTATTCCTGGAAACCAAACGCAAGGGCCGGCGGGTAGTGCTGGACTTTTTGGAGAATCCCGGCGGCGGGGAACTGGACGCGGCCGCGCTGGAGCCCCAGGCGAGAGAGTACCTGACGGCGGCGGGGGCCTGCTTCGGGCGGCCCATCGACCGGCTTCTTCAAATGAACCGCCCGGCGGTGGACTTTTACCGAAGCCGCGGGGTGGACCTGACAAAGGAACCTTTGGAAATCGCTTTGTGCGCCCAGCACAACAACGGCGGCCTGAAGGTAAACAGCTGGTGGGAAACCACCCTGCCCGGCCTGTTTGCCGTGGGCGAAGCGGCGGGGACCCACGGCGTCACCCGTCCGGGCGGCAGCGCCCTCAACGCGGGGCAGGTGGGTTCCC
>CAMLYM010000010.1 GCA_946491705.1 uncultured Clostridia bacterium
GCCGGTCAGCAATTTATGCGGATAGCATTGATGCCCGACGTCCCATACGATCTGGTCCTTCGGTGAGGAAAACACCCGGTGCAGCGCCAAAGTCAGCTCCACCACGCCCAGATTGGAGGCCAAATGCCCCCCGTTTTGGGAAATCGTCTGAATCAATGCTTCCCGGATTTCACCGCACAGCCCGCCAAGCGCGTCAAACGGCAGCGCCTTTACGTCCGCGGGCGAATGGATGGTCGGCAATATTCGTTCAGACGCCATTGCGAAACGCTCTCCTTTGCACAAAATCCCCATGGCTGTTGGGCGTGGTCCTGATACTCAAACTCTGGACAGTCCCAATTTGAATAATTATACCACAAGATGCAAGTAAATTCAAAGCGATTATTGGGGAACAATCATCGCAACTAAAATTCCCAGCAAGGCGCCAGCCAGCACTTCCAGCGGCGTATGACCCAGGTATTCCTTCAATTCCTTCTCTTCCTCGTCCATCGGCTCGGATAAATCCCCTTCATTTTCCACTTCTTCCTGGTTGAAGGGCGGCATACGGCGCATCTCGTTGATGGCCTTGGCGTGTTCCCCCGCCGCCCGGCGCACCCCCATGGCGTCATACATGACGATAATGGAAAATAAAAAAGCAATCGCAAACAAAGGCGAGCTCACACCTTCCACCCGGGAAATGGCGATGGTGAGCGCGCATACGGTTGCCGAATGGGCGCTGGGCATTCCCCCGGCTCCCACCAGCCGTTCCGGCTCGAAACGCTTGAGTTTGATAAACGTGACCGTCGTCTTCATTACCTGGGCAATTAGCCAAGCGATGATCGCCGACATGAGCACATAGTTATGGAA
The DNA here is from genome assembly GCA_946491705.1 of uncultured Clostridia bacterium. Lineage (GTDB taxonomy): Bacteria > Bacillota > Clostridia > Oscillospirales > Acutalibacteraceae > Solibaculum_A > Solibaculum_A intestinale. The sequence continues at coordinate 844 of CAMLYM010000010.1, forward strand.
GGCTGCGTTAATGGTATTCATCGTTTCTCCACCCGTCAGTTTTTCCGGCCGGCTAAGTAAAAAGCCAGTTCTCGAAGGGAATCCGCTCTTTCTCCAAAGGGAGCCAGCGCGTCCACTGCCTCCTTGGTAAAGGCGGCGGCCATTCGTTTGGCCTCTTGTAGGCCGTAGAGGGTCACATAGGTCGATTTCTTGTCCCGGCTGTCCTTTCCAGTGCTTTTGCCCAGAGTGGCCGCGTCGCTGACCACATCGAGAATGTCGTCGGTCACCTGGAAGGCTATGCCGATGTTCTTGGCATAAGCGGTGCAAGCAGCCAGCACCTCATTATCCGCCCCGCAGGCATAGCAGCCCATACGGGCGGCGGCCAGAATCATTGCACCGGTTTTGGCCGCATGCATGGCTTTAAGCGTCTCGTAATCAATCTGCTTGTCCTCCGAGTCTAGGTCAATGACCTGGCCGCCCACCATCCCCAGATATCCCGAAGCGGCCGCAAGCTCTTTGGCAGCAAGCAGCACACGGGCGGGTTCGGCCGGGCTTTTCAAAAGCGTTTCGAACGCGAGGCTTAAAAGCGCGTCCCCCGCCAGCAGGGCGAGAGCTTCACCGAACTGCTTATGGGTGGAAGGCTTTCCCCGGCGCATGTCGTCGTCATCCATACAGGGAAGATCGTCGTGGATGAGGGAATAGCTGTGTACCATCTCCACCGCGCAGGCAAAGGGCATCACGTCCTCTTCCCTTCCCCCGCACACCTTGCAAAATTCCAGCGCCAAGGCTGGACGGATCCGTTTGCCGCCGCCCAAAAGGCTGTAGCGCATGGCTTCGATCAAATCAGCCTGCAAACAATCCCGTCTAGGCAGGAAACCTTCCAGTGCTTTCTCTACCTTCTGGGAATTAAAACGCAGCATTTCTTCGATGGGCATGACACTTCCTCCGTTCTTTTGACTTCCCGGTATCTTATTCCTGTGCCGGCGGACCGGCTGGCTCCCCGTCCGCCTCCTCGCTGAGCTCTTCAATGCGAAGCTGGGCGTTTTTCAGTGTTTCGTCACAAAACTGAGCAAGCTCGGTGCCCTCTTCAAACAGCTTTAAGGACTTTTCCAGCGGAGCTTCTCCCTGCTCCAATAGCGCCACAATCTCGTCAAGCCGCTTCATTGCGGCCTCAAAGGTTCGTTTCGGCATGGTCTTCTCCATTTCTATCGATGGTTTTGAAAGGGACAGAGTCTTTGATTTCCCGGGAAATCACCCGGCAGGAAAGGCTGCCGTCCATGAATTTCAGATTCAGATTCTCACCAGGCTTGGCCTGTGCCGCCTTAGTAACCAGCCCTTGCTCATTCGACGCAATGGCGTAGCCCCTCGCCAGCACCTTTAAGGGGCTTAACGCGTCGAGCTTTCCCGCCAAGACGCCAAAGGCCTGGCGCTGGGTACGGACGGTATGCAAAAAGGCGGATTTGAGCTGCTCCGCCCGGTAGTCGAGCTTCATCCGCCGAAGCTCCACCGCGTAAAGCGGGGAGGCCATACTGCGGCTTTGGCGAATGGCCAGAAGGTGGCGGCGGTTTTCCTCGACGCGCCTCTGCAGGGCGCGTTTCATAGCCGCCTGGCGCTCAAAAAGCTGGATGTGAAGGTCTGCCCGGTCGGGGGCGGCCAGCTCTGCTGCAGCGGAAGGGGTGGGGGCGCGCAGGTCGGCGGCAAAGTCACACAACGTAAAGTCCGTCTCATGGCCCACGGCGGAAATGATCGGGATCTGCGAAGCCGCTACCGCACGGACCACGATTTCCTCGTTAAAGGCCCACAGGTCCTCCATGGACCCGCCGCCCCGTCCCACAATGAGAACGTCGGCGGCCCCGCAATCGTGAAAGCGGCGGATGGCGGCGGCAATCTGCCCTGCCGCTTCTGTGCCCTGCACCAAAACCGGGCAGAGAACCAAAGTCGCCAGCGGGTAGCGCCGGGTGAGCACGTTGCGGATATCCTGAAGCACCGCGCCGGTAGGCGAGGTTACCACGCCGATGCGCGCCGGGTACTTGGGAATCGGGCGCTTGCGATCTGCGTCAAAAAGCCCTTCCTTCGCAAGCTTTTCCTTGCGCTGCTCAAAGGCCAGCTGCAAAGAGCCCACGCCGTCGGGCTGCATATCGTCGATATAAATCTGGTACTGGCCGCTGCGTTCAAACAGGGATACCCGCCCGCGCACCAGCACCTTCATCCCGTTTTGAGGGGTAAACTTGATACGGGAAGCGGCGCTTCGGAACATCACCGCCTGAATGACGGCGTTGTCGTCCTTGAGAGACAGGTAGAAATGGCCGGAACGGTAGTGGTTAACAAAGTTGGAAATTTCCCCACAGACATAGACCGATTGGAGATGGGGATCCCCGTCCAAAAGGGATTTGATGTAGGTATTGAGTTGAGAAACAGTCAAAAGCAAGCTGCTCACAGATACCTCCGATTCATGATGGGTTTTTCGCCAAAAAAGCGCGGGCCGCCAGAAGGGCGACGCCCGCCGCGTTGTCGGAAGAAAAGGCCGGGTCTGCAAACCGGGCGCCAAAGCGCTTGGTAAACCGGGCGCGGATGTAGGAGTTGGACATGACGCCGCCGGCGTATAAAAGGGGCAAAGGTCCGTACTGCTGCAAAAGGCCAGCCGTCATCTCTTCCAGCGCGGCGGCCACGTAGCAAAGGCAATACTTCGCCACCGCCCGCCGTTCCTCTCCCTGGGAAAACCGCGTTTCACACTGGTTTTGCAGGCCGGAAAGGCAACAGTCGAGCCCTTTCATGGCGGGCCTTACCCGAAATTCCTGTTCACACTCGCCGGCAAGGGCGTCCAAACCCCGGCCCGCTGGGAAGGCCAGGCCCAGCATGACCCCCACCCGGTCAATGACCTGGCCCGCGTTTAAATCCAGCGTTTTGGCTACGCACTCGCAGCCAAAACCGTCCCCCTGTGGAGTAACTAACAGCGCCTCCGTGGTACCGCCGGACACATGAAAAGCCAGAAACCGGCCGTCAAGCAGCTCCATAGAGCCGGAGGAATAGAGGGCCGCCATCACATGCCCGTCCTGATGGGAAAACCGAAAAAGTGGGGCATGGAGCGCCGCCGCCAGAGAACGGGCGGTTCCTTCCCCCACGAGAAAACAAGGCATGTAAGACCCTTCCACCGATCTCGGGCGGGTGGATACGCCGATGGCATCTACAGGCCCGTCCAACGCCAGGGCCTCCATCAGCCCGGGAAGCTGCACGGTATGGTGAAACACCGCGTCGCTTTGCTTTAGGCCGATGGCCTGTTCCTTTACCGGCAACAGCTTCTTTTCCTGGCGGATTTCTTCCCGGACCATATCATAAAGACACACCGAGGTGGTATAATTGCTCGTGTCAATTCCAAGGACGCGGGCCATCAGAGCGCCGCCTCCTCCTGACGGGCCACCGAGCCGAGCACGCCGTTTACAAAGGAGGATTCCTCGTCCCCGGCGTATTTTTTCGCAAGCTCCACCGCCTCGTTGATGGAAACGCTCACCGGCACATCGGAAATGAACTTCATTTCATACACCGCCATGCGCAAAAGCGACAGCGCCACCCGGGAGATCCGTTTTTTCTCCCAGTTGATGAGGTTTTTTTCAATGAGAGCGTCCAGCTCCCCTCTCTTTTCGCATACGCCGCAAGCTACCGCCGTGGAAAACGCATCCTCCCGGATGGCTCTCGCTTCCACCGCCGCCTCTATGATTTCTTCCATGCTCTCCTCACGGAAGCTCTTTTCAAATATCAGCAAAAATGCCTGTTCTCTGGCTTCTCGCCTTGTCATCCTGGTTCCTCCCGACGGAAAAGGGGAAGCCTTTTCCTAGTAATTACGGCTGTACTGCCGCAGGATCTTGAAAACAAATATCCATTACATGCACGTTGACACGGTTGACCGGGCGCCCCGTCATACTTTCCACGCAGGATTTCACATTCTGCTGCACACGCCCCGCAGTTTCGGGAATCCGCGCGGTGCTTTTGAGATTCACGAAAACGTCGATGACGATCCCCTCGTTCTCGCGTTCGATGCGCACCGACCGGGCGCTGTGCTTTTTGTCCATCAGGCGCTTAAAATCGGTCCGGTTCGCCAAGGACGCCACCCCGTCGATTTCCGAAGCGGCCGTACCGGCGATAGACACCAACACCTCCTGGGAAATGATGCAGGTTCCTTCGCTGCCCTCGCTTAGACGGTTCTCCATCATAAAAAGCCTCCTATCCACTCAAAAACAGCGCGACGCGGTCCCCACGACTCTAAAGGATTCCCGAAATCGCAAGGGGACGACGCCAAGCCGCCGCCCTTTTCCGGGTTTTCCCGCCGCAAAAGGCCGTGGAAACGATTCGTCATTTATTATACCACATTCTGTGAATGAAACAACCGTTTTTTCGAGATTGCGGCCTTGCGGTTGCAAATGCGCGTGGGGATTGCTATAATAACGGCATGTAAAATTTTTCTGGTTTCTTCTTTGCTGAAATTTCTTTGGAAAGGGAAAGCCGGATTGCTCGGAGAAAGGGCCCTGAGGTCCGTCCGAGGCGGAAAGAGGCGAAACGCAGATGAACTTTACCACTCCATTGGGAAGCGTGGCAAACGGAACCTTTCTTTATGTGTCCGAAGCGGACGCGATGATCGTAGGGTTTGCAGCATATCTGATTTGCTATTTTGTATGTTTCAGGCGAAAGCGCCTCTTTGAAAATGTTTGTCTTGCCCTGCTTTTTGTTTACACAAGTCTGGTCCTCTCTATGACGCAGACCATTCTGTTCCCCTGGGCCATCCAGGTGTCGGCCCAGGCGACGGCCGAGCATCTGCAGAACATCCAGTGGGTACCCTTTGCGTCGGTGTCCCGGGTGCTTCACTACTGCTTCGTCCACAACGACTACTATTCCTTTTTCAAGCTGGTGGTGGGAAACTTTGTAGCGCTGATGCCCCTTGGCATTCTGGTGCCGTTGCTTCGAAAGCAGCTGCGCCTGCCGTCGGTTTCGCTGATGGCGCTGCTTGCCAGCGTGGCGCTGGAAGGATTGCAGCTTCTCACCAATATACTGGGCGGCCGGGTAAGAGCGGTGGAGCTTGACGATGTGATTTTAAACGCCGCAGGCTGTATCGTCGCCTATTTGGTGCTGGCGGGCTGCCGCAGGCTTTTTGTAATCGAACCGGTCAAGCGCGCTTCTGCAAAGCGGCGCAAGCGCCGCCGGAGCAAAGCACGCCGGTAGAACGAAGGATATATGCAAAAAGGGATCTCTCCGTTTACTTGGAAGAGATCCCTTTTTGCATATGGTGAGAAAACTCGGAATCAGGGGTTCTGTGGCTGGCTACTGAACCGGCACGATGTTGATGCCGTCACCCTTGACCTCGGAATTGGCGGTGATGATATCCTTAATCTGCATGACTTCGCTGGCCACCAGTTCCGGAGACTGGACTACCACGGTGGCCTTCTCCCCGTCCAGGTATACCATACAATCGGCAAAGCCCTTGGCTTTGATGAGATTTTCAATCTTCCCTTCCGTCTCGATGTTGGACGCAATCTGGGCGGACTGGGCCATGGCCTGGGTCTGGGTGGCCGCGTCGGCGTCTACGTTATTGAGTACATCCTTGATGGTATCGAGGGCTTCGTCCCGGGTGCGTTCCCGGTTGAGGCGGGCTTCCACAAAGTACTGGCTGGCCTGGGCGTTGGTCTGGGTGGTAGAGGCGTCGGAAGGAAGGCTCTCGGAACCCGAGCCGGAGACGGTGGCATCACCGGAGGTGTTGACGAAGGCCGCGTCTCCATATTGCTTGGACGAGGTGAGCGCCCCCGTCGCCGTCAGGTCGTCTCCCGCCACGGAAAACTGCCAGTTGAGATAGACCGCCAGGCCCAGCGCCACAACCAGTGCGGCAATGACGATTTGTCTTTTTCCTAAAATCGCGTTCATACTGCTCTCTCCTCATCATTTCGATAATTTGGTAACGCATACGCGTTTCGATGATATATCCAAGGCGGTGGTTACCGCCTGAGTTACCCGCTGCTGTACCACGGCGTCGTCTCCGCCGGCGCACACGATGATGACCCCCTTGACGGTGGGTTCCTTCTGGGTTCGCACCAGCGCCTCCTTCCCGTCCGACCCGTCGACGACGGTGACCGACCTTTGGGTATCGTCCTTTTCGGTAATGCGCTTGGTGTCGTCGCCGGAAATGTCTTGGGATTTGTCGGTATTCTTGCGCTCCTCGCTTTCGTAGACATACTCCACGCCGTTTTCCAGGGTCACCATGATCTGGGTTTCCCCCACTCCTTGGATGCTGCACACCACCCCCATCAATCGGTTCTCCAGTTCCTTGGTATATGCTTCCACGGAAAAGGTCTGGGTGGTCTTTGCTTCCTCCTTTGGCGTGGAGGAGGGCAGGATGCTGGAAAGGAAGATTAAGAGGATGGCGACGGCTCCCACAATCAGCAAAAGCTTGCGCCCTTTGTCTCCCTTGAGGTATTCGGTGAGCTTTGCAAGCGAAAAAGATGCGCTGCCTGTTTTGTTCATGGCTCTTCACCTCCTATTCCCCGGCCACCGTTACCACGGGATTAAGGCCGAGTGCACTTTGCAGGGCCGTTCCCACGGCCTCCTTTTTGGAAGCGTCCTTTTCGGTCAGCAAAACCGTAACCTGTTTCATGGATATGCCGCCGTCTTCGGCAATATCCATATCCACGGCGATTTTTTTCGGACGAACCTGTAAGGCGTCAAGACGTTCCTGGGCCAGGGCGGAAATGCGCTTCTCGATCTGGCTGCGGATCTGAGCATTGACCTGGTCGGCCAGCCGCCCGCCTACCTGGGCCGACTCCTCCTGAAAAGAGGATACATCCAGGTTGAGAGACAGGCCTTTCATAGAAAGAAAAGGGGAAATCAGGCAGCATAAAAAGAACACGCCCAGCACCATCTGAAACATTTTTTCCATCTTTCCCGACGGAATGAGCATCTTTGCCAGCGCCGCCACCACTGCGCCCGCGCACAGGGTAACGGCCCAGGCTTTGAGCATCTCGATCATACATTTCCCCCCAGCATCATCATAATGGCGGTGGAGACGACGATCACCAGCGCGCAGCAGATCATCACCGCGCTCAGAAGAGCCAGCACCTTGGCCGCCGCCCGGATGACGGCAGTGAGCTGCCCTAAGCCGAACACGTCCCCGATGGCCGCCGTCAAGTTCAAAGCCAGCTGCCACACCAGCGTTTCCAGCAGAGCGGGCAGGAAGATGAGAATCACGGCGAAAATGCCGAAGGCGCCCACGGTGGACTTTAGAAGCTTTAAGCAGGTATAGACCGAGCCTAACGCGTCCCCCACGGCGCTGCCCACCACGGGGATGAAGCTGCCGGCCATGAACTTGGCGGTTTTTAGCGTCACCGTGTCGGCCGACGAACCCACTACCCCCTGCACCGTCATCAGTCCTACGAATACCGTCATCAAAATGCCCAGCACCCAGGAAGCGGTCTTGTGAAGCATATTGGCTAAGGAGGTCAGGTTTAAGTCAGGCGCTAAGGAAGCCACGATGGAAAAAGCCAGGAAGATGGTCATTAGGGGAACTAAGAAGGTGGAGGCGCCCCAGTTTAAAAGCTCCGCCAGCCCCAAAAGCAGCACCTGGTATGCTCCCGCGCTCATCGCCTGGCCGGAGGTCATCAAAATCCCGGCAAACACCGGGATAAAGGAGAGCATGAAGGCGGCTCCCGATTGGATGGCGGCTCCCGCTCGTTCGATGACGCCCACCAAGGGGACTAAAATCACCGTACAGATCGCTAAAGTGGACACTACGCTGAATACGCCGGTCAAAGGGCGTTCTCCCATGGTAGAGCGAAAGCCTCCCAGCAGCGCGCACAGGAGGATAACCCCGATGATGGCGGCCCCAGCCTTGATGGGAGCGCCGGCACTGCTCAAAAGAGCCTGCAGCCCGGTATTGAGAATACTTTCAGGCGTCAGGCCGATGAGGGAATCCGCGTCGATATCCGAAAGCCCCAGCTGATTGAGAAGATCCCTGGTTTCCTTGGGAAGGCTTTGTGCCAGGTCATTCGCGCCGCTGTCTTCTAGGAGAGCATCATAGTCGGCACCGTCCTCTACGGCGCTTTGAGCTGTGACCGGTATGGTCACCAGCAAAAGAAAGAGCACAATCAGGACGATTCGTCTGCCCATGCCTGCCCCTCCCTTCTCTTTTACTTCCATGTGCCGCTTTTCTCATCCGCGGATAAGGGAAAGCGCCACCTCGATCACCTTTTCAAACAGCGGCAGCGATAAAATGAGAATTCCTGCCTTGCCCGCGATCTCAATTTTGGAGGCAAGGGCGGTTTCTCCCGCGTCTCGGCAGGAGTCGCAGGAAAGCTGGGTGATGTAACAAATGCCCAGGGACTTGATGAGGATCATGCCGTATTCCACCGGCATCCCAGACAGGTTTACTAAGTCTCCCAGCTGAGTGAGCGCGGGCCTGATCTGAAAAAGAATCATCAGCAGAATGACCGCGCCGGCACACAGACTGATGGCGATGGAATATTCCGGGTTATACTTGCGGATGAGAACCGAGATGACCGCCGCCACGATACCAACCCCTGCGATGGCGATGACGTTCATAACCCGAACACCGACTTTACCATGCGGAACAGGTCGCTGATCTCCTGAATGATCATGGTCAGCACCACGATGAGCCCGGCAAGGGTGGTAAGCATGGCCTGTTCTTCTCTTCCCGAGCGGATGAGCACCTGGTTGAGTACCGCGACGATGATGCCGATGGCGGCGATTTTAAAGATAAGGTCGATGTCCATTTTCACCCTCCGTTGTCTTTGGACCGGTCCGTCTTTTTTACAGCAGAACAATGGAGATGCCGATGCCGGACAGCAGTCCCAATTTCAAATAGAGCTTTCCGTGTTTGTTCTTCTCTTCCCGGGCCGACTGGAGCGACTGCCCGAATAGTTCCCTATGCAGCGAACAGTTCGCCAGTTGGCCGTCTACGTCGGTGGTGCCTATTCCGCAGCCGAAGGATAAGAGAAGCTTCAAGTCCCGTTCGCTCAAATCCATGGCCTTAGCCTTATCCCGCACCGCCTTTGCCCAAGCAATGGGAAACTCGGTTCCTTCCCGGCAGAGCCGCTCGCATTCCCGAAGGAAGGGCAGGCATTTGTATTCCTCCCGGCCCGCCGCGTCGGCTAAGATTTTCGCAATGGGTGCGGCCCGGTATTCCATTTCACTGGCCAGGGTTTGCAGAAAGGAGAGGATGGCTTCCAGATACCGCACCCGGGCGGTATACTGCATGGATTTCATCATCCCCATCCCGCCGCACACCAGCACAATCAACAGCAGTCCCGCGTATTTCATCTTTGTCCTCCATCGTATAGATGTGTTTGAGCTGTCCGGGCTGGTCCCGGCCCGCCAGCATGGCGACACAGGAAAAGGCCCCGGTTTTTAGGAGCTTGACGGCCTGGGTACGCTTTGAGAGCTCCCCGATGGAGCCCAAATGGATGGAGGTGACAAAGCGCACGCCGGAATGGACTCCGGCTTCCACCGCCCGGATCTCCTCCTCCTCCCCGATCTCGTCGCACAAAATGACGTCCGGCGACAGGCAGCGCAGGGCGTGCAGGATGCCCTGGGCCTTGGGGTAACCGTCCAGGCAGTCGCAGCAGGGGCCTAAGTCGTTTTGCGGCTGGCCCCGGTAAACACCCGCGATTTCGCCCCGTTCGTCCACCACGCAGACCTTTAAGATCCGCCCGGTCCCGCCGCAGGAAAGCTGGCGGGCCAGGTCACGGAGAAGGGTGGTCTTTCCGCAGGCAGGGGGCCCCGCCACCAGGACGCCGCCGCCCTTGGCGAACTCCCTGGAATGAAGAAGCCGGTCGGCGGCGCCGAAATGCTGCCGGGCGATGCGCAGGTTCAGAGAGGAAATGTCCTTGATGTTGTGGATGACCCCCTCCTGGAGTACCGCCGTGCCGCAAAACCCCGCCCGATGACCTCCGCGAATGGTGATAAAGCCGTGGTTGATCTCATGCTGAAAGCTATGTACGGAATATTCGCACAGGCAGGCGAAGGCCTGCTCCATCTGTCCGGACGTGACCTTGGGAAGCCCGTCGTGACAGCATCGGGAGGTGCGGCCGTTCTGGTCAAGAAAGAGCTCCCCCTGTGCGCTGCTTAATGCCACCGGCTGCCCGATACGGATGCGGATTTCCTGGGTTTTCGCTTTTATGGAAGAGGGTAGCTGGGACAGCATCCCGCTCAATCGGCATCCAAGCTGCGCTGCCGCCTCGTCAAACCGCTTGGCAAAGCGATCGTCGATCATCCTTACCACTCCTTTCCAACATCCTGAAAGCCAATACTGGTTTCGGTTTATGGTAAAGAATATGGAGCCTGTCCACGGTTTAGAACCAAACTGACGGGCAACCACGGCAGAATTTTCCGCAAACGTTCCCGCTTTTCTCGAAAGGTAGGGAATCTGTATGCTGTTTTTCAATAGAAACACTAAATTATTTATTTGATTGTTGAAACTTCTGTGGAATTTGTTGATAGTGGGACGGGTTTGGATGAAATGTGTTTAGCAAGGGGAATTGGCAAACAAGGAGCTGCAGCTTAAAAAAACGCCTGGAAACGCAGAAGTGGTTTACGCGCGTAACAGGAAGGAGCGACGGCAGGACGCGCGTGCTTTATCAAGCGCAAAATAAGCGCCCGGCGAAACTTCGCCGGGCGCTGAAAACGCTGGAACCGAATCCGGTTACAGCGGCTTATTTTCCTATTTTATAAAGGGATATGACCAAAATCAGCGTTGAAAAAGGTTCAGAAATTCTTTCCCGTCCATCATATCGGCCTCTTCCGGTCTTTTCCGCCGTGCTCGTCCTTGGGCACGCTTAGGAAATCGTCGCGCGGCACCGAAAGGTTATCCGCTTCGGATGGAAGCGCAAAGGCGCTGGGAAAATCCGTATGGTATGCTTCTTTTCCATGCAAATGCCCGAGCAGACGCATATAATGATTCTGGTGCTTTTTCGCAAACCGCTCGAATTTCAGCTTCACCGTGGGGTCGGCCGCCATGGCGGCGTACGTCTTGTACTTTCTGACAAGGATCTCTTCGCATCGGATTTGATCCTCAAGGGCACTGCGCTCTTCACCGGTCAGGTTCGCCACGTTTCCACTTCCTTTTTCTAACCGTCCGCTGTGCGTTACATCCAAGCCCATCGCGCCGTTTGTTTCCATGCAAATTGCGCCGGACCCAATTTTTAAGAAGCATCCGCTGTTTCTACGGCTGTGATTTTGTAAGGCTTATGTAGCCTCTTTCCTGCGCGGCTCTCCCAGTTCCAGGCCGAAGCTGACCGACAGCGCGTGGTTGACGAGCTCCATGGAGGTTTCGTCCAACCGGCCCATACGTTCCTTGAGCCGCTTTTTGTCCAGGGTGCGCACCTGCTCGAGCAATACGATGGAATTCTTGCTTAAGCCCGTATCCTGGGCGTCCAGCTGGATGTGGGTGGGCAGCTTGGTTTTGTCCTTCTGGCTGGTGATCGCCGCGGCGATAACGGTAGGGCTGAATTTGTTTCCGACGTCGTTCTGCACGATCAGCACGGGGCGGATTCCACCCTGCTCCGAGCCGACCACCGGACTTAAGTCGGCATAATAAATGTCTCCCCTTCTGATGTTCACAAATTGTCACACTCCATTATTCAATCGTTCCTCATGAAGTATTTTTACCCATTCGGCGCGTGCTTAAACATGAAAAGAATCCGGGGAACAATTCTTTTCTGCGAGTCTTACTTGCGCAAGCGACAGCTTATCCTTTCTCAGTATATTTGCGGACAAGCCGGCTTGTGACAGCAGCAAAGCTTGTCCAGCGGAGCTTTACCGGAGTGCGTTTTGCAAGGATTGGAGCCATCCCTCCAAAAGGACGAGGGATTTTTCCACCCGTTTTTCGTCGGGCGGGTCTTTAGGAGAATGGGCGCTGCAATATAAATTTCATTTGCCCGCCTCCCTGAAAATCGTATGGGTGTAAGACAGCCTGCGTTCCCACTCAACCTCCCTCTGGTACAAAAATGATTCTTCTGTGCTATAATCAAGGAAAAAACGGAGGCGGAAACCAATGGACGCGAAAAAGAATCGAATTGGCGGGTGGCTGCGCGAGGCAAGGCTCTCCGAGCGGCCCAAGGCCACGCAGGAGGAAGTGAGCGCCCGTCTGGCTACCATGGGCGTGTCCCTGTCCGCCAGCTCCATCGGCAAAATTGAGAACGGCACCCGTCCGGTGACCGACATACAGCTTTGCGCCCTGGCGAAGGCCTTAAAGGTGACGACCGCCTGGCTTCTGGGCGAGACAGCGGAGAAAAACTGACAAAGCGGGCGCAAGCCCGGCTTTGTTCCGAAACCTCCACGCCTCTTTCCAGAAAGCACCTGCCGAGATGCTCCGGATGGCGGCCTTTCTCCGGATACCGTGTAAGGCAAGCTTTCCTCCGCATGGAACGCATGTACCGGTACGTGCTACAGGTGACCGTTGTCCTGCCTGCCTCTCGTGAGAGGGACAGGGGTTGAAATGGCCGCCCGGCAACCGGAAAGGAGGTACAAACTGTTCCTCTTGCGAAGGGCGTAGCTTTCTTCTGTTATACGGGCTGGGTCTGCCAAAGGACCGGCCCGCGGCCAGACCGCCGAAGATCCACGGCGAGGGCAAAGCCGTATTCTTTTCCTTGTACCCCATTCTATGACAAAAATCGCAGACTCTGTGTATACAGAGTCTGCGATTTTTTAGAGATGACGTTTAGTTGTTCCCTGTGCGCCGCTGCTTGGTGATGAACAGGGCCACCGAAAAGAAGGCGGCGGCAAAGCCAAGCTGGATGAAAATGGCGGTCCAAATGGGGTTGGTGGTCTCGCTGGTGAGCACCGCCAGCGAACCGATGGCGTTATTGGCCTTCACATACCAATAGGCGGGCAGGAAGCTGGCGGCGGTGAGCACGCCGGGGCTCATGATTGCCTGGGGGACGAACACGCCGCTGATGAAGCACAGCCCCAGAGACACCACGTTGGAGATGGCGGAAAGTACGGTAAAGCTTTTGACAAAGCTGCTGGCCAAAAAGCCGATGCTCAGGGAAACCAGGGCGAAGGCGAAGGTGTTCGCCAGCAGCATCGGAAGCCCGGCGAAGGAAAGAAGAGCCTTACCGTAAAGAAGGAAGCTCAGGCCGATGAGCAGCACCCAACAGGCTATCGTGAAAATCGCGCAGCCTAAGGTAACTTGGGCGTTCACGCTGCGAAGCGGGAGCGGCGCGCACAGGTTTCTGCGGCGCAGGTCGGGCTGGTTAAAGACCATCAGGATGGTACAGATGGTCAGGATCATCATAGCGATGAGCACATAGGCCATGTACTGGTAATAGTAAACGAAATTGGGCGTCCCCTCTGTATTGACGTCGTATTCCTTGAGGGTGACCGGAGTTTCGATAGCCAGGTCCTCCGCTACGGCGGCGGTCAGCTGTTCCTCCGTCAAATCGGGGTTCGCTTCATGGTAAAGCCGGGCGGTGCTCAGATACTTTTCGATAAGCTGGTCGCAGTAGTAGCCGGTGGTGGAGTCGGGTACCTTCACCGCATCAAGGGTCACCGGTTCTCCGGCCAGAAACCGGTCGGTAAACCCATCCTCCACCAGGACGATATAGGAAACCTCCCGGTAAAAGAGCGCGTCCTGCAGCCGTTCGGAATCGTCCGGCAGGTCGACGAGATGGTTATCCTTGGTCAGATAATCGGTCAGGCCCCGCAAAAGCGGGGTGTCCCCGTCCCGGTTGATGACGGCCAGGTTCACACTTTCGACAGTAAAGCCGTCCACAGCGTTGTTCATCACGTTGCCGCTGAAGATCAGAGAAATGCCGATGAAAATGGCAACGTATAGGATGATGGAGGGGAAGCTTGCGCGCAGAACTTTGAAAAAAGCTTTAAATACTTGCATACTTCTGCCTCCTTACCAATAGATAGCTTCCCAAGCAGAAAAGCGCCGAGATGCCGCAAAGAATGCCGATATTGAGAAAATACCGGGTGTGGGATTCGAAGACGTAGAGGCAATAGAACGCGTCGGCTATGAGGGCGGCGGGATTGATGTAGGAAAGGACGGGGGCGTAAAGGTTGATGTAGGTGCGGATATCCACCATCATCAGCCCCGAAAGGAAGCACAGGAATAGGGTGACGGCGATGAGCAGGGCGGTTTTGAGCCCATCCCTCTTTTGAAACAGGCAGCCCATAAAGGTGCCGAAGGAGATGCCAGTCACCGAGCCCACCAGGCAGGTCAAAAGAACATATCCGATTTGGCTGCCGAAGGAGATGCCCAATACAAAAACCAGGTAGGCCAGCACCAGGAGCATTTCCGCCACGTGCAGCACTAAGGAAGCGGCCGCATCCCCCAACACCGCAGTCATCTTATGGGTAGGCGCCACGCTGCGCCTGGCGCCCAGGGCGGAAACATTCGGCTGGATATCGGAGGAATTGCGCAGGCCCCAGAAGGAGCCGTACAATGCCGTCATGGCCAGCAGGGCGAAAAAATAGTTGAGCATGGTGTCCGGCTTTGCGCCGGAAAGGGAGGCTTCGTTTACAAAGCTCTCCTTCCCCATGCCTTCCAAAAGGCCGGACAGGTCCGCCTTGGGATTCTCACGGAGAATCTTCATCATGGCGGCGGACTTCTGGGCGTATTCGTCCAGAAATGCCTTGAGGATACTTTGGTTCATTCCGCTTTCCTTCACGGTCAGGCGGACTTCCCCGTCCGCCTCCAAAATGCCGTCCACCTCTCCTGTTTTCAAAAGCTGGTCAGCCGTTTCCTCGCCTACGACGGACAGGCTTAAAAGCTGTCCGTCGCCCGGCTGGGAAACGGCGTCGAGGGTCTGGCGGAAGGCCTCGTTTTGCCGGTAACCGGCGCTGTCCACCACTGCTACCTTGACAGGGCTGAATTCCTCGGTAATATTCATGATGTTGCCGAAGGCGATGTTAAAGAAGGTACCCAGCACCACGGGAAACAGCAGCGTCCAGAAAAGCATCAGCTTATCCCGGGTCAGGCACTTGAGCCTTCCTATAAATATGTGGAGAAACATAACAGCCTCCTAATCCCGCAGGTGTTTTCCGGTGATTTCCAGAAACACGTCGTTGAGGGTGGGCGGCTCGGCATAAACACGGCCGAAGGACAGTTCCTGCTCTCTGAGGTAATCGAGCAGGCGGATCAGGTTATGCGCGCCGCCGCTGCAATGGGCGGTTAGGCGGGCGCCGTCGTACTCGGCCCCGGTCACATGGGGCAGGCGCTTGACCTCGTTGAGCTGCTCCTCCTTTAAGCCGAAGAGCTCCACCGTCAGCGTTTCCCCGCCTTTGATCATCCCTTTGAGCTGTTCCTTGGTACCGGTTGCCAGGGTCTTGCCCTTATCCATAATGACGATGCGGCTGCAGATCTGCTCCACCTCTTCCATGTAGTGAGAGGTGTAGACGATGGTGGCGCCCTGCTCGTTGAGCTTTAAAATGCCTTCGAGAATGCTGTTGCGGCTTTGCGGGTCCACCGCCACCGTCGGCTCGTCGAGGATAATAAGCCGGGGCTTGTGGGCGATGCCGCAGGCGATGTTCAGCCGGCGCAGCAGGCCGCCGGACAGCTTTTTGGGGTGAAACCTGCGAAAGTCCTGCAGGCCGACGAAGTCGATGGCTTCTTCCACAAGCTCCCGGCGCTTTTGCCGGTCTTTCACGTACAGGCCGCAGAAATAGTCGATGTTTTCCTGCACCGACAGCTCCTGGAACACCGCCACATTCTGCATAACGATGCCGATGTCCTGCTTGATGGAATAGGCGTCGGGACGCATAGGCTTGCCGAAAATCTCGATGGTCCCCTTGTCGTACTTGAGCAAGGATAAAATACAGTTGATGGCGGTGGTCTTTCCGGACCCGTTGGGGCCTAGCAGGCCGAACACTTCCCCCTCCTCAATCTGGAGGCTGAAATGGTCGAGCGCCAGAAGACTTCCATACCGTTTGACCAGGTTTTTCACATTTATGACCAATGGGAATCCCTCCTTGCCGGTTTGTGATACCCTAAGTTTAGCAAAAGGCACTACCGCGCGGTAGTGAAAAACCTCACAACCGGGCGGTGACATTTGTCACAACCCAAAATGAGGTGCTTGTGACCCGCCTCATTCCATGCTACAATCAGCGGTAGAAAGGAAGGTGCGGCGGATGCAGGTGATTATCGATAAGCTTCTTTTGTTCGCAGGCGGATGTATCCTGCTCTTTTTTCTGCCGGTCACGGTGGAGAGCGTGGCGAGCATGCTGGCGGCCTTAACCCTTTCTTCCCTGGGAAGCTTTATGGAATATAAGCGGGTCTCCCTGCTTTTTGCCCTTCTGTTTACCGCGGGCGCTCTCTTTTTCCCCTTATGCTGCCTCTATCTTCCCCTTCTTTACTACGACGTGTTCTTTTTCTCTCCGCCTGGATGGTGGGCCCTGTGCCTGCTGGGACCGGCGGTCCATCATGAAAAGCTGTCTCCTCTTTATTTGGGCTTGCTGGCCCTTTTGCTGCTCACTGCCCTTTTGCTAAAGAAGCGGACCCAATCGGAGCAGGAGTTAAAGAAGGAATCCCTTCGCACCCGGGACGCGGGCCGGGAACTGAGCCTCCTGCTCGAGCAGAAAAACCGGGATCTCATGGAAAAGCAGGACTACGAAATCCGTCTCGCCACCTTAAACGAACGAAACCGCATCGCCCGGGAAATCCACGACAGTGTGGGGCATATGCTCTCCCGGTCCATCCTGCAGACGGGGGCTTTATTGGCGGTCAATCGGGACGAAATGGTCAACGAACACCTGCTGGGGCTTAAGGATACCCTGTCCCAGGCCATGGACAGCATCCGGGAAAGCGTCCATGACCTGCACGACGACTCAGTGGACCTGTCGGTTCAGATTACAGCGCTCCTCCAGGAATTTACCTTCTGCCCAGTTTCGCTGGATTATGACATGGAAAGCGATGTGGAAAAGGACGTAAAATACTGTTTTCTTGCCGTGGTCAAGGAGGCGCTCAACAACATCATGAAGCATTCCAACGCCACCAAGGCCTCCATCACCCTGCGCGAGCACCCGGCCCTTTATCAGCTCATTATACGGGATAACGGCACAACTGCCGCCCAACCCAAGCAATCGGACGGTTTGGGCCTTCGCAACATGGCCGAGCGGGTGGAAGCGCTCCAGGGCCACTTTCACGTCACCTTTCAGGACGGCGTGACTCTTTTTCTATCCATTCCAAAGGAGGTTCGCCATGCAAATCCTAATCGTGGATGACGATAAACTCGTATGCGCATCCTTAAAAACCATCCTGGAGGCGGACGGGGCCATCCAGGTAACAGGTGCCGGCAACAGCGGCCGGGAAGCCATCCTCCTTTACCGGGAGCTTCGCCCCGACGTGCTGCTTATGGATATCCGTATGGACGGCATGACCGGCCTTGCCGCGGGCGAACAGATTTTAAAGGAATTTCCCCAGGCCCGCATCCTGTTTCTGACCACCTTTTTGGACGACGAATACATCGTCAAGGCGCTGAAAATCGGAGCCAAGGGCTATATTCTTAAACAAAAGTTCGAAAGCATTGTTCCGGCCATCAAAGCGGTGCATTTGGGGCAGAGCGTGTTCGGGGACGAAATCGTCACTAAGCTGCCGGGGCTTTTGCAGGCGGACGAAGCCTTTTGCTACGCGGATTACGACATCAGCGAAAAGGAGCTCGAGCTCATTTCCCTGGTGGCTAAGGGCCTCAGCAATCGGGAGATTGCCCATGCTCTTTATCTGAGCGAGGGCACGGTGCGCAATTACCTAAGCGGCATTTTAGAGAAGCTCTCCCTGCGGGACAGAACCCAGCTGGCCATCTTCTACTACCAGCACCGGTGAGGCACTGGGCTGCTTTCTCCATATATGTGAAAAGGCCAGGCAAAGCGGCGCCGCTTTGCCTGGCCTTTTGTATGTAAGCTTTCTTGCAAAGAACCTTCTCTGTTTTCCCGAGACACAGACGCTCCGCTTTTTTACGGGCGCATGGGCGGGGCGGTTTTCCAGCCAGTCCCTTGGCTCTTATCCCTCGATTTCCTCCATGTCGTCGTGCAGGCCGAAGTAGTCCTCGTCGTGGTCCTGGGCGTCATTGTCGAGGATTTCACCCACCCGCATACGGCGCTTGATCTTCATTTCCTCCACCTGGTGGTGGATCAATTCCTTTACCTCACGGGGTTTTTTGATGTTCTTGATTTCCAGCACCGGCATGCTCTTGTCCGACGATTGGAGCAGGATGGTACCTACGCCGAAAATCCGCTGGCCCAGAGAGATGCGCAGGCTGATGTCCCGCACCCGGTAAAGGAGGATTTCCTCCAGGTTCATGTTGAGAAGGCCCGTTTCCAGGAAAATCCGGTCCTCCGACAGGGAATATTTTGTAAAGGAAAGGGGCATGCCCAGAATCCGCTTGCGGTCCTTCCAAATGTATTCGATTGCATCCATAAAACCTCTTCCTTTCCCGTTAATCGATCAGACGATGCTGGTACCACTTCTGGCCGTGGAAGCGGATCATAAAAATGACCCCGCGTACGCCCCACTCGCCGATCATCGCCACCCAGACGCCCATGATGCCGAAGTTGAGCAGGATGCCCAGCACATAGCCCAACGCTACTCGAAACAGCCACATGGACAAGAGCGACACCACGGAGGTATATTTGGAATCGCCCGCCGCGCGCAAAGAAGAAGGGACAATAAAGCTCAAAGACCACAAAAACGGCTGACAGATCCCGGTGACGAGTACAATTTCAAAAATAGTAGGGACGATTTCCGGCGCCGGCGAAAAAAGCTGCACCAGCACTGGAAAGAGGGGAAGCAGGATGGCGGCGCTGAGCACAAAGGAAATAGACCCGAGCCCTACGAAGGATTTGATAAATTTGCGCGCGTCTTTGATATTCCGGCGGCCGATGCACTGGCCCACCACCGTGACCACCGACAGGTTTAACGCATTGCCAGCAATCTGGAACAGCTGGGTCAGCGACCAGCTGATGGCGTTGACGGTCATGGAAACCGTGCCAAGCTGGACGACAAAGGTCTGGGTCAGAATCTTACCGCCGTTGAAAAACATCTGCTCGGCGGCAAACGGAATGCCGATGAACAGAATTTTTTTCTGAATGGACAGGTTGAGCCTAAGCGCGTCCTTAATACGAAAGTGCAAAGACGTGTTGATTTTCAGCAGGTAGACGATGGAGCAGATCATTCCGAGACCTCTGGCAAGGAGCATGGAGGTGACCATGCCCGCAACGCCCCAGTGCAAAAAGGTGATGAACACCACGTTTAAAAGCACATAGCTTACGTTCGTGATCACCGAGAGCACCAGGGAGGACCTGGTCTGGGCCACGCCGCGCAGGGCGCCGCACACCGCTTCGGTGACGGCGATGAACGCGTAGGAAGCGGCGCTGCCGATCAAATAAATCTGCGCGTTTTCAAAAACCGCCGGCTCTGCTCCGCCGAAGAGCAGCTTTAAAATCGGATCATGGAACACGATGACCAGGACGCTGATGACAACGGCGACCATAGCCACCGAGGAAATGGTCTGTGCAGCGGACTTAGAGACCATCTCGTCGTTCCCGCTTCCCTTATATTGGGCGACCACCACCGTACCGCCGGTGGCGATGGCGATGAAGACGTTTAACAGGAAGATGTTCACCGAGTCCACCATGTTGACCGCGCTGACCGCTTCCATGCCGGATGAGCTGATCATGGCGGTGTTGAGCATGCTCAGGCCGATGATGAACGCCTGGTCCACCAGCAGCGGAAGGATGATCGCAATGATCTGCCGGTAATGCATGGATTCGCCGGTAAGATACTTATTAAGCAATTTCACGGCGCCCCTCTTTACTGCCTGCACGATTGCAACCACCACATTCCCCTCATAATATAGGCTCAGTATACCATTCCTTCCCCCCTCAATGCAAGGAACAAACGGGACAAAAAATCCGTAAATTAACGCAAATACCCGCAAAAAACCGCCAAAAGGAAAAAGAGCTTTCCTTTTGGCGGTCGCAGAATCGGCTGGTTTATTTTTTACAAGTGCAGATCAGCCCATTACAAAGGGAGCCATATCCAGGCGGATGAAATAACCTTGGTTGTGCCCGCAGATGGGGCAGATCTCCGGCGCATCGGTGCCTTCGTGAATGCGCCCGCACTTCAGGCACATCCATTTCAGCGGCACCTTCGCATGAAACAGTTCGTCGCGTTCCACGAGCCTGGCAAAATGACCGAACCGGTCGCCGTGAGTCTTCTCCACCTCGGCGATCATCCGAAAGCTGGCCGCGATTCGGTTGAAGCCTTCCTCGGCCGCGATATCCCCAAAGCGGGCGTATTCATGCTCCCATTCCTGGTACTCGTTGTGCTGGGCGGCCTTCAGATGGGAGAGCATATCGTCATACAGGTCGATGGGATAGCGCCCATCCACCAAAATGTTATCGCCGCAAAGCTCCTTGAGATGATTGTAATAGACCTTTGCGTGGGCTTTCTCTTGGTCCGCCGTGAAACGAAACACCGCCTCGACCACGTGCAGCTTCTGCTTTTTTGCCTGGGCGGCGGCAAATTCGTACCGGTTACGCGCCTGGCTCTCGCCGGCGAACGCGCGCATAAGGTTTTCTCTGGTTTGGCTTTCTGCAAATGCAATACCCATAATAAATACATCCTTTCCCAATGTTTGGCTTTAATAGTATGGGTATTTTTTGCAGCGTTATCCATAGGCTTTGTTATTTGTCTTGTCAGTGGCCAGGCAGCTTTCATACCGATTTTCTGCTTTCTCCCAGTTGACGGTTTCAAACCAGTTGTCCACATATGCTCCCAATTGAGCGGGATACCGGAGAAAGTAGGAATGCTCCCATACGTCGATGCCAAGGATCGGTGTGAAGGCGTGAACGGAAGGCGGCTGATTGTCCCTGGTGATCTGAATATGTAGGCCGCCAATCTCTCCCGCAACCAGCCAAACCCATCCCGAGCCCAGAACGTTGTAGCAGGCCTGTTTAAACAGTCTCTTAAAATTGTCGAGGGAACCGTATTCCGCCCCAATCGCTTCTTTTAACTTTCCCTGCGGCTGGCCAGTCGATTTGCTGCATACGCCTGAGAAAAACAGGTCGTGGTTGAATACGCCGCCGGCATAGAACTTGATCTGGTTTTCCGCCGGGACCGGCAGGTGCAGGTCTGTGGTCATAAGCTCCGGCAAGCTCATGCCGTGGAGCTGGGGATAGGACGAAATCAGGTAGTTGAGCATATCCACATAGAATGCATAAATCTTGTTGTGATGGTAGTATATCGTATCAGGATCAAAGAAAGGAAGCAACGCCGTATTTTCATACGGGAGCGGCGCCTTTTGAAACGGATAATGAACAGACAAAGCAACCATCCCTCTCTGGTGAAAAGTACCAGGGCCCGTATATGACAGAGCCGATATTCTTTTCCAGAATATGTAGGAAATCCCCGGTCGGTTCCTGCTTTTTCGGTTCCTGCTCCTTTTCCTCGAAAATTTGTACTTTGCCCCTTATAATTTGCGTACGCGCTCCCAGAGGGCAACATGTACGATGTCCCCGGGCTGTTTGCCGATTTTTTGGCGGATTTTCTTGCGGATGCCGAGAATGTGGCAAGGGTGCCCCATTTTGACGATGCTTCCTTCATAGGGTTCCCCGTCGAAGGCGGCCGTCACCGGAACCCGGCTTTTCCCGAAGATTTCCTTAACGTCAAAAGGAATTTCTATATAGGCCCCGTCCATATCCGCTACCTTATGAATGACGGCGTCGAAGGTATGGTGTTTCCATTCATGGCTTTTTCTCCTCTCAAATACGGAAAATGATACTTGTCAGAATAAAAAAGAGGTTGCGGGACGGGGAAGATTGGATTATACTCGTAAAAACAGTCATCTTTCCTAGTATGACAAAAGAGGGTTTGCATTATGAATGAGAAAACGGCAAGCGAGCGATTGGAACAATTATTTGGTTTTAAAAATGAAGACGGTCTTTCCGAAGCGTTTCTTTCCGTCTTGGAAGAATGCACCCGGGACGCGGACGAGGAGGTCCGCGCACAGGCGGCCTCCCTTTTGGCGCTGGTCCCGGCGGACCGGGCGGAGGAGATGCTTTTGCGGGGGCTGGCGGATGAAAGCGAACTGGTGCGCACCGAGGCAAGCGACGCAGCCGAATGCAGCTGCTCGCCTTTGGTGCTAAAGCGGCTCAAGGAGCTCAGCCGGACGGATACGGCTATGATACGCGGATACGCGGCGCGCTCCTTTGCGAAGAGCGCCCTTTCCTGTGGAGAAGGTCTAGACGAAGCCGTCTCGTTTCTTGAGGAAAGCCTGCGGCTGGAAGAAGACCAGTGGGTGGCGCTTTTCTTTTTGCAGGCTTTGTGCCTGCTGGGCCGGTACGATTGCTATCCTCCTCTTCTTCTGGGGATCGACAGCGGCGAGTCCCGTAATCGCTGCGCCGCACTCCATGGTATTGAAGAGGTGATGCGGCCGCAGGACAGAGAAACGACGATCGTGAAAATAAAGGAAAGGCTACGGGTGGAAGACGACGAGGCCGTACGGTCTGCGATAGATATCCTGCTTTCCCATCTGGAAGAAAACGGAACCGGCACGGCGGACGTATGACATAACATGGAGAATACAACGACAGGCGGCATCCTTCTTTGTGGGGCCAACGGAAGCGGAAAAACGACGCTTGGCAGGAAATAGGCCAAAGCGCTGCATATAGACAAATCAATATCGAAAACCATTTCTTTCTGGAATCCGGGATTTCCTATGTGAAATCACGTATCCGTGGCGAAATATGCCTTTTCCGTTTTCAGGGAGATTGAAAAATACCGGTATTTCATTCTCTGCGCAGTACATGGAGATATGGGAGATGAAATCAAAGCCATGTCCTGCCGTGCCATCTATCTATCCGTGCCGCTTTCGCTTCGTCTCAACCGTATCAAACAGCGAGCCTATGACAAATTCGGAGAACGGGTGCGGATTGGCGGAGATATGTATGACCAGGAACAACGATTTCTTGCTATTGTCGCATCGCGTCCCACGGAAAAAACAGAGATGTGGTTCAAAACGCTTTCCTGTCCGGTGATTTATGCCGACGGTACAAGAGACGTACAGGATCAAGTAAAATGGCTGACGGCAAACCATGCAGCAATTCTGGAGAAACGTGGAGAAATCAATTTACATGGAGCAAAATAGAAAAAACAGTTGACATTATTTTCTTGGCTGGTATAATAAAAAATAAGCACTTGTTTCTTCAAAAGGGAGTAGTTATAAGTCTTATCGTCAACACCCCGATTCCTTGGAATCTGGCGATGAGCGCCGAACATCGGTAACAAGACTTTTGGATGGCCGTCTGGATTGCCAGACGCTATCTAAAAGTCTTTTTTATTTCCCACAACAAAGGAGGATGCAGCATGCCCGGCACATATTATAACCAAACTGCCGAAGAGGCACTAAGCCAGACCGGCTCTTCCCTTCATGGGCTCACGCAGGGACAGGTGGAAAAAGCCCGGCAAGCCCATGGACCTAATTTACTCGCGGAAGCCAAGAAAAAAAGTCTACTTTTGATCTTTCTCGAACAGTTCAAGGACCTGTTGGTTCTGATCCTGATCGTGGCGGCCGTTATTTCTCTGATATCCGGCCAGGGAGAAAGCTCCATTGTCATTTTCGCGGTCATTCTGCTCAACGCGGTGCTGGGCACGGTGCAGTATGTAAAGGCGGAAAAATCCCTGGAAAGCCTCAAGGCCCTCTCCTCCCCCAGCGCTAAAGTGATTCGGGACGGCGTCACGTGCGTCATTCCTTCCAGTGAAGTGGTGGTGGGTGACATCGTTCTCCTGGAAGCCGGGGACATGGTGGTGGCCGATGGGCGGATTCTCGAGAACTTTTCTCTGAAGGCCAACGAAAGCTCCCTGACCGGTGAGTCGGAGAGCGTGGAAAAAAACGCCGATCTCATCCCGGGCGGCCAGGTGGCGCTGGGTGACCAAAAGAACATGGTGTTTTCCGGGTCCCTGGTGACCTACGGCCGAGCAACAGCGGTGATTACCGCCACCGGCATGGAAACCGAGCTGGGCAAGATTGCCTCCCTGATGAACCAGACCAAACAGCGAAAAACCCCCTTGCAGGAAAGCCTGGACCGGTTCAGCAAGATGCTGGCCATTATCATTATGGTGATCTGCGCGGTGGTGTTCGGCCTCTCCCTTTACCGGCAGATGCCCTTGCTTGATTCGCTGATGTTTGCCGTGGCCCTGGCGGTGGCCGCGATCCCGGAAGCACTAAGCTCCATTGTCACCATTGTTCTTGCGCTGGGAACCCAGAAGATGGCCAGGCAAAACGCCATCATCAAAGACCTGAAAGCCGTGGAAAGCCTGGGGTGCGTTTCAGTAATCTGCTCGGATAAGACGGGCACTCTGACGCAAAACAAAATGCAGGTGCAGCAGGTTTACGCCGACGGGATTCTGGTGGACGGCAAATCTCTCGACCTTGCAAACAATGCCCAGCGGATGCTTCTTAAGGCGGCGATTCTGGCAAGCGACGCCACCGATGTAGACGGGGTCTGTATCGGCGACCCAACCGAAATCGCCTTGGTGCAGCTTGGGGACGTGTTTGGCGTGGAGGAGGTTTCCTACCGCAGCCAGCACCCGCGCTTGGGCGAAGTGGCCTTCGATTCCGACCGCAAGCTCATGAGCACCTTACATAACATCGAAGGGATTCCCACCCTTTTGACCAAAGGCGCCATCGACGTACTGCTGGCCCGTTCCAACCGGATTCTCACCCATGACGGGGTATGTCCCATGACCGAGGAGGACCGGCAGCGGATCTCCCAGGTCAACGCCCAGCTTTCGGAGAACGGGCTGCGGGTGCTCACCTTTGCCTATCGGGAGATGGAAAGCGAACGGGCTCCCACGGTGGAGGACGAGAAGGATTTTACCTTCATCGGCCTGATTTCCATGATGGACCCGCCAAGACCCGAGTCGGTAAAAGCGGTGGCGGACGCAAAACGGGCGGGAATCCGTACGGTAATGATCACCGGCGATCACAAGGTGACGGCCAGAGCCATTGCCCGGCAGATCGGCATTTTCGAAGAGGGAGATATGGCTCTCGACGGAGTGGAGCTGGACGGGATGACGGACCAACAGCTCGACGAGGTGTTGCCGAAGGTATGTGTGTACGCCCGGGTATCGCCCGAGCATAAAATCCGTATCGTTTCCGCCTGGCAGCGGCGGGGCTCCATCGTCTCCATGACTGGCGACGGCGTCAACGACGCGCCGGCTCTGAAAAAGGCGGACATCGGCGTCGCCATGGGCATCACCGGCACCGAGGTTAGCAAGGACGCGGCCTCCATGATTCTGGCGGACGACAATTTCGCTACCATCGTCAAAGCGGTGGTCAATGGGCGCAACGTTTATACCAACATCAAAAACGCCATCACCTTCCTGCTCTCTGGCAACGCCGCGGGTATTTTCTGCGTGCTGTTTACCTCCCTGATGGCGCTGCCGGTGCCCTTTGCTGCGGTGCATCTGCTCTTTATCAACCTCCTTACCGACAGCCTGCCCGCTATTGCTATCGGCATGGAGGAAGCCCGCAGCGACCTTTTGCGCCAAAAGCCCCGCAATCCCAAGGACCCCATCCTAAGCAAGGCGCTGACCGGAAAAATTGGAATCCTCGGTTTATTGATCGCGGCGGCAACCATGGGCGCTTTCTTTATCGGTTTAAACCAAGGCGGCGCGGCGCTGGCAAGTACCATGGCTTTTGCTACCTTGACGCTCGCCCGGCTGTTCCACGGGTTTAATTGCCGGGGCGACGGGTCCATTTTTCGCCTGGGGCTATGCTCCAACAAATATAGCCTGATGGCCTTCGGCGCTGGCGTTCTGCTGCTGGCGGCAGTCTTATTCCTGCCTTTCCTGCAAGGGCTCTTTTTGGTCACGCCTTTGACGGCGGCACAAGCCGGCCTGATTGTCCTGCTGGCCTTCGCCCCCACCGTCCTCATTCAGCTATACAAAATCATCCGGGACGGCGTGCGCAAATAAGTTGCCAGTTCCCCTCATACCATGCGTCAAGAAAAGGGTCGAAGCGGAAATGCGCTTCGGGCCCTTTCTTTTCCTCTGCCAACCCCGCCTGCAGGACAAAAATCCGGTGGTTTTATCCCGCCGGACGGATGACGCCGGTTTCGTCAATGTTCACCCCGATGGAGATGCGTTCCAGGTGAGAAAACATCCGGGTTCTTTCGGCAGGATCGGTTACGATATCGGTGCGGCCGCCTCCCTGGTAGCAGGGTACCAGCACGGATGTCACCGTTCCCTCTTCATCGAGGAGAACTTTTAATAGCGCCGTGTCAGTGGGTACGTCGTTGAACCAGAAGTTGCCCAGGCTGTAAAAGATGGGCTTGTCCCGGTAAAATTCCATTCCCTGCAAAACATGGGGATGGGCGCCCACCACCAGGTCCGCCCCCGCGTCGATGTACTGCTTGCCCTGGGTGCGCTGGTCCGCTTCCAGCTTGGTGCTGTTCTCCGTCCCCCAGTGGACATAGGCTACCACAAAATCGCTGTTTTCCTTTGCCTCGGCGATCACCTGCAAAAAGAGGGCAGGGTCATAGGTACGCAGCACCCCTTCCTTATTCCTCTCGGCGGCAGGAGTCATGACGTTCTTTTCCGCCCGGGTAGCGGCCACGTAGGCAATTTTTCGCCCATTGACGATATAGTACTGCGGGGTACAAGCCTCCTGCAAATTCCGGCCGGCGCCTATCCGGTCGATTTCTGCGCCGTCGATGGTGTCAAGCGTGTCAAAAAAAGCATCCTGCCCATAATCATAAATATGATTGTTGGCAAGGCCCACCAGGTCCACCCCCATCTGGGTGAGAATCTCCACCTTCTTCGGGTTGGCGCGGAAGGTATAAAGCTTACCGGAAAGAGGAACGCCGCGGGTGGAAAAGGTAAACTCATTGTTTATCAGCATAATGTCCGCGCCGTTCATTTCGCCAAGCAGATCGTCGCCCAGGCAGCCGTAGATACCGTCGGGCTGGTGGTCGTAGTAGTTCATCTGATACCAGCCGTCGGCTAGGTTGATGTCCCCGGTAAAGCCCAGAATCGTCTGGTCCGGTCGGGCTGCGTCCTTCATTCGGATATTTTCGGCAGCCGACAGCGCGCCGGTATATTCGTCATAGAGCACCACGAGGGTGCGTCCGGTCAAGCGGAAAAAAAGCCCGTCGAAATAGCCATCGCTCCTAATGGCGCTGAGAAGCTTTGGTAAAAAGCCATCTCCTTCTTTCTGCGCGCACCAGTCTAGGAATTCTTTCGTGACCGCCCGTTTAGGATTTGTCCCTTCCATTGCGGCGAGCACCTGCTCGGAAGCGGTCGGCTGCGGCTGGGGCTCTTCCCTGTCCGATGCTTCCGGTAGTACGGAGACAGCCGGCGGGAGACTGAGGAGGGCTTGGCTCTCCGTCTTGCTCACCTGCGCACCGGCCGGTACCGAGGGGCCCCGGCATCCGGAAATCAACAACAGCACCGCCGCCAGAACAGCGAAGCACATCCGTTTTTTCATAGCCATTTCTCCCCTAGCCTCAATCGTTTCCAGAGGAACATTTAGCCGCGTCGATAGCCAGCACGATCATCAGCGAAAAAAGCACATCCTCGTTTTGACAAATGTCGATCTCGTAGGTGTCCGTCCAGTTAAACAGCTTCTTGGAGGCGAACATCACCGGCCGGTTCCCGTCGTATACCGCATAGTTCCACTGCCAGAAGTCGCCGGTCACCTGCCAGCCGTTGCAGTCAAGAACAAAGCTGGGCTTAAAAAAGGCAATCTCCTTCTTGATCTGCCCCACATACTGGTCTCCTACGAACATGCGAAACCGGGGCAGAAAGGTAAACGCCTCTTCTTTCACCGTTCCTACCTGCTGGCCCGCCGCGTCATAAATATGCAGGCAGTGTCCCCATGACAGGGCGCCCTTTACCACAAACATGGTCTGTCCGTTCTCATCGTAAATATCATAGCTGTCAAGCCAGGAAAACATCCGCTGCTTAAACCATAGCTTCATAAAAGCGGCCTTCTTTCTTTTGGTTATGTGAGTTCGATCCGCCGGATATAAAAGAACCGCACCTTCCTATGCAAACCAAAGAAAAGGAAGGTTACAGTTGATTTGCTCCATTATACCACAGGAGACGCGTGTGCGCATCCTTTTGTTTGCTGCCTTTGATAGACAAAAAGGAAACGCACCCGCTTCATTAAAAGTCTATGTGTTTATTTTTTAAACTTTGTTGACTTTTTAAACAACGCATGATAGTATATGGGTAAAACAGAACCTTGAAAATTTAAGATAGCGGAAAGTCCTCCGATTCTATATTTTTTCGGAGGTATCATCATGAAACGTACATCCAAAATGAAGAAGGCATGGAAAAAAGAAATGGTTAAGAGATGGGAAAAACTCGTTCTCCTATACCAAAGTACGAGGGTCTCTCGTTCCGCCAAGCGCTGGGGAAAGCTGGTGCTTGAAGTAAGTAAGTTTCTTTTTTCCGTTCTTTTAAAAAAGGTGATTGTGCATTTTTTAAAAGACTTCTGACCGATGGCGGTTCACAGGCACTGTATCGGAAAATGCAGTGCCTGTGAACGAAAGCCTTGATTGGTGGAGCGTATCATGATTTGGTCCACAAAGAAAATATAGCTGGAGTTCATTATACTAACAAAATTATTAGCAGTACTAATTTCATAAAATGTAAGTATTGAGGTGATACGAAATGAATAAACGAATAATAATTTTTTTTAATCTGCAATATTTCCCCAAGTGACGGGAAATGGTGGGAGGATTTTACACTGTTTTAAAATTCATGA
>CAMLYM010000011.1 GCA_946491705.1 uncultured Clostridia bacterium
CCTGGTTTCTCCCCCCCTAACACCCACCCCCCCCCCCCCCCTTCCACAAAAAAAAGACCCCGGGGCGGGGTTAGGCCCCGGCCCGGGGCTTTTTTTGTTTTCTTACGCGTTGAGGGCCTGCTCGATATCCGCGATGATGTCGTTTGCGTCCTCGATGCCCACCGAGAGGCGAATCAGGTCCGCCGACACGCCGCATTCTTTGAGCTGCTCGTCGCTTAACTGGCGGTGGGTGGTGGAAGCCGGATGGAGCACGCAGGTGCGCGCGTCGGCCACGTGAGTGACGATAGCCGCCAGCTTCAGATGATCCATAAACCTGGTGGCCGCCTCCCGGCCGCCCTTGACGCCGAAGGAAACAACCCCACAGGTGCCGTTTGGCATGATGCGCTTGGCCAAATCATAATAGGCGTTGGACGCAAGGCCGGGATAATTGACCCAGGAAACCTTCTCGTTTTTCTCCAGGTACTCGGCTACCTTCTGGGCGTTCTCGCAGTGCTTCTTCATGCGCAGCGAGAGGGTTTCGAGCCCCAGGTTGAGAAGGAACGCGTTCTGCGGGCCGGGGATGCAGCCCAAATCCCGCATGAGCTGAGCCCGGGCCTTGACCAGATAGGCGGCGGGGCCGAAGCGCTCGGTGTAGGTAACGCCGTGATAGGATTCGTCCGGCTCACACAAAGACGGGAACTTGCCGTTGGTCCAGTCGAACTTGCCCCCGTCCACAATGACGCCGCCCACCGAGGTGGCGTGGCCGTCCATGTACTTGGTGGTGGAATGGGTGACGATGTCCGCCCCGTGCTCGAGAGGCCGGAAGTTTGCAGGGGTGGGGAAGGTGTTGTCCACAATCAGGGGCACGCCGTGGGCATGGGCCAGGTCCGCGAACTTACGGATATCGGTCACGATCAGGGCCGGGTTCGCGATGGACTCGACGAAAACCGCCCGGGTATTCTCCCGAAATGCCCCACGGATGGTGTCCGCATCGTCGTCAGGGTCCACAAAGGTCACGTCGATCCCCATGCGGCGCATGGTGACGTTCAAAAGGTTGAAGGTGCCGCCGTAGATGGCGGAGGAGGAAACAATGTGTTCGCCGGCGCTGACGATGTTAAACAGGGAAAGAAAGCTGGCCGCCTGGCCGGAGGAGGTGAGCATCGCACCCACGCCGCCCTCCAGGGCCGCGATTTTATTCTCCACTGCCGCCAGGGTGGGGTTTGCCAGGCGGGTATAGAAGAAGCCGTCCTCTTCCAAGTCGAAGAGCCGCCCCATCTGCTCGGAGGACTCGTACTTATAGGTGGTGCTCTGGTAAATGGGCAGGACCCGGGGCTCGCCGTTTTTCGGCTTCCAGCCCTCCTGCACGCATTTGGTGTCAAATCCGAATTCGCTCAAGGGTATCCACTCCTTTGCATATTGCGTTTTCTATGGCAAGAATAGTAGCACGTTTTTTCAAATTGTACAACCGAAAATTCATTGAAAGGCCGCACCAGGTGGTGTAAAATAAAGAAAACCTGGCAAACGAACCACATATGGAAGGAGACTTCATAACATGATTGCGAAAACCCTTGACTTATGGGGTGAATTCCCCTACCCCGGGGACACGGGAGACGGCTTTCGGCCCACCCTGGACGCATACCTGCTCAAAAGCGGGGCGCCCCGTCCGGCGGTGGTGGTCTTTCCCGGCAGCGGCTATCTGGAATGCTCCCCCAGAGAGGCGGAAGCGGTGGCGCTCCAGTTTAACGCCGCGGGTTATCACGCCTTTGTGCTGTGGTACTCCTGCGAGCCCCACCTGCATCCCGCTCCCTTAAAGGACGCGGCCCGCGCCTTCTCGCTGATCCGGGAAAAGGCGGCGGACTGGTTTATTGACCCGAACCGGGTGGCGGCCTTGGGCTTCTCGGCAGGCTCGCATCTGGCGGCCGCCCTGGGCGAATACCACAGCACGGACCTTGCCGCGGCTCCCGGTATCAACCCCGGCACCACCCGGCCCGACCTGATGGTGCTCAGCTACCCGGTCATCACCTCCGGGGAGTTTGCCCACCGGGGCTCTTTCGACCGCACTCTGGGAGACAAGCGGGAGGACCCCGCCGCTTTGGACCTGCTCTCTCTGGAAAAGCACGTACCGGCCGACTTCCCGCCCACCTTCCTGTGGACTACCTTTGAGGACGAAGCGGTCCCCATGCAGAATACCCTTTTGATGGCCTGGGCCCTGCGCGAGCAGAATATCCCCTATGAGCTGCACATTTTCCCCGAAGGGCAGCATGGCATTTCCCTGGCCACCGAGGAGACCAGCGGCGGGGAAGCCCGGTATGTAAAGCCTCGGGTGGCCCAGTGGCTGGGCCTGTGCCAGAACTGGCTCCAGGACCGATTTGCAGAGCTGGCTGCCAAAAAATAAGTTATTATTTTGTGCATCCCGCTCAAAAATCAATCTGTTTCTTTGGTGATTTAACGCTTTTGTTCTTTAAAGCAACAATATGCACAATTTCCAAACCTTCCGTTTTTAAATCTTCGGCTTGACAATCAAAACCCGGGGCGTTATGATGAATGCAACGAAAAAGGATCGGAGGGTTCGCTTCATGTCGCAGCTTAGCAGACGATTTACCGGCTTTTATGGCGTCCGTTTTTATGACGGCCGTCTGTTTTGCCGTGCCCATCTGTCTGCTGTGAAGCGAGAAGCCCTGGATTGAGAGAACGGGAATGGTATCCGTTTGATCCTGCGCGGAGCTCATGGTGACATGGGCTCCGCTTTTTGTTTTTCCGAAGCATCCGTCCACTTGACGAAAGAAAGGGAGTATCTGTATGATTATCGTATTGAAGCAAGGCGCCAGTCCGGAAAAAATTGAGGAGCTCAGCCGGATTTTCAATAAAATGGGCGTCTCGGTCAACGCCTGGCACGGCACACAGGAAACTGTCCTGGGCCTTTTAGGGGACACCGCCTCCATCGACATTGACTTTGTCAAAGCCCAGCCGATTGTGGCTTCCGTCAAGCGGGTGCAGGAGCCTTACAAGAAGGCCAACCGCAAGTTCCACCCGGACAACACGGTAATCACCCTGCCGGGCGGGCAGGTCATCGGCGACGGGTCGCTGACCTTGATTGCGGGGCCCTGCTCGGTGGAAAGCGAAGACCAGATCTGCGGCGTAGCCCAGCGGGTCAAAGCGGCGGGGGCCAATTTCCTGCGCGGCGGCGCCTTTAAGCCCCGCACCTCTCCCTACGCCTTCCAGGGCCTGCGGGCGGAAGGGCTGGAGCTTTTGCAGGAGGCCCGGAAAAAAACGGGGCTTCCCATCGTCACGGAAATCATGTCCGCCTCCCACTTAGACCTGTTCGAGGATGTGGACATCATCCAGGTGGGCGCCCGGAACATGCAAAACTTCGAGCTCTTAAAGGAGCTGGGCAAGCTGGATAAGCCCATCCTCTTGAAGCGGGGCCTTGCCAACACGTTAAGCGAGTTCCTCATGAGTGCCGAGTACATCATGAGCGGCGGCAACGAAAAGGTCATCCTCTGCGAGCGGGGCATCCGCACCTTCGAGAACTTCACCCGTAACACTCTGGACATTTCGGCCATCCCGATCCTCAAAAACCGCTCCCATCTTCCGGTGGTGGTGGATCCGAGCCACGCGGCGGGCATCACGTGGCTGGTGGAGCCCTTGAGCCTGGCGGCCATTGCCGCAGGCGCGGACGGTTTGATCATCGAGGTGCACAACGACCCCGCCCGCGCGTTGTCCGACGGGGCCCAGTCCATTACGCCCGACCAGTTCGACGTCATCGCCAAGCGGCTTAGAAAGGCCAAGGCGGTTCTTTCCGCCGAAGGACTGGATACGGGGGTGACCGCCATATGAAAACGTTGACGGTACACACGTCCAAGGAATACGACGTGCTTATCGGCAAGGGGCTTTTGGACCGGGCGGGAGAAGAGGTCCAAAAGCGGCTGCATCCGGCAAAGGCGGTGATCGTCACCGATTCCAACGTTGGCCCCTTGTACGCGGCTGCGGTCAAGCGCTCCTTGCAGGCCCAGGGCATCCAGGCGGCCGTCTTTACCTTCCCGGCGGGAGAGGCGCAAAAGCGCCTTTCCACCATTTCGGAAATGTACGAAGTGTTCGCGGCCGCGGGGCTTACACGGGGGGACCTGGCGGTTGCCCTGGGCGGCGGGGTCACCGGGGACATGTGCGGCTTTGCCAGCGCCACCTACCTGCGGGGGATTCCCTTTGTGCAGATTCCCACCTCTCTGCTCGCCCAGGTGGATAGCTCCGTGGGCGGCAAAACCGGGGTGGACCTGGAGGTGGGCAAGAACCTGGTGGGCGCCTTCTGGCAGCCCTCCCTGGTGCTGTGCGACACAGGGACACTTTCCACTCTGCCGCAGCGGTACTTCTCCGACGGCATGGCGGAGGCCATCAAGGCCGGATGCATCAAGGACAAGAATCTGTTCGCCCGGATGGAAACCGAAGACGTTCACGGCTTTCTGGAAGATATGATCGCCCGCTGTATTGACATCAAGCGCCAGGTGGTGGAGAACGACGAGAAGGAGCAAGGCGAACGGATGCTTCTAAACTTTGGCCACACCCTGGGCCACGCCATCGAGCGGCTCTATCATTATGAAGGAATTGCCCACGGCGAGGCGGTTGCCATCGGCATGGTAAGGGCGGCCCTGGCCGGGGAAAAGGCAGGCCTGACCCAACCGGGCACCGCCGCCCGTATCCAAAAGGTCGCGGAAAAGTTCTCCCTGCCTACCGAGACCGATTTCTCCTGTGAGGAACTGGCAAAGGCCGCCTTTACCGACAAAAAGCGCAGTGCAAACGGAGTGAACTTCGTGTTGCTCCACGCCATTGGGGATTCTTTTATTCGTCCGACCCTATTAAACGAACTGGAATCTTTCATTGAAATATAACAAATTGGAATTGAGGAGGAACGCCCATGTCCACCGCAGTCCTTTCGCCGGGCCGGCTTTCGGGAGACATTAAGCCGCCCCCATCTAAATCGGCGGCTCACCGGGCCATCCTGTGCGCGGCGCTGGCCGGAGGGGAGAGCGTATTGTCTCCCGTGGCCCTGTCCGACGACATCAAGGCCACCATTGGGGTTGCCGAGGCGCTGGGCGCCTCCATCCGCCTTTGCGGGGAGGTGCTGACCGTGTCCGGCATCCACCCCGACCATAGGGAAGGGGGCACGTTGGCCCTGCCCTGCGGGGAATCGGGGTCTACCCTGCGGTTTTTCATCCCGGTGGCGGCGGCGCTGGGGCAAAACGCGGTGTTTACCGGGGAAGGAAAGCTTCCCGCCCGTCCCATCGGGGTGTATCTGGACTGCCTGCCCAAAGCGGGGGTGGCCTGCCGGACAAAGGGCGGGCTTCCCCTGGCCATCGACGGGCAGCTTGCGCCCGGGGTGTTTTCCTTGCCTGGAGATATAAGCTCCCAGTTTATCACGGGGCTTCTTTTCGCCCTTCCCCTCCTTTGCGGGGACAGCGAAATCCGCCTGACCACGCCCTTGCAGTCGGCCGGATATATTGACCTGACGCTGCAAATCCTAAAGGAGTTCGGCGTGCAGGTAGAGCCTATCGCCGGCGGCTGGCGGGTACCGGGCGGGCAGCGATACCGGGCGAAAGCCTGCACGGTGGAGTCCGACTGGTCCCAGGCTGCTTTCTTTCTGGCCGGGGCTGCCTTTGGAAGCGATTTGACTCTGACCGGACTTCGTTTTGACTCGGTGCAGGGGGACAAGGCGGCGCTTCCCTTATTTGAAGGGTTCGGGGTAAGGGTGGAGAAACGGGTGGACGGCTCGCTTCGCTGCACGCCTCCCTCCGGCCGAATCCGGGCGCAGGATATCGACGCGGCCCAGATTCCGGACCTGGTTCCCATCCTGGCGGTGACCGCCGCTCTAGCCGACGGGGACAGCCGCATCTATAATGCCCAGCGCCTTCGCATCAAGGAAAGCGACCGGCTCAAAACCACCGCCGCCCTCATCCAGGCGCTGGGAGGGCACTGCGAAGAAACACAGGACGGCCTGCTCGTTCACGGAGTAAAGCGCTTCACGGGCGGGACGGTGGACGGGGCCAACGACCACCGCATCGTCATGGCGGCGGCGATGGCCGCGCTGGCAGCCCAAAGGGAAGTCACCATCCGGGACGCGCAGGCAATTAACAAATCGTATCCATCCTTTTTCTACGAATACAATCGGTTGGGAGGGCATGCACATGGCATCCACCTGGGGTAATCACATCAAGCTTTCGATTTTCGGGGAAAGCCACGGGCCCGCCATCGGCGCGGTGCTCGACGGGCTTCCGGCAGGGGAGGCCATCGACTTGGAGGAGGTCCTGCTGCAAATGAAGCGCCGGGCCCCGGGGCAGGACCGGTCTTCCACGCCCCGCAGGGAAGGGGACGTGCCCCGTATCCTGTCCGGCATGCTCGAGGGGCACACCACCGGCGCCCCTCTGGCCGCCGTCATTGAGAACCATAACACCCGGTCCGGGGATTACGCGAACCTGCTTGCAAAGCCCCGGCCGGGCCATGCGGACTTTACCGGCAATGTACGCTACCACGGCGCCAACGATCCCAGGGGCGGCGGCCACTTTTCCGGCCGGCTGACGGCGCCGCTGGTTTTTGCCGGAGCGGTCTGCCGGCAGATTCTCGCCCGCAAAGGGATCGTCATTGGCTCCCACGCCTATGCGATTGCCGGAGTGGCGGACGTGCCTTTGGACCCGGTGACCGTGTCCAAGGAGCAGCTTTGCGACCTGTCCAAGCGATCCTTCCCGGTGATCGATTCCAAGGCGGAGGACAAGATGCGCGTGGAAATCGAAAAGGCCAGGCTTTCCTGCGACAGCGTGGGCGGCATCGTGGAATGCGCAGCAATAGGCCTTCCGGCAGGCATCGGCTCGCCCATGTTCGACGGGGTGGAAAACCGGCTCGCCTCCATTCTCTTTGGCATCCCGGCGGTGCGCGGGGTGGAATTCGGCGCGGGCTTTGCCGCCGCTTCCCTGCGGGGAAGTGAACACAACGACGCCTTTGTCCGGGAAAATGGACAAGTACGCACCGTCACCAACCGCCACGGCGGGGTACTTGGAGGCATCACCTCGGGTATGCCCCTTTTGTTCCGAGTGGCGTTCAAGCCTACCCCCTCCATTTCCAAGGAGCAGGCCACGGTGGATCTGCAAAACCCAGAGGTTTTGCAGGTTCCTTTGACTGTGGTGGGCCGGCATGACCCGTGTATCGTCCCCAGGGCGCTGCCGGTGGTGGAGGCCGCGGCCGCCATCGCCCTGCTTGACCTGATGACCGACTGCCAGTAAGGAGAGACATCCATGAAGCTAGAAGAAGTCCGCAAGGAGATTGACCAAATTGACGAACAGATGCTGAGTCTATTTTTGCGCCGGATGGATGCGGCGGCTCAGGTAGCCCGCATCAAGGCGCAAACCGGGCAGCCTATCTATAACCAGCAGCGCGAGCAGGAGATTTTAAACGACGTAACCAAAAAAGCCGGCGCCTATGCGGCGCCGGCCAAGATTCTGTTTCAAACCATGATGGACGTATCCCGCGCTTTGCAGCATAATCTGCTGGGCGGCGGGAAGGAACTGCGTGAACAGATCGAACACGCCGACGCAGCACCCCTGCGCGAACGGGTGGACGCGGTCATCGCCTGCCCGGGAACCAAGGGAAGCTTTTCCTCCCTGGCGGCGAAGAATCTCTTTCCAGACAGCACCCTCGCGTTCTATCCCCGGTTTTACGACGTGTTCGACGCGGTAAAAAAGGGCGAGGCCACCTTCGGGGTGGTTCCGGTGGAGAATTCCACCGCCGGGTCGGTGGAAGAGGTGTACGACCTGCTGCTAAAGCACCGGTTTTTCATTGCCGGGGAAGAGATGCTCCCCATTGACCACTGCCTGTGCGGTGTGCCCGGAGCAACCCTCTCCTCCATCCGGCGCATTTACTCCCATCCCCAGGGGCTAAACCAGTGCCGGGGAATCATTGACGCGTGCTCTGCCGAGGCGGTCGCCTGCGACAACACCGCCATCGCCGCCGATTTCGTGGCAAAGGAGGGGGACCCTGCCAACGCCGCCATCTGCTCGGCCCAGGCCGCCCAAAAAAACGGCCTTGTGATCCTCAAAAAGCCGGCGCAGGACATCGGGGGCAATACAACCCGCTTCATCGTCATCTCCCGCACTCTTATTATTGAGCCGGAAGCGGACAAAATCAGCCTCTCCTTTTCCCTGCCCCATGTAACCGGTTCGCTGCATCGGATTCTGTCCCGGTTTGCCGCCTGCGGGCTCAACTTAACGAAGATCGAATCCCGCCCCATGGAGAACAGCCGGTTTGAATACCTGTTTTATCTGGACTTCACCGGTTCGGCCCGGGCGCATGACACTCTGTCCCTCCTATGCGCGCTTTCCGGCGACCTGCCGGAATTTACCTTCCTGGGCAACTACGCGGCGAGGCGGGAGAGCAGTGAGACGGCGGACATTTGACTCCTTCACCCGGCGCCCGCCACCTGTAAAGGCACGCCGGATACGGCGAAAAAGTCTGCGCTCCGCTTTTGCCAGCCGGTCCTCAAACACGAACCCCAGGATCAGCAGAATGACGGCTGCGATATCAAAAAAGATGGATGCAAACAACATGGAAATCCCTCCTGATTGCGAATGTATGTTCTAATTGGAGTATAGCACATATGTTCGTAAATTACATCCCTTTGGTAACTATTTTTCACCGAAAATTTTTATTCTGTCCCATTATCGGGACTGCAAACAGGAAGGCGGGCACCCATTCGAATGGGTGCCCCCCTTCCTGTTTGCAGACTGGTCCGCTCTATTTTCTGCCGGTAAACCCGGCCGCTCTGCCTCTTATTTCCCGCTTTTGCGGCGAAGCTCTTCGCCCGCTTCCTCGATCACATCCGCCGCTTCCTCCTGGGTGAAGGACACCGGGAACCAGATTTCCTGGGCTGCTGCCGCCTGCCATACCAGCATCGGCATCCCGCCCACTGCGGGAATTCCCCTCTTTGCCGCTTCTTTCAGCAGCACGGTGTCCGCCGGGTTATAGACCGCGTCGAACACGGCGCCCACCCGGTCGAGAACCGCCGGGTCCACCGGGCAGCCCTCCGGATGGGGGGACATACCTACCGGCGTGCCGTTGCAGAGCAGATCAAAGTCTCCCTGGAGCTGCTGCAAAGTAGTCACCTCCACGCAGGCGCCGCAAAGCTTTTCTTCTGCCTCTCGCTTGACCGCCTGCGCCCGGGCAAGGCCGGAAGGACGGGCCGCGATGGTTACCTTTGCGCCGGCTGCTGCCGCTTCGAACACCATCATCCGCGCGGCGCCTCCGGCTCCCAGCACCGCCACCCGGCCTTTCAGGGAAATGGAGGCTCCCGCCAACGCGCGCAAAAATCCGGTGCAGTCGGTATTATACCCGGTCATCCGTCCGTTTTCGCAGCGCACGGTGTTGACCGCCCCATAGAGGGCGGCCCTGTTGTCAAGCCCGTCGAGCAGGGGAATAACGGCTTCCTTATGGGGAATGGTGATGTTAAACCCGTCCAACGCGGCGAGGGCCTCTTTGTGCTCCATGAGCTGCCCGGGCGGGATCTCCCTCATCCCGTATGTTGCCGAAATTCCTTTTTTCGCAAACAGCTTTTCATGAATAAAAGGGGACATGGAATGGCCCAGCGGGGACCCGATCACAACAAATTTTCGGTTCATAGGCGAACGCTCCCATCTAAAATCGATCCTGGAAATATCCGAAGATTCTGCCAAAACCACCAAAAAACAAGCGGCCTTGACCGACAATCTTTCCGTTTGGCCAGGGTGCTGAATATTTTCTTCGAAAGCTATCCAAATTGTCTATTGACAAACCAACTGGATATGAATAATATTTTACCTAATGTCTGCTGTGTTTCTTCACAGCAGCCGTTTTCCTGCAACACGCGTGTCATAACGCCGATCAACCGGAAGTATAATAAGTGGTAAGGCAAAACCTGTCCACTCTGTTTTCAGTACAACCGGATAGAATAGGAGGTGTCCAACATGGTCTTTGAGAAGATTAAGGCAATCCTCGCGGAGCAGTTCGACGTAGAGGAGGATAAAATCACTCTGGAGACGAACATTGCCGAGGATCTGGGCGCGGATTCCTTAGACGTCGTGGACCTGCTCATGACGCTTGAGGATGAATTCGATGTGGAAATCCCGGACAGCGAAGTCGACAACATTCGTACCGTCGGCAATCTGGTGAAGTTCATCGAAGGCAACAGCTAAGCGAAGCTTCCGTCCTACGCCTGCCCCGATTGGGGCAGGCGTATTTTTTTACCCGGTCACTCTCCCAGAAAGCTCCGGTCAAAGCTCACCACGGCGAAAAAACGCGGATCCACCGCTTTGAGCGCGGCGTCCATCCTCTCTTCCAGCTTCTCATCGGAAACCGGATAGTCATAGGGCACCACCACGTCGAAAATCAGGTTGATGCGGTTTTCTCCGTCCACCACCCGAAAATCGTGCAAAGACAAGGCCGGGTCGATCTGATGAACTATGTCCAAAGCGGTCTGATGCAGATGGTTGACGCGCGCATCGTCGGTGAGGATGGGATCAAAATGAACGATGAGCATGATTCCAAGCTTAGCGGAAATCTCCTTTTCCGCCAGGTCGATGGTCTCGTGCATTTTCAGTATGTCTGCGTCGGCGGGAACCTCCGCGTGCACCGAAGCGATGATGCGGCCGGGACCGTAGCTGTGAACAATCAAGTCATGCACCCCGCCGATGCCCTCATAGGAAAGCAAGCTTTCTTCAATGTCTTTGACAAGCTTAGGATCGGGCGGCTGGCCCAGAAGCGGGGAAAGGGTATCCCTCGCGGTGGTGATCCCTGCCCAGAGGATAAAGAGAGCCACCACGATTCCAGCTACCCCGTCCACAGGAAAGTCGGTAATCTGGGAAAGAAAGACCGAAACCAGTACCACCGAGGTGGCCGCCACGTCGCTGAGGCTGTCCATAGCGGCTGCCCCTACCGTAGCCGAGCCGATGGCCTTGCCGATTTTTCCGTTAAAGAGGCCCATCCACAGCTTTACCAAAATAGAGGCACCCAGCACCAAGACCGATACCCAGGAAAAGGCGGCTGTCTCAGGATGCGCCACCTTGTCTATCGAGGTGCGCAAAAACTCAAAGCCCACCAGCACAATCACCATAGAGATGCACAAGCCCGCCACATATTCGATGCGGCCATAGCCGAAGGGATGCTTTTTGTCCGGTTTTTTGCCGCTGAGCTGAAAGCCCGCCACCGTCACCACGGAGGACCCTGCATCGGACAGATTGTTAAACGCATCCGCCGAAATCGCCACCGAGCCGGTAATCATGCCGGTGAAGAACTTCATCAAAAACAACAGCAGGTTGCACGCAATGCCCACCGCGCCTCCCAGTATCCCGTACCTGCGGCGTACCGCCGGGTCTTTTACCTGGTCCGCATCCTTGACAAAGAGCCGAATGAGCCATGCTGTCACGGATTTTCCGCCTCCTCTTTCGCCCGCAAAACAAAACGCCAGTCCAAAAAAAGGTACTTGCATTCTATCCCGGGAAAAATATTAGAACAAATGTTTGATTTTCTCAGAAAGATATGGTAAACTCTGTTTGGAAATGTGATTATTATTCACTTAAATTTCTTTGTTCTTCAATGAAATTCCTGTGAAAAAAGAGTGGAGGGATTCTTTTTGGATTATAAATTGCTGGCAAAGGAGAGCCTGAGCGGGTACCGGGTTCTGAGCGCCGCTATCGAAAACCTGACCCAGAGCATCGGGGACATCGACCGCCGCCTGGCCTCCCAGGAGCTTTCCCAGAAGGAGCACCTGGAGGAGCGCATCTCCCTTTGCGCCCAGCGGGCGCACCTGGAGTCCATCCTGGCCTACCGCCGCTCCGGAAAGGAACGCATTGACCGGGGCCTCGCCGTACTGACGCCCGAGCAGCGCACCATTCTCGACCGGTTCTACATCCACCGCACCGACCATTACCTGGACGATTTGATGGATGAGCTGGGTTATGAACGGCGCAGCATCTATTACCGCCACAACACAGCTTTGCGGGATTTTACCGTGGCTATGTACGGCTTGTCGGAGGATTGAGCGTTTTCACGGCCTTTTTTGGGCGCGTTGTTTTTTATTATACTCCAGCCAGGCAGCGATGTGCAATCGTCCGGTTGATTTTTGTCTGCGTTTTCTTTTTCACGAGCCATGGCCCTCCTGGCCATGGCTCGTGTGCGTTCATGAGGCGGTGCTAAGGGGAAAACGATCCCGGGCATGAGAAAGATGATTGACAAACTATACGATCGATACTATCATATTGGGTAGTTATATTATTATTTGTATACAATTTTTCCCTGTCCGGCGCATGCTTTTGCCGGCGGCCTGCTTGCCCGCAAAACCAGAAAAAATATGCAGATTTTTTTGCTGCTTATAATTGGGGAAAATGAGGAAAACCTATCCATATCTTGATTTTCGGGCGCGACTTTGCGCATCTTTGGAGGTTCTTTCATGTACGAACAGACACATAGTTCCACCGCCTCAGCCTCGCAAAACAGCGCAACAGGGCTGATTAAGTTTTTCCGCCAGACGAAAAAGTTCTGGTGGATTCCGGTTGCCTTGACCTTTTTAATGGGGATTGTGGGCTTCCTTCTGGCTACCATTACTGACAGCCCTACCTATACGTCCAAGATGCTTCTCTCCATCAACCTGACCATCTCCCAGAACGGCATCTCTACCAACAGCGACACGGCGCTGGTGCAGTGGTACGGGGAATGCTACCGGGTGTTTATCACCAGCAATACCATCGCCGACAAGGTACGCGACTCCCTGCA
The DNA here is from genome assembly GCA_946491705.1 of uncultured Clostridia bacterium. Classification (GTDB taxonomy): domain Bacteria; phylum Bacillota; class Clostridia; order Oscillospirales; family Acutalibacteraceae; genus Solibaculum_A; species Solibaculum_A intestinale. The sequence goes on from CAMLYM010000011.1 coordinate 12,760, forward strand.
GGAGGAAAACCTGGTTTTGGAACGGCAGGATATCAAGGATTCCATTTCCCTTCGGCAGAAGGGGTCCACCAACATGATTGAGCTGATCGTCACCACGGAAAACCCCAACCATTCCTTCCGTATCGCGGACGCGCTGGCGGACGTGGTGGGACAGCCCGAAATGAAACAGAATTTTCCCAACATCCAGGTCAACGTCATCGACCGGCCGGAATATCCCACCCTGCGCAACCCCTCGGACAACAAGCTTCTGTACCCGCTGCTGGGGATGCTGCTGGGCCTGGGGCTTGGAGCTTTGATCATCTGGCTGTCCATGCTCTTTTCCCGCACGGTGCAGAGTGAGACGGACATTTACACCGGCGTTTCGGCCAAGCTTTTCGCCTCCATCCCCTACGAGGAGCGAAAGCGCCGACACCGTAAGAAGGGGGACAGTACGATGCTGATTACCCCGGCTTCCGACTTTGCCTATATGGAAGCGTACAAATCCCTGCGGGTAAAGGTAGAGAATCTCACCTCCTCCCGCGGCTATAAGAAATTCCTGATTACCAGCGCCGTGGCGGACGAAGGCAAGTCCACCGTCATTTCCAACCTGGCCATTGTTCTGGCGCAGAAGGAAAAGAGCGTCCTGATTGTGGACTGCGACATGAGAAAACCCACCCTCCAAGCCCTTTTCTCCCTGCCGGGCAAGGATGTAACCGGCCTGTCCAACCTTTTACGTGGAGAATGCCAGGTGAACGACGTCATCCGCCGCAGCGAGAAGTTCGGCGTTTCCCTGGTGACCAGCGGCCCGTGCGTGGACGATGCGGCAGAGCTGCTGGACTCGGATGCGATGCATGCCTTTGTGGCCGCCATGGAAGAACGGTTTGACTATATCCTGTTCGACACGCCGCCGGCCCATGTAGTTTCCGACGCGGCCGCTCTTTGCAAATACGTGGATGCTGCCATTCTGGTCATCAAGCAGGATTTCTGCAACATGGAGATCATCAACCGTACCATTGAGGACATCCAGTCCCAGAACAAACCGGTGGTGGGCTGCGTTTTCAACAAAACCCAGAAGAGCCACGGCGTTCTCGGTTACAGCCGGTATGGATACGGCTATAAGCGCTATGGATATTCCCGCTACGGCAGCGCCAACGGCTACGGCTATAAATATGAGCAGCCTTCGGACAAATCCGCGGACCATTCCAGAAGCCGCCGGAAATAACACGTGCTGGGCACAAAAGGGATGCCAAAAATGAAGATTCTTATCGTTAATCCAACGGTATACTCCATCTACCACCTGCGTGGGGAGCTTCTCAAAGCTATAACCAATCTGGGCCACACGGTGGTGGCCGTCGGACCGGAACCGGAAGGAGGAGTGGATCTCTCTTCCTATGGAGCGAGGTACCGGTGCGTCTCCTTCAGCCGCACCTCCAAAAACCCCTTTGCCGATTTTTTTGTCATCCAGAACCTCAAACAGGTGATTGAGGAAGAAGCGCCGGACCTGGTGTTTTCCTATGCGCTCAAGCCCGTGGCTTACGGGTCGATTGCCGCTAACATGGCCAAGGTGCCGCGGATTTACGCCATGATTTCCGGGCTTGGAAAGGTGTACGGCGGTTCCTCTGTAAAAAGCCGGCTGCTGCGCACGGTTACCAATGCCCTTCTGAAAAAGGGATTCTCCGCGTGCAGGCAGGTCATCTTTCAAAACAGGGACGACTTGAAGGAGATGGTGGAACGGGGCCTGCTGCCAGAAGACAAGTGCCGTCTGGTCAGCGGGTCGGGTGTCAGCTTAGAAAAGTTCGCGCCGGCTCCCTTGCCCAAAAGCCCGGTCTTTCTCATCATCACCCGCATTCTGCGGGAAAAAGGCGTCATGGAATTCTGTGAAGCCGCCCGCCGCGCCCACAAGCAATACCCCCAGGCGCGGTTCCAGATCGGCGGCTTCTTTGACGAGCATCCGGGAGAGCTTACCATATCCGACCTGCGCCCTTACTTAGACAGCGGCGATGTGGAATACTTAGGGAAGTTGGAGAACGTGGTCCCTTACCTGGCCGGATGCACCACCTATGTGTTGCCTTCCTACTACCGGGAAGGGATTCCCCATTCCATCCTGGAGGCCATGGCGGTGGGCCGTCCCATCATCACCACCGACTGCCCCGGTTGCCGGGAGACAGTGCGGGAAGGATCCAACGGGATTCTGGTACGTCCGAGGAACGTGGAGGATCTGACGAACGCGTTTGGCCGGTTATGTGAGGACGCCGGGCTGCGCGAACAAATGGGCCGGGAAAGCCTTCGATACTGCCGGGAGCGGTTTGACGTTTCCATCGTCAACGGGGACATGCTTTCGATTCTTGGTTTAAAGCAAGAGGGATCTCTATGAGAATGGCATTTTTTCACGACAATGTAATGCTCAGCGGCGAACAGGGAGAACAATATTCCATTATCTTTCCCTATTCCTTATGGAAAGAGCGGTACTTGCCCTGCTTTGAGGAAATCAGCGTGTCCACCCGGGTGAAGCCCATGTCCTCTGTTCCGGAGGACAAGCGGGGAGGATTTGTCAAGTCCAGCGGGGAACGGGTGGTGATGCGCCCGGTTACCGCTTATCGTTCGATGGCGGACGCGCTGTTTCACCGGGGGGCCATCCGGGCCCAGGTCCGGGATATCTTGGAGGACGCCGATTGTGCGGTCATCCGTTTGCCGAGCATGCTCGGCTTTTTTGCTTGTCAGGAGGCCCTTCGACTGAAAAAGCCCTACGCAGTGGAGCTGGTGGCAAGCGGCTTCGGCTCACTATGGTATGTGGGAAAACCGGGCGGAAAGGCGCTGGCTCCTTTTTTCTGGCGCCAGGCAAAAAAATACACCTCTGCGGCGGACTATGTCCTTTACGTCACCGATGGTTATCTGCAGCGCCTCTATCCCTCCCGGGGGCACACGGCGGCTATTTCCGACGTGTGTCTGGATACCCCGGCGCCTCAGGTGCTTAAAAAGCGCTTGGCCCGGATCGGGGAGCATTTTGCCAACCATACGCCTCTGACCTTCGGCCTCATCGGTTCTCTCAACGTGCGGTATAAGGGACAGAAAACCGCCATGAAGGCTTTGAGCCTTCTCAAAGAGCAGCTGCCCGGCTTTCGTCTGAAGCTGTTAGGGCCGGGAAACCCCGCTCATTTTCAAAGCGTCGCTGAACGCCTGGGAATCGCGTCCCAGGTGGAATTCTGCGGGACGCTGCCGGCGGGAGACGCGGTGGCCGCCTGGTTGGATTCGTTGGACGTATTTCTGCTGCCAAGCGATCAGGAAGCGCTTCCCAGAGCCTTAATCGAAGCCATGAGCCGAGGCTGCCCGGCGGTGGGCAGTGCGGTGGGGGGCGTGCCGGAGTTGCTGGAGGAACGGTATCTGCACCGGCGGCGGGATGCAAAAGGTCTCGCCCGGTGTTTAGAACGCCTGCTTTCTGACGAAACTCGTATGAGGAGGGCTGCCGAGCATAATTTTCAGAAGGCCCAATCCTTTTCACGTGAAACACTCGACGGCGCACGCCTGGAATTTTACCAGGCCTTCGCCCGGTATGCGGGAGGTGGCATTCTTGAATAAAAGCATTCGGCCCGCGCGCGTTCTGATGGCGGTGGGGAAGATGGACCGGGGCGGGATGGAAACCATGCTGATGAACCTGTACCGCTGCATCGACCGGGACCGCCTTCAATTTGACTTTTTGTGTACAAAACCGGGAGAAGCGGACTTCGACGGGGAAATCCGCGCTTTGGGCGGACGCATTTTTCACACCTCTCTGCCCAAACAGGCGGGCCCCAAGCGGATTTTGGAAGAAATGCGCAAGGTCATGGAGGAAGAGGGGCCTTTTGCAGCGGTCCACGCCCATCTTCTCTTTTTTAACGGCTTTGTTCTTCTAGCCGCCCGACGCGCTGGGATTTCCATCCGCATCAGCCATTCCCATGCTTCCAGCCTTCTCAAATACCATTCGCTCAAGGGGAAAGGCTACGCGGCCTTCATGCGCCGTCTTCTGATGAAAAACGCCACCTGCCTGTTGGCCTGTTCCAAACAGGCGGGGATTTATCTCTATGGCGAAAAAGCGGTCCGGTGCGGGCGGGTGGAACTTTTTGCAAACGCCGTGGACGTGGACGCCTTTGCTTTTCGCCCCCAAACGGCGGCTGAACTGCGCGCGCAGTTCGGCGCGGGGGAGGAAACCCTTGTCATCGGCCAGGTGGGCCGAATGATCCCGGAAAAGAACCACGTATTCCTGCTGGAGCTGGCCCGCCTATTGAAAGAGAAGGGGGCGGACTGCCGGTTTCTTCTCATCGGGGACGGGCCTTTGCGCGCATCCCTCGCGCAGAAGGTAGCACTGTACGGGCTTGGGGACAGGGTGATCTTTACCGGCCTTCGTGAGGACGTGGATGTTCTCTTGCAGGCGCTCGACGGCTTTGCCATGCCCTCTCTGATGGAAGGGCTCCCGGTGGCGCTGGTGGAAGCGCAAGCGGCCGGGCTTCCCTGCGTGGTTTCCGACGGCGTTTCCAAAGAAGCCGATCTGGGCCTTTCCCTGGTGCAGTTTCTGCCGGCGGACAACCTTCATAAAAAGGACTGGCTCAAAGCTTTATCCGACTGCAAAAGACGACCCAGGCCTTCTCTGGAGCAGGTCCGCGCCGCTTTTGCACGCCGGGGCTTTGAAGTAAAAGAAAACGTGGTGCGTCTCTACACACTCTATCAGCTTTCCCCGCAAAACGGAGGAGGTGGCTGCGATCAATAGCCAGACCCTGTCAAAAAAACCGGTGGCGCTGCTGCTTTCCGTCCTGTATACCATCGGCATCTCGATTTATGGCTACACAGTAATTCAAGACGGGATGTATCTGGATCCGAATACGCCTTTGTCCGTATTCAGCTGGCTTGGATGGGTAAGTGTGCTTTGGGCGGTCTTTTCCTGGTGGCTGGTGCGGCGGGAAATTCTTTGTCCTTATATTATTTTTCTTTGTGTCTTTTATCTGTTCTGTTATGGACAGTGTTTTCTATGGGCCTTCGGCATCACCCCGGAGGGGTATGACATCAGCCGCACCTTCCTCGCCACCGAATTGGTCCAGGGTCAGGTGTTTACCCTAATCTCTTTAAACTTGTTCCATATCGGCGGGCTGCTCACTTCCAAGCGGGTAAAACCCAGCCTTCCTTCCGCTGCCCCTTCTTCGCGGCCAGGGTATCCTTCTCATGAGCGGGTGATCCGGATTGCGGCGCTCATTCTTCTGGCAATCAGCATCGTTCCTTATATTATGGACCTGGTTGCCGCTGTACAGACTGCCGCCCAATATGGATACAAAGGGCTCTACTCGGAATATCTTCTCACGCTCTCCAAATCGGAAAAGATTTTTCGATCCTTTGGTGAATTTTTGATCCCTGCCCTGCTGTGTCTGTTTGTGGTTTCGAAAAAGCGATGGCAGAGAGGCCTGCTGCTGATTGCCGTGCTGCTCAAATCCGCAGCGGAACTCTATTTGGGCGGCCGCGGCGACACGGCGATGCTGCTTTTGTGTCTGATCTGTGTGTGGCACTATACCGTCCATCCTTTCAATGCCCGGCGGGCAATTCCGCTGGCGGCGGGCGGCTACTTCGTCGCCGGTCTTTTTGCCAGCATCGCCCAAATCCGCGGCCAGACCGGACGGTCTCTTTCTGACTTTTTTGTCAATCTTTTTAGTATGGATAACCCGATTTTCCGCCTCGTCGGGGAACTGGGCGGAACCATGCGGGTGTTGATTGATACCATGCGGCTGGTCCCCGCCACGTATCCTTTCCGCTATGGGATGTCCTATCTGTATTCTCTGACCACCATTATCCCCAACCTAGGCTTCTGGGCCGTCCATCCGGCCGTGGAAAACGCGCATCTGGCGCAATGGCTGATGGACGTGATGAATCTCAACTATGGTCCCGGCTATTCCATGGTTGCGGAAGGCTATATCAACTTCGGCTGGGGCGGGGTTTTTGCTATGCTGGTATACGGTATGCTTTTGGGATGGGTATTCACCCTTGTCCACCGCAGCAACTGGAGAGAAAAGCCGGAGCTGCTTTGCATCGAGCTGATTTCGTTGGTAATTGTTCTGGTTTCCGGCACACGTTCTTCCTTTGTCGATATCTTCCGTTCCTTCCTTTATATCGCTTTGGTCAGTTATCTGCTGATGCTCCTAGTCCGCGCGGTGCTGATTTATCAGCGCAATAAGGAAATCTATCACTGACAAAACCCCGCCTGACAGGCGGGGTTTTCCTTCTTGTTATCTATACTCCATTCGAGAGGACTTTTATCGTCCCAGTTGGTCCCGGAACGCTTCTATGATTGAAAGAACGTGCAGAAACCTTCTGGTTTCTGCACGTTCTCATTTCTTACGGGAGCAGTTCATTTTCCGGAGTAATCTGCTGCTGGGAATCCTCATACAGGAACAGCGCGTCATAAATTGCCCGGGCAACCCGGATGTTGGAATTGTAGGTTGGGGCGTTAGCGCCGTTTTCCAGAATGACCGTCACCGCGTACTGGGGGTCCTCATAAGGGCCAAACGAAATAAACAGGGTATGAGGGGAAACGGTGGCTTCATTTCCGCCGGTCTGCGCGGTACCCGTCTTACAAGCGATTTTAATGGGAAAATCCTTAAAGTAAGACCAGATGTTCCCTCCCTGCTCCGACGCGGCCCGGTACATGCCCAGTTTCACCGTGTCGATATTCTGCTGGTCCACCCCGATGGTATTGAGCAGATTCACCTGCTCGGGCTGCACCGTCTGAGACAGGTCATACGACTTGACTTCTTTGACCAGGTGCGCTTGGTTGCGGTTTCCGTTGTTGGCGATGGTAGCGGCGTACATGGCAAGCTCTATCGGGGTAAAGGAATTATAGAGCTGGCCGATGGCCGATTGCAGGGTATCGCCGGGATTCCAAACACGCCCCAGAGATTCCGCATATGCAGGACTGGCGAGAATGCCTTGCTTTTCTCCAATTTCAATGCCGGTTAATTCTCCCAAGCCCAGTCTCTTTTGGTATTCGTTCATCCGGTCAATTGTTAAGATACGGCCTACATCAAAGAAGAAATAGTTGCAGGAATTCTTCAGCGCATCGGTGACTGTCTGAGGCCCGTGGTAACCCAGACAGGAAGGTGTATAATTGGAGGCCGGATCAGGGGATGCATAAAAAGTGTAAATCTTTGAGCAATAAATACTGGTATCGGGGGTAATAACCCCTTCCTCCAGTGCTGCCAGGGCAACCGCCGGCTTCATAGTCGAACCGGGCTGGAACCGGCCCTGGGTGGAACGGTTATAAATTGCGGGGTCCTCCTGCGCGAGGAGGGTTGCGTAATCGTTAATGTCATAGTTGGGATAATTGGCCATGGCTACGATTCCGCCGGTTTTCACGTCCACCACGATGGCGGCCCCGGACTTAACGTCGCCGCCCTTTCCGGGCGCCGCCGTCTGCCGCAGTTCGTCGATGATGTTGGCCAGGGCGTCCTGGGCAGCCAGCTGAATGCGCGAGTCAATGGTTAAAAACACGGTATTCCCCGCCTGGGGCGCTTTGGTGACCTCATTGTCCACCACTTTTCCCAGCTCGTTGAGGGTCAGAGTCTTTTCGCCCCGCTGGCCCCGCAGCTGGGACTCCATGGCCAACTCGATCCCACTCTTACCAATGACATCATCATAGGTATAGCCCTCGTTTTTCAGCTTTTTATAATCGTCCGCACTCAGCTTACCCATGGTGCCGATGACGTGAGGGGCGATTTCCCCGCTCTCGTAAGAGCGCACTGCCTCGCTCTGGATAGACACGCCGGGAATCTCCAGCGTGTTCTCAGTAATATAGGTCATGGTTTCTTCGGAAATATCGGTGGCGAAGGTAAAAGGATTGCGGTAGGAGAACTGTTTGAGTTCCATTTCGTACCGTACCCCCATAATGTCGCGCACCTGGGAGGGGGTCAGGCCCTCCATCTTGTCGATTTCATATTTCTTCACCAGCGCGTCGTAGCAGTTCTGCGCCGTGGCGTAGGTTTGCAGTTCGTTGGCGCTTTTGAGCTTTTCAATGTCGCTGTCCCGGCCTTCGGCAAACTCGATCTGCGGCTGGGAATTGGCGGCAACCTCCGCCTGAGTCTGATCCGCCCATACCAGAGGCAGAGAATCGTTCCAGGTTTCCCCGTTCTCCCGCAAATGGCCAGTCAGAGTCAAGATGGTCTGGTTCTGGGTGTCCTTGGTCATGTATTGGCGCAAAAACAAAACCGAGTAGCCGATGTGGTTAACCACCAGCGGCCGGCCGTTGGCATCGTAAATCTCTCCTCGGGCAGCATTGGCGGGAATGGTGGTCTGGGTCTGGGAGGTGGTCTGCTGCACGAACTGCTCGCCCTTGACCAGCTGATATTCCGCCAGACGCACCACATAAACCACCGCAACGGTCAACACGCACAAAAGCATGATGATTCTTCGCGCCATGTGTCTCTTTTCTTCCATTTCCGCCTGCCTTTCTGTACCTGCGGTACGGTTATTGAGGCTCTACCGCCAGCCTTTTGGCAAGCTTGGAGGAGAGCCAGTAAAACAATGGAACGAACAGCATGGAATAAACAATCCGGGGCAGCACCACCTGGTAAAGGGCCTGGATGGCGTCTCCGTTGGAATAGGGAACAAAGTAAATAAGCCAGTCGATCAGCTCGTAGACCAAAAAACCGCCAAAGCAGTAAAGGAGCGCGGTCAGGACGTTGTTGCGCATAAAATAAACGATCAAAAGCCCGCACAGGCAGGCAAAAATCAGCAATAAGATCGCCGAATACCCAAATGGGCGAAGGCGGCTCGTGTCCCACAAAAGGCCGGCTACCACCGCCAGGATGCTTCCCCGGAATTCCCCTTCAAACATAGCCGCGCAGATAACCGCCGGCAGCAAAAAGACCGGCTTAACGCCGAAAATGGCGGGAAACACCCCCGGCGTCACCTGCAGCAGGAACAGCAAAAGCAGGTAAAGCGCGTAACAGACCCATTTCCCGATCTGCTTTTTCTGTTCGGGCTTCATTGAGCTCCACCCCCGTCGCCGGTCACCGATTCATCGGGAATGGGGGTGGCGGTGAAATCTTTAATGACCATGACGTTGCGCACGTTGCGCACATCTGCGGCCGGCTTCACAATGGCATAATTGGAGATGCCGTCGCTTTCCTGGAGGACTTCCTCCACCGTGCCAATAATCAGTCCCCTGGGATATCCCTTGCCAACGCCCGAGGTAATGATAATGTCCCCACGGCTGATGGCGTTTTCTCTCTTGATGTTGTTCATGCGGCATTTGTCGTCCCTCGCAAGGGTAAGGGTATTGGCGCTGATCTGGCCGCTTGTCTGGGTGTGGCTGTCCATGGCGCCGATGCCGATGGAGTTATCGAGCACCGTGCGCACGATGGACTGGGTCTCTTCCACCACGTCTACACAGCCCACCAGCCCGTCGGGAGTGATAACCGGATCCCCCCGTTCCACCCCGTGGAGAGACCCCACGCTGATGGTAAAGGAAGCGAAGGGGTCGCTTGCGTCCCGTTTGATGACCTGAGCGTCCTGCAAGACAAAATCCGGGTTTTCCTTTTTCAGGTCCAGATACTGGCGCAGCTCCTCGTTCTCGCTTTTGATTTGCGCATAATCCACCTGTTGCTCGCGCAGAGTGCGGATCTCTTCTTCCATGCTCGCCACCTGTTCCTTGAGCTGGGAGGTGAGCACAAATCCGCCGAACACATCGTCGGCCAGCCCGGAAACCCAGGAAGCCAGCTGCTCAAACGGTTTTGTGACAGCGCTGACCAGGGAAGAGGGGATGGTCCCCATTCCATGTGTGGTAATCGAATATACCATAAACCCCGACAAAACCAGCACAATGGCCAGCAGGGCTTTGAATCGTTTGGTTTTAAAAAAGCTTTTCAAGGCGTTTGGGCCTCCTTCTCATTGGAACCGGCGATTCTCTTCGCATCCGGTCCGCTCTTTTCATAAAAAACACCCTTCTTAAGCTGCCCCTTATGAAAAAAGCGGGCAGGTCCCCCGCGCCCTTTTTTCCTTTCCACCAAGCCTGGTAAGAACACCAATACGCAAAGGCTGCCGAAAAATTCGTTTGCGGCAGTCTTTGCGTATTCTTTTTCCGTCTGTCTCTTACCGGCGGCGGTAATTGTTTTTGCTCGACGGGGGCGGCCCTTCCAGACGCTTGCCCGTTCCGTCAGCCACACAGTCAAGAGGACTTTCCGCAATGTGCACCGGCATACCGGTTTCCTTGGAAATCAGCTGGTCAAGGCCGCGCAGCAGCGCGCCGCCGCCGGTGAGCATGATTCCGTGGTCAATGATGTCCGCCGAAAGCTCAGGCGGCGTGTTCTCCAAAGTAGAACGGATGGCGTCCACGATGGAGGCTAACGGGTCTGCCAGCGCCTCGCGGATTTCCGCAGAAGAAATCTGAATGTTCTTGGGCAGGCCGTCCATCAGGTTGCGGCCCTTGATGTCCATGGTGCTCTCTTCCTCGTAGGGGAAAGCCGAGCCGATGCGAATCTTGATATCCTCCGCCGTGCGCTCGCCGATGAGGAGGTTGTACTTCTTCTTCACATAGGAAATGATCGCTTCGTCCAGCTTATCGCCGGCCACCCGCACCGAGCAGGAGGTCACAATGTCACCCAAAGAGATGACCGCCACCTCCGACGTGCCGCCGCCGATGTCCACGACCATAGAGCCGGTGGCTTCCTCTACCGGCAGGCCCGCGCCCATCGCTGCCGCCATGGGTTCCTCGATCAGCTCCACTTCCTTAGCGCCTGCGTTATAGGAGGCGTCCTCCACCGCCCGGCGCTCCACCTCAGTAACGCCGGAGGGAATGCAGATGACCACCCGCGGGCGGGAGAAGGGGCTGTTTTTCGCCGCCTTGTGGATAAAATGGCGCAGCATGGCCTCGGTAATTTCAAAGTCTGCGATGACGCCGTCCTTCAGAGGACGCACCGCATGGATGGAACCCGGCGTTCTGCCGATCATTTGCTTCGCTTCCGCGCCGACGGCCTTGACCGCATCGGTTCGCACATCTATCGCAACGACGGACGGCTCGCGCATGACGATACCCTTGCCCTTCATGAATACCAGCGTGTTTGCCGTACCCAGATCGATCCCAATGTCGTGGTTGAACATGATTGCTTTCTCATCCTTTCACTTGCCCGGGAGCCCCGGCATTCCCCGGTTTTCCGCATGTAGGCGATACATCTAATATTATAACGGCGGGATTTTGATTACACAACACTTTTTTCAGAATTATGTCAACAAATTTGCAGGACAATCCCGCCGCTTTTTCAACCAAATTGCATGTTTTTTCTTCCGCTTGCTTTTCTCTCTGCTTTTGCGGCTATTTTCCTTGCCAAAAGCGCTTATTCCAGCTCTTCCAGCAAGCGCAGCAGCCGCGCGATGGGCAGGCCCATCACATTAAAGAAATCGCCTTCGATCCCTTCCACCAGCGCCATTCCTTTTTCCTGGATGCCATAGGCTCCCGCCTTATCCATGGGTTCTCCCGTCCTCACATAGGCGCGGATTTTGGCCGGGGCCAGAGGATAGAACTTTACCTTCGTCTGCTGGACAAAGGAGTGAGCGTGGCCCTTGTTCACCACGCAGACGCCGGTAAGCACCAAATGCTCCCTCCCGGAAAGAAGGGTGAGCATACGCACCGCATCCGCTTCGTCCCTGGGTTTTCCCATAATCATCCCGTCGAGCACCACAATGGTGTCCGCCCCGATGACGGTGTCCAGCGGCCGGGCCTTGGCCACCTCCAGTGCCTTTTGCTGGGCCAGGGTCAGTGCCGCCTGTTCGGGCCGCGTCCCTTTTTGAACGATTTCCTCGCCTCTCGCCGGGATGCAGGCAAAGGAAAGCCCCGCCCGTTCAAGAAGCTCTCTCCGCCTGGGGGAGGCGGACGCTAAAATCAATGCCAACGGTAATCCCTTCCTCAATTGACGAATCGAATATACAGTTCCCTGCGCGTAATCAGATGGACACAAAGTACTGCATGCCGAAGGCATTTTCCTCATAAGGGTACTTTGCGTACAATTCCTCCTGATAGTCGGCAATTTTTACCGCCGTTAGGCTGGTGCGCACCTGAATGCGCCACATGGGTTCCCCGTCCCTAACAAAGTAAAGCAGGTGGGCGCCCTTGTCGGAAAGAACGATGCCGGTATCCCCCGGCTTGCGGGACGCATCAAAGCACCAGTCGTTGAGATCCTTCGACTGCTGGTACTGGTAGATGTTTTCGTAAAGGCCGCCGGTCGAAGCGGTACTGGTGTCGGCGCTGTATTTCGCGGCCAGAGCTCCAAAGGCAGACTCCGTCTGCTCACCGCTCTGGTATTCCTTGAGAATTTCCTCGGCCTTTTTCATAACCGCATCCTTCTGGTCCTGGGTCATACCGGTCTCTTCCGAGACGCCGCCCTCGGGCGTGATGAGAATCTGGCGGACGTTGACGGTTTTGGTTTCCGGGCGTTCCCGGTTCTCGTAATACATCACGTAATATCCGTCAAGCCCATCGAGCACCGTTTTGTCCCCAGGCAGGCGGGAGGAATCCTGCAGCCAGGTTTTCGCCGCCGATACCGTCAGCTTGTCCAAATATTCCACCTTCCGGGTGGCGTCGTCATCGGCATAGGCTTCCTTTTCACCATCCGGTGCATATTCCCGAGCCAAGGCGGCAAAACTCTGCGCGTCCGTCACGGCGGCGCACATCTCTTCTGCCTTCTGCCGCTCCTCCTCGGCACTCTGGGTGGGGTCCCCCGCATTGTCGATAGGGACGAAGAAGGAATAATAGGTGATCATGTCCAGGGAATCCTTGTTTTTGTTATATTCGTCGAGCATCTGGGTCTCGGTGAAGGTATAGGACTCGGTAAGCTGCTGCTGGTACTTGCGGGAAAGCCGCTGACGCTCCACCTCGCTGCGGACCACGTCCAGGGTCACTCCCTTGCCGAACTGGGCGTACAGATAGGAGTTTAAGCGGGCGTTGTTTTCCTTGGCATTCTGCTCGATGGAAGCGAGATACGAGTCAATGCTCTTTTGGTCCTCCTCCGAAAGGGTAACGCCGTTTTTGACCGCTTCATCGTAGGTAGCGTAGGTGCTGACGATGTTGGTCATGGCCTTGTTTTTGAAATATTCCTCCCAGGTCATCTCGTCGGAAATCTTCTGCTCGGCCAGCGTCTTGGAGGTATCCAGGCCATAAGCGCTGAGCTTGTCCTCATTTTCCAAAAGAAAATCGTTGTAGGCTACGGAGAAATAGTAGCTGTACTGGGCGGCGGTCAGCTTATGACCTCCTACCGTGACTGCTGTAAAGGTCTGCGCCGGCAGGTCTGAGGAAAAGAAATAAACCGCAAAACCGCCCAGCGCCACCAACAGACATACCACCGCCGTAATGGCAATTTTCGTTTTGTTCCAAGGTTTTTTCGGCGTTTTGTTCTCCTGCTCCACCGTCACCTGATCTCTATTTTGCGCCGTTTGAGCCAACCCAATCCATCCTCTCAAAACTTCTTTTGATACCCTGCCGCGGCCGCTTTGCAAAAGGCCACACATTTCCATTCATTTTAGCACAATTCACAGAATAAACCGTGAATTCCCTATGAATTTTCCCTTAGATCCGGCCGGTGGAACCAAATCCGCCGGCGCCGCGCTGGGTATCTTTTAGTTCCTCCACCTCTTCCACCGGCAAGGGCAATACCGGCATGACCACCAGCTGGGCGATGCGCTCTCCCGGCATCACGGTATAGGCTTCCTTGGAGGTATTGAGAAGGCCCACCAGGATTTCCCCCGTGTAATCGCTGTCGATAACGCCCACGCCGTTTGCCAGCGCAATGCCTTTCTTGACCGACAGGCCGCTGCGGGCAAATACCAGCCCCACCGTGTCTTCCAAAAGCCCCACGGCAATACCGGAGGGAATCAAGGCCCGTTCCCCGGGCGCTATGGTGACCGGTTTCTCTAAACAGGCGGCCAGGTCCAATCCTGCCGACCCGGCGGTGGAGCGCACCGGCACCGCCGCATGTTCCCGCATTTTCTTAATCTGTAATGGCTGCATATGGTCATTCTCCTTTTTTACTTTCGTTATTCTACGCCCCGGTAGGCAAACCCTCTGGTGAAAGTTCCCTTCTGCGGCGTCCCGCTCCCGGTCTGGTACCTGTTTATGAGCGCACGGACCTCTTCCTTGCTTTCCTCGAAAAAAGACAGATATAGAAAGAAAACCCCTGCACATTCCGAAAGCCGGTCGGCCAGGAAGGTGGGCACGCTGTTATAGAGCTCCCCGAATCCGCCGCCCCCGCAGCGCACGGGGAAGCGGACCCCTTTGCGGTCCACTAAGGACGTGTTCTTTTTGCATGTCCCGCACCCGCCGGAAGCCGGGCAGTTTCGCATGAGCATCAAAGGCAGCCTGCCGTAAGCGAAGATTCCCGTGGGTATCCCCGCCGTGACCGCCTTTGCCTGAGACAGAGTCAGCTCCGGCGAAAGAACCGCGAACCGGCAGCCAAGCTCCCGGGCTTTTTCTGCCGCCTTTGAATTAAACAGGTTGAGAAAAGGCCCGCCTGCAGCCGAAAAGCCCGCGTCCCGGCAAGTTTTTACGTCCCCCAGGTTCTCCGCCAAGGCGAAAGGAATCCCCGCCTCTTTCGCAGCCGCCAGCAGCCGCTCCTTTTTTTCCTTCGGGTAAAAGCCGAAAGGCCGCGGAATCCGCACGCCCAGCGGCACCCCCGCAGCTTTGAGCCGCTCTGCGGCAGCAATAAGCTGCTCCTTGGGCAGTTCCAGGGGAACAAACACCCCTTGCAGCCGGGATACCGTTTCCAGATCCGGCAGCTGCTCCAGAGAAGAGAAGGAAGCCACCAAATCCGGGTGCTCCGGCTTTTCTTCCATAACCGCTTCGGAAATTTCGCCTTTCACATAGGGAATGGGATCCTTTTGAGAGCGGGCCTCCAGCAGCTTTCGGAGCCCTTCCCGGCGCAGCCCGTTCACGGCCGACACCGGCAGGGTCATCCCTTCCTCCAGCAAAAGAGTGACCTCCTCCACCAAAAAGGGCGTTCCTCCGGTTTTGCGCAGCTGCTCCTCACACCTCTCTCTGGACAACGGCTTCGTTTGCACCGGCTGGGGCGGCGGGGCATATTCTATAATCTGGTTTCCTTTTGTGTCCTTTACCGTAAGGGAAACCGGCTGTCCGCCCTTCACGGACAAAGCGAGGGTAACCGGTACCCTGGGCGCCTCCTTGGCAGAAAGGGCTTCCAGGGACGAGAGGACTTCTTTGGCCGCGGTTACGTCCTCCTTGCCCCGCACCCCCAACATCTCCCGTCCCCGTCGGTTCTTATAATAACCATCAGTAAACCCACTGCGAGAAAATACTGATTGTAGTTCCTGTTTCCATCCGGACGGTACCTCTCCCTGGGAAAGGGAGGCCCGGCAGGCCCGCACCGCCGCCGCCACATACTCCGGCCGTTTCATCCGGCCTTCGATCTTGGCCGACGCAATCCCCATTCCTTCCAGTTCCGGCAAAGCGTCGATTATGGACAAATCCTTAAGAGACAGCACATGGTTTGTCCCGTCCTCGGCCCGAAACGGCAGGCGGCAGGGCTGGGCGCACAAACCCCGGTTTCCGCTGCGGGAGCCCAGCATAGCGCTCAGGTAGCACTGGCCGGACACCGACATGCAAAGCGCCCCGTGGACGAACACTTCCAGTTCGATGGGAGAATGCTTCGCCAAATAGGAAAGTTCTTCCCGGGTAAGCTCTCTTGGCAGCACCGCCCGGCAAAAGCCCAGCTCTTTGAGCGTCCTTAGCCCGTCCAGGGAGGACACCGACATTTGCGTGGAGCCGTGCAACGGCAGGGAAGGGGCCTTCTTGTGAAGCAGGGAGGCAAGCCCCAGGTCCTGCACAATGACGCCGTCTATGGATAAGTCACAGGCCAAAAAAGCCGTCCGCAGCGCTGCGGCCAGCTCCTGGTCCCCCACCAAGGTGTTGAGGGTCAGATATACCTTTGCGTCCCGCCCATGGCAGTAAGCAACCGCCTCAGAGAGAGCGTCCTTGTCAAAATTTTTCGCGTTCTGCCTGGCGTTAAACTGCCCGGCCCCCAGGTACACCGCATCCGCCCCGGTGCGCACCGCCGCGAACACCGATTCCATGGATCCGGCAGGAGCCAAAATTTCCAGGCGGTTTTGTTTTTCGTTTTTCGTCATTTCTCCGGCGGAAACTTTGCGCGCAAAAACTGGACTTCCCGCTGCAAACGATCCCGCTCCCGCTTGAGCTCATCCGCCTCGTTGCGGGCCTTGGCCGCGTCCGCCAGGTATTCCTGCAGCTGCGTACGCAGATGGTCGCTGGTTTCCACCGACCGCTTGGCCTCGTCGCACAAATCCAGCGCGATCAGCACCAGTGCCCCGGTCGTGGACACATGGGGGTTTTCACGCATCAGCTCCTCCACCCGGTTGTCCAGCTCCTGGCCCAAGGCAATCACATAGCTTTCGCTTTCTTCCGTGGCTATCAAATAATCGGCTCCCGCAATGCGAAGCCGCACCTTGCGTTTGGCGTTCATGGGCAATTCCTCCGATTTTTTACAAAAAATATCCTTCTATCGTACTGTCTTCCGACAGGGCATAAGCATTCTTTCAAATTATTCTTATTATAATATAACCACGTGCGGCTTTAAAGCCTTTTTTGCAAAAAGGAGAGTGGAATTTGCGAAATATTCACAAAATTCATTACACACAGCAGATCCCCCAATATTTGTATTAAAATAATAGAATTTCTATACAGCAACGATTTGTTTTGCTGTCTTTTACCAAATACGTTGTAATTATTCCTGCATTGGTGTATAATAAGCAGACG
>CAMLYM010000012.1 GCA_946491705.1 uncultured Clostridia bacterium
TTGTGCGTAGGCAGACGTCCTCTTTTGTTTTTCTAACTGGAGCTTCGGAGCAGGGAAGGGATCAGCGACGCTAAGAGCCAGAAAAGCTGGAACAGCAGCGCCGTGGCGCCGTTTAAGTTATAAAGCCCGCCGTAGAATGCCAGAAACGCCGACAGCAAAAATCCAAGCAGCACCCCAATTACCTGCAGCACCGAGGAAAGCTTGACGATGGTGCCAAGCCTTATGGAGGAGGAAAGAACATCCATCAGTCCGTCGATTTTCCCGTCGTAAGCAACGCTCGCTTGGGCCGTCTCCTGAGGGACGCTTAACTGATCGAATTCGCTGGTAGCGGCAGCGGACAAGATCAGCACATCGCTTTCCGAAATGTCAAACCCGTCGCAGAGAAGCTCGGTGGTCACGTTGGGGTCGCAGGTGCGCACCATCAGGCCGATGCCGTTGCGGGCGAACCGATCGAGCTCCTGGCGGATGTAAGGGGAGAAGCGGTAGGTCACCACGAACATGGCGCACAGCTCCCCGGCCGAGCATAGGTAGACAAGCTTGCGCCTGGCGCGCAGGTAGCGGCTTTCATAGTCGAGAGAAGGGGGGACAATGCCGTGGTTTTGCAGAAGCTCCCGGTTGCCCGCCAGTACCCGCCGGCCGTCCACCCAGCCGGAGATGCCCATCCCCTGCTCGTACACCAGCGACTCCACCGTGGGCAGAATTTTGTCGTCCCCCTGGATGACCTGCTCAAACACCGGGGTCAGCGGTCCGCCCGCCGTATGCACCAGGGCCGCCGCGTCCAGAATCGCCTGGTCGATGCGCCCGCCGCTGAAGGTCTTAATGCCGTTGAGGGTCACCGACCCGGCGGGAAAGAGGTCGCTTGCATCCACCGTCAGACTGTTGGTCAGGAAATAATCGTCTACCGCAGGGAACCCGGAAAGCATGGCCCCGCGCCGCAGAAGGCGGCGGGAAGCGGCTTTCATGGGCAGGTTGCCGCACAAAAGGGACGCAATCGGCGCGGCCAGGCAGCACACGGCGGCAAAGGCGGTGATGGCCAAAGCCCCGTCCTTGGTCACAACCAAGCAGGCCACCGCCGTCACCAAAGAGCCGAGCAGCACACAAGGGGACAAAAAGCCGCCTAGGGAGGCACAGGAATCGTCCGCATAGGAGTCGTCCAGAAACCCGGTGAGAAAGGAAGCCTTCACCGGCATGACGATATAAGGGTCACCCAAGATGTTGCGGCACAGATCCCGTGTGGTGTTGTCGTTGGGAAGCATCCGGGCGCCGTGCTTCACGCCTTTTTGTGAAAGAAAGGCGAAATTCTCTTTGATCCGGGAGAGCTTGAGGAGCTTTCCACCCGCGTTTGCGCACAAAAGGAGCATGACCGGGGCTGTGTACAGGGGCACGGTCATATCCGCGACGCGCTCGGGGAAAAAGAGCATGGAAAAGGTATGTACAAACACGGCGAACACCGCGATGGCGGTAGGCATGTCTGGGGCGGTGTGCAGCTTGAATGCGCTGCGCAGGGAGGAAGCAAAGACGGCGGAATTGACCGAAGCCGCCAGCATAAGCACCGCCGCGTTGATGGAAACGAACAGCATCGGGCTGGTGACGGGGAAGTCATACAGCGGGAGCTTCGCGCCGGTGTAAAGAAAAAGGGCGGGCGCGACGGTCAGCCAGCCGGTGATGAGAAGGCCCAGCACGCTTAAGCCCAGACGCGTAAGCAGCCCGGAAAACTGGGAGTTCAAATGCGCCTGGATAACCGGCGCATCCTCATAAGAGGTGAAATCGTCAATCTGCTTTCCGGCTTCGCTGTCGGCGTCATAGAGCTCCTTTGGGTCGGTGTCCTCCTCCGTGCCGGAAAGGACGAACTTCTCCGCCCGTTCCCGCCGCTTCTCGTAGAGAACCCGTTCGTTTACCGGCCCAGGCTCCTCCACGCCGTCGCTGTCGAACAGCTTAAGCTGTCCTTCCAGTTCGTCGTCCTCCGCCGGCCGCTTTTTCTGGAAGGCCTGGATGGGCATGGGCTGGGTTTCCTGGTCGGGGCGGAAAGGCGCGTCCTTTCTGTTTTCATCCTCCATCGGCTCGCGGATGTTTTTCGCCGAAAACTCCAGCAGGATTTCCTCCGTTTTCGACGTGTCGATGGGGCCGTTCCCCTTATGGCGGTGCTTCGCCTCTTTGATGATATCGTCCAGGGAGTATTTATTCGCCAAAGCAAACGGCTCCTTTTGACCGGACAGAAATGGATCTTTTTCGCTGGGCATGCTGTCGTCACCTCCAAAACCTGTTTGCCTGCCGATTTATTGCCTGGTTTTCACGCGAGAGAGGCCGGTGCGCTGGCGCGCGGCCTCATAAAGAACAATTCCCGCCGCCACCGAAGCGTTGAGGGAATCAATCTGTCCGCGCATGGGAAGGGATATGGTAAAGTCGCATTTTTCCTTGATGAGCCGGCCTACCCCCTGTCCCTCCGAACCGATGACCAGAGCGGTAGGGCCGGTAAAGTCGGTCTGGCACCAGGGTGTGCCGTCCATGTCCAGCGCGTAAATCCAGACGCCGCGCTTTTTAAGGTCCTCGATGGCGGCCGCCAGGTTGGAAACCCTGGCTACCGGGATATATTCGAGCGCCCCGGCCGCCGCTTTCAGCACCGCCGGCGTCAGCCCCGCCGTGCGCCGCTTTGGAACTACAATTCCGTGGGCGCCCGCTCCTTCGGCCGTTCGCACGATGGCGCCCAGGTTGTGCGGGTCGGACAGCTCGTCGGCAATGATGAGGAGAGGCGGTTCTCCCCGTTCTTCCGCCAGGGCGAAGATGTCGTCTACCGTGGCGTATTCTTTTACGGCCGCCAGCAGCGCCACTCCCTGATGGGCGTCCCCGCCGCACAGAGCCGTCAGCTTGCGGGGATCCACCTCCTTGACCGGAATCCCCCGGTCCCGGCAGCGGGCGACGATGGCCTGCACCGCGCCGGTGCGTTCCCCCTTGGCGAGAAGAAGCCGGTCCGCCGGCCGGCCGGACTTGAGCGCCTCCATGACGCTGTTGCGTCCGGCGATGACCTCGCTGTTTGGTTGCTTTGCGGGATCGGTCATAATAAAAACCCCTTTGAAACGACACATAATATAATATTATTTCATTATACCAACATTCCTTCCGCAATACAAACCCTTTGCCGTATTTTTTCACGCGGATTTGTCTGGAAATCAGGGAGACCGCCGTCTTTTCGGTTCAAATAACGGTTGACAGCGCAAAAGCCTTTGCCGTATAATTACAGTCGTGTTTATGCTGTCCATTGCTTTTCGCAAAGAAAAGAGGAACCGGATATCCGGGTGTGGCGCAGTTGGTAGCGCGGGTGGTTTGGGACCATCAGGCCGCAGGTTCGAACCCTGTCACTCGGACCATGTCGTCGCGGACGTTGTTTCGTTCGCGACGACTTTTTTGTGAGATGCTCCAGCCTGTGCAACCGGTATTTTTCGGACATGCCTTACGGCGCGCGCACGTTTTCACGCATGAGTTTTCCAAATTTCGATAACAAATGAAGAATGCCGGATCTGTGTGGGAATCTTCCTATTCATTCGATAATATTTGGGTATAGTCCCTGCGATTGGTTATGAATATCTTGACTTTTTCGATGTTATATAGTAAAATGTAAATAAATTATGTATTTTATATAAAATTTGTACACGCCGAATTGCTTTATTTTTACAGATTAGAGAGGTATGGGCATGGGTATGGATCATATTGCAGTACTGATTCCTTGTTATAATGAAAGCAAAACCATAGGGAAGGTAATTCATGACTGGAAAAAGGAACTTCCTTCTGCCGCTATTTACGTATATGATAACAATTCGACCGATGATACGGCGGCTATCGCCCGGAAAGCCGGAGCAATTGTACGCAAAGAGAATCAGCAAGGCAAAGGCAATGTAATTCGGCGTATGTTTCGTGAGATTGATGCCAGATGCTACATCATGGTCGATGGAGATGATACCTATCCGGCGGACTATGCAAATGAGTTCGTAAATGCAGTCCTGACCAATCATGCAGATATGGTTGTGGGAGATCGGTTGTCTTCCACCTATTTTGAAGAAAATAAGAGGCCGTTCCATAACTTTGGAAATAGTTTGGTGCGAGCCTCTATTAATCATTTGTTTAAGAGCGATATTAGAGACATTATGACCGGATATCGGGCTTTTAGCTATCAATTTGTAAAAACATTTCCAGTGCTGTCAAGAGGATTTGAAATTGAAACGGAAATGAGCATCCATGCGATTGACAAGAAAATGAACGTTCAAAATGTGATTATTGAATACCGTGACCGTCCGGATGGAAGCGAATCCAAATTGAACACATATTCAGACGGAATCAAAGTGATTCGGACGATTTTCCGCCTGTACCGAAACTATATGCCTATGCGCTTTTTTGGAATTTTAGGGCTTGTCCTATTTATGATTGCCTTTGCTTTTTTCCTTCCGATTCTGATCACGTACGCACAAACCAAACTGGTTCCTAATTTCCCCACGTTGATTGTCTCCGGTTTTATCGGCCTGGCGGGACTTTTATCGATCTTTACGGGTCTGATCCTTTTATGTATTTCGGAGAATAATCACCGGGAATTTGAATTCAGGCTGCAACTGATTGATCGCTGTTATAAGAATTTAGTGGAGCATTCGCACGATAAAACTGTATGCTGCACATCGTTCAAATGAGTATACAGAAAAAAAGCGATGATACGGATTTAAAGAAACAAAAACGGACCTTCTGGTTCTGCTTTGCCGCGGTTGCATTTGTAACCATCCTCTGTGTCATTGCAACCGATCAAGGTGTTTGGATCTCAGACGATGTTGGAACGGTAGATATAGCCGTTACAAACGAGGCGTGGAATGATTGGCATACAGTTGGATATCAGATGCTGGTCTGGCTCTGCTATCAAGTTGTTCCAAACCCGGGAAGCGTCGTGTTTTTGAATGGCCTTCTTTGGATTATATTGAATTATTTTATTTTATTATACTTTTTCAAGATGAAAAACAGCAACAAAATGATGATTTTCTATGCTGTTGCAAGTATTGCTGTTTTCACTCCCTTTTATTATACGCAGGTCATGTACAAGGACGTTATTTTCTCGATGGGTTTGGTTGGAGAATCGTTGTTTATTCTGTACTTAATCCATGCGGAAAAGTTGAAATGGAGATATTTGATCCCCGGCATGGTCGCAGTCTTCTTTACCATGACCTTCCGTCATATGGGCAGCGTTCCGGCTCTTCTTGGCATACTGATCGCTCTTGTGTACCTGGTCGGGAAAAAGAAGTACAAAAAGCTGCTGCTCGGATCGGTTGTCACACTTTGTGCGCTTGTATTAAACGGAACCGTATCGTACGTTGGGGAACATGTATTAAAAGCCGAACCGAATCCGGCGTATGTAACGTATGGCAGCCCGCTTTATATGATTAGCGCTGCGGTTCATGACGGCATCGAATTGGATGAGAATGATGTAGCGTTGCTCGAACAGGTCATGCCGTTGGATGAATGGGGCAATGTATATAACAAATACTGGATTGATGACGCAAGCAGAACGTGGGGAAAAATTGGCGCGGAACGTATTGCGAAAATCAATGATTTGATTGAAAAGGAAGGGTTCGGAAAGCAGCTCATTCGGATGAACGCGGAAATTTTTATTCATCATCCGGTATTCTATGCTTCACGCCTGCTGGATCCAAGTTCGATCCTGTGGCAAATTGCGCAGCCGAACGATGGATATAATTGGGCGCTCGTCAATGTGGCGCCAAATGAAGGGATCACTTATAAGGGAGCGTATCCAATAATTCAGAACTATGGAATGTTTACGTTTCAGTCTCCGATTCTTCAAGATTTATGCTGGCGGGGCGGATACTGCTTGTTCTTTTTGATCATCAGTGTTGCAATATTGCTGCTGAAGCGGCGCAGAGCGGATTTGATTGCACTGGTTCCCATCGCGATCTTTGATGTGCTCATGATTATTACAACGCCGTCACAAGATCCCAGATTTGTGATCGAGACCATCGAGATGGCTTTGCTGGTGGTTCCATATGCAATTTTTGTGGAATCTAAAACGGGCCATGTGAGTAAAAAGAAAAAGGAATATAAGAAAAGAGAACTTGAAATTGAACGTAAATCATAAAAAAATACGGATCGAAGATTTAAAAAAATTATTTGCACAAATCGTGAAATTTTCTGGGGTCGGCGTGCTTTGTTTTGTGATTGATTATGGGATCATGCTGGCGCTAAAGGAACTTTTCAATGTGCAATACCTTGTGGCGGCTGCAATTTCTTTCACAATTTCTGTGATTGTAAACTATATCTTAAGCGTCCGCTTTGTTTTTGATGCAAATAAAAACCACGGAAAGATGCGTAATTTTATCTTTTTTATCGTGTTCAGTGTGATTGGACTTCTACTGACCGAACTGTTGATGTGGGTTGGGGTCGATTGTATACATTGGAGCTATAAGCTGGTCAAAATTGTGGCGACGGCAATTGTCATGGTCTTTAACTTTATAACGCGGAAGTTGTTTTTGGAGTGACGGAAAGGAAAGTTTGATTTGATGCTCGTGCCCGATGTATAGAGAACGGTTTATTGCTTTCATAATGCGGCAAGCGTGAGGCTTTCAATTATTATATTAAGGCATGATTTACAGCTTTGATGGTTTGGTTCACAATATTACCCGTTTGAGCTCCCCAAGCAAAAGGCTCCCGACCATGGTCGGCAGCCTTTTGCTCTATGTGGGGCTGCGAGACGAAATGCATTCGATATGCTCAATGAGAAAATTGGATGACAGAAAGTAGATGTTCTGATATAATGCAATTATGATCAAAAGGGATGTGACAGGGCATGGGGCGATTGATAAGAACATTTCTAGTCAAAGACAATCCGGATGGATTAAAAACGCTTGAAATTTCCAATATGACGATAAAAGCAACCGTGTTCCCCCGTCCTTTGCTAAAGGACTTTCTGGAAAGAGATGAATCTAGACGCCCGGGCGTCTATATGCTATATGGAAACTCCATAGACGAACAATCCAAGCCAATTCTTTATATTGGAGAAGGCGATCCGGTATCGGAACGAATAAAAAGCCATGGCGTCAACAAAGAGTTTTGGACAGATGCATTTGTGTTTACATCGAAAGATGAATATCTAACGAAAACACAAATAAAATATTTGGAATCCAAGTTGATTGATATTGCAAAAGAAGTAAAACGTGTGAAATTGGATAATATCAATATCTCATCGAAGCCCACCATCTCCGAGGTGGATAAAGCGGAAGTGCAGCAATTCTTAGAAGCAATACAATTGCTGGTCAATGTATTGAACCTATCCTTCTTTAAGCCGTTGTCTTATAACTCCGAATTGCCAAAAGAAAATGAAATCATATATGAATATCGAATAAAAAACTATCTTGGTAAAATGGCGATTCGAGACGGGAAGTATGTATTATTGGCCGGCTCTACCGCTTCGAAGAGTTTTCGTAAATCTGCCAGCCAAAACATCAGGGATATCCGCGCTACATTAGAACACGACGGCGCAATTGTGGAAAGCCAAAATGAAAATGAACTGGTGGTTGTAAGAGACATTCCCTGTAACAGCCCAAGTAGGGCGGCGGTCATCATAAGCGGCGGAAATACCGCTGGTCCCCGAATGTGGAAATATAACGGAAAAACGTTGAAGGAGCTAGAAAAATCATAAAAGCCATGATGTCCATAACACATCACTTTTTGAACGGGTACTAAGATCGGGCAAAGCGGGTTTTATCCATTTTGGATCGCAGTACTGAAAAATAGACGAGGCTTGTTTGAATTTTGTTTCGGGCAAGGTGAAGGCCTGAATGAAGCGTATTTTTAAGGGACACGCCCTACGAAAGCAGGGCGGTCCCTTTTTGCCTCCCTTTTACCAAAACCGTGCAAACCGGAGGAAGAACGTTCCTGCAAAAACAGCGACTTTTTAAGAAGGTTTCTGTTTAGCAATACCCGTTTCATCCAAGGATAAAAACGAACGTTTTCAGACGAGCCGGAGAACACGGAAAGGACCCTGCTATATGGGCGCTGCCGTGAAACTGAATCCGTATCTGATTTTCAGATTCTTGTTCCTCTATCCGGACTATGCTATAATCCAAAAAGAGTCATCCACGGTTGTTGTCCAGGCAAGGCCGTGCATTTTGGCAATTGGGACATGCTCCGGCCTTTAAGGACACGAAAGCTTTGAAGGGAGAGATACATTCTATGTATTGCACGAGAAAAGTCACGCAGACCGTTTTCTGGGTAGGCGGCTGTGACCGCCGTCTAGCCCTCTTTGAAAACCTATTCCCCATTCCCCGTGGGATCACGTATAATTCTTATCTGATTCTGGATCAAAAAACCGCCTTGATCGATACGGTGGATTCCTCCATTTCCCGGCAGTTTTTTGAAAACATCCTGCATACGCTGGACGGGCGCCCTCTTGATTACCTGGTTGTTAACCACATGGAACCGGACCACTGCGCCAATATAGAGGAGCTGATGCTGCGATTTCCGTCCATGAAAGTAGTAGGCAACGCCAAAACCATCGGGCTGATCCAGCAGTTTTATGCGTTTGATCTAGAGGACCGCACGGTTATCGTAAAGGAACGGGATACGCTGTCCCTGGGAGAACACACGCTGCGCTTTTATTTTACGCCGATGGTGCATTGGCCGGAGGTCATGATGACCTATGAGGAAAGCGAGCATCTGCTCTTTTCCGCGGACGCCTTCGGCAGCTTCGGGGCGTTAAGCGGCAACCTGTTTAACGACGAGGTACGGTTTGAGCAGGATTGGCTGGCGGACGCCAGGCGCTATTATGGAAATATCGTCGGCAAATACGGACCTCAGGTGCAAAATGCGCTCAAAAAGCTTTCCGGGCTGGACATCCGTGTGATCTGCCCCCTTCACGGCGTGGTGTGGCGCAGCGATTTGGTTTGGCTGCTGGATAAATACGACCGCTGGAGCCGATATGAACCGGAGGAAAAGGCAGTGGCTCTGCTGTACGCCTCCATGTACGGAGACACGGAGAACGCGGTCAACATCCTGGCCGGCGCTTTGGCCGAAGGCGGCGTAAAAAGCATCACGGTGTACGACGTTTCCAGCACGCACGTTTCCACCCTTATCTCCGAGGTGTTCCGGTGCAGCCATCTGGTGCTGGCGATGCCCACTTACAACAACGGCGTCTATCCGGCGATGCTGAATTTCCTGCACGATATGAAGGCCCTCAATCTGCAAAACCGGACGGTGGGATTGATTGAAAACGGTTCCTGGGCGCCGGCGGCCGGCAAGCAGACGATGGACTTGCTGTCCGAATTGAAGGACATTTCGGTTTTAAAGCCGGTGGTGACGATCAAGTCGTCCCTCAAGAACGACGGGATGGCCGCCCTGATGCAGCTCAAAGACAGCATCCTGGCCTCCCTGTCCCAAAACGCCTGAGGAAAACGGCATTAGCCGCGCCCGGCGTTTTTCCAAGGGCTGTACCCTCTTGTTTTTACGCCGGAGCCAAGCGTTTCACCCGCTTGCTCCGGCTTTTTCTCCGTTAAAGGAGGACAGGCGGCAGTCCGGCTCGTCTGCATGTTTATAGACTTGCAGGAAGGACCAAATGATTATCCAGGCTCGGCCAAATGGGAACCGTCTTTTTTCCGCCGGTCTCATGGAAGGGGGCTTTAGCAAAGGAAAAATGATTCTACAAAATAGGGGCTTTGTGCCTGGCTCAGAACAGGGAAATTTCTTGTACCGATAAGTGATTGAATGAAAGGAGGATCATTCATAAAACACAGCCGGAAAGGAGAAACAAGTGATGAAGTACATAGCGGGAAAGAAGCTCTTTCACTGGATACAGCGGCAATATCCCAAAGATGATCCGCGGGCTATCCTGGAGACCAAAAAGCAAATTACGGCGCAGTACCGGAAGATAGACCGGGAAATGGTGCCCCTTTTGATGAAACGCCTGCGAAAGCTCAAACAGCACAGACTTTATAACCAAAATATTCTACTTCTTTGATGGGTATCTTTGGCTCAGCAGTTGTGAATTTGATTGAAAAAATTCCGCAGGGACCACCCCTGATTTCCCTTCTCGTTTCCGTAATCGTCCTTCCTCTTTTTATCTGTCCGACACTGGTAATTTTGCTGTGGATGATCCTTGCGTACGGACGAAGCACCACCTATTCCGAATACGAGCTTTACATCCGTCCCTTCGAGTGCGCGCTACTGAAAAACCGGATCCGCCAGCTTACGCAGATCGACCTGTCCTCGCCGCCCAGAGAGCCGATTCGGATTGTGGTGGCCCGTCCTTCCGGGAGGAAGAATCCGATTCCTTCCCGCCGTCGAAACAAGCGGCGCCGGATGCTCAGGTTGTCCGGTTTTTACAATACAACGGGCCCGGTCTTGTGTATACTAAACCTGCACACGAAACGATGATAGGAGGAATTCAGATGCAATTAAATTGTCCGCTTCTGGTTACGGAGAATATGGCCGCAACCCGCCGGTTTTATGAGGAGATATTGGGCCTGAACGTGATCTTCGACTTCGGGGCGAATATCACCTTTGAACGGGGCTTTTCGCTGCAGACCAAAGAGTCTTGGGCCGAGTTTATTGAGCGGCCCCAAACCGAGATCAACACCCGCGGAAACGATTTCGAGCTTTATTTTGAAGAGGACCAGTTGGATTCGTTTTTGGAAAAGCTCGGGCAAAGGGAAGACGTTGTTTATGTCCATAAACTCAAGGAATTTCCCTGGGGGCAGCGGGTCATCCGCTTTTACGACCCGGACGGGCATATCATCGAGGTAGCCGATAGCATGCGCGCGGTAGTCCTGCGTTTTTTGGGCCAGGGCCTTTCGCCGGAGGAGACCGCCAAGCGTACCCAGCATCCGATCGAATTTGTCCGTATGTGTATGCAGGAGAATACGCCCGAAGAGGCGCGTTAAATGCACAAAACACAAGAAAAAGAGCCGCCTGACTAGGCGGCTCTTTTTTGTTTTTTGTTCTAAGAAACGTCGGGGAAAGCAAGTGGACACTTTCGAAAAAGGCCGAAAAACCACGTGACGCCAGGCTAGTGGATTTCAAGAAAGTTCATCGGTGCGGTTTTGCGGAAAAAGGATGGCGCCAAACCCCAGGACTGCAACGGGCTCGTTTGTCCCGCTCGTCTTAGCCCGAAGATAAGCACCCGGCGCAGGGCTGCGAACCCATAGATAAGCGTGCCTTTGTCGACAAGAAACGTTGGATGCCTATTTTTCACGACGAGCGATCGCATCTGTTTTTGTCGCGTATCTTGCGAACAAGCACATCACCGAGAATGCAGAAGTGAGCAATTCCCGATAGGTAAACCAATGATGGACATACGAGTGATTGCTTGCACCAACAAACCATAAAATCGGCAGCAAAGCGATGCCAATATAGAGCGTCCATGTAAAATCCGATCGTTTTTTCTTAGGGTTATGCTTCCAAAAACAGATCCCCATTACAATCACATAAACCGCAGCGAACCCGAAAGCAGGCGTTATAATATGATACAACTGTGCTTTTAAGACGCTGAACAAAGAGAACGACTGACCAGATACATCCAACGTGGAGGACCGGAGAAAAATAGACGAAATGGCATCCATAATAATGTTTTCGTTTCCAAGCAGCGTTCCAAGAATCCATTTTCCCGCCCACATTCCGGCATATCCGATGAACCAGCAAACCAAAACCAGCAACAAAATTTTAGCGGTTTTCTTCAAGGGCTTTTTTGTAGAACAGAGAAAAAGGATTGCCGGCACGCCGAATGTGACGAGCGGGTATGTCAGAAAATCAAAATAACTCGTCGCACAGCCGATCACAACAAAAAACAGAGCCAGCCGCTCTACAGACGCTTCGAGCCAATCCTGCTTCAGAAGAAGTACAATGGAAGCGATGGTGTATATATAATAAATGGTTGTGAATTGTATGGATTGAGAAATTGCAAACGGATCGATGAGCAGCAGAGCAATCACATAGGGAAGGATGTATCTCGCCATTTTCTTGTAATACATAACAGCGATGAACAGCAATGCAAGAACGGCGACGAAGACCGCGTTAAGGATTCGGATTTGATCATAGGAAAAAACACAAAGAAGCGGTTTTAGAAACACAAGATACCCGTGCCAATACCTTGGGTAAGAGATAATCTGGGTTTGTGCCCCCTGAGTATAATAGGATACGAGCACTTGCGCCGGATTTTCCCCTTCGATGGTTGGCCTGTATACGCTGATTGCCCGGTCGAGGAGACCGGTATCGTTGCAATAGGACGCTTGAAGCAGCATAATCGCATCGGTCCAGTTGTCCAACGTGCTGTGTGTGCCAAGGATATTGAATTCCGGATAAGCGCCTTCCTCTTCAAAAACCGCAGCAGAGGCGAGGACATGTTCTTCCATCCGGTCGGTAGGAATGGCGAACACAGCAATTAATAGCAATAATCCGACCATCGTGCATGAAAGGACAAGCAAGATGGATTTTCCAAGTGTTTTTGACAAGAATTTCATATGATATCCTGCCTTTTTCATTAAGATAGTCCGGGGTTCCTTAAAATTTTTCCTTACGGTATCCTTTTCGGTGATAATCACCGACGAAGAACAGGGAACCAGTACAGGGGGTATCCATTGCATCCATCCCTTGTTTCATGTTTTGCATAACAGCGGCATTCTGCTTGGAAAGCAAGCGCTTTTGAGCGTGTATTTTTGATGGGGACGTTCGATGCGGTCCTATGGGGAGCCGCCCACCCGGTCTTCTCTTTTGTCTCAAAGAGAAGGCCCTCACAGTGAATAGGAAAAACAGAGACTGGGGCACAAGTTAGACGGCAGTTCAAAGCGGCGCACCGAAGACAGAGGCCATCCGGACGGGATTCGTCAAGCCTACAACAGGCTCGTCTGCCCCGCTATGTTGATCGTGTCGGGCACCACCTTATCCGCCGACGGGGCGTGGCCGGTAATCCGGCGGTAGGCCCGGTAAAAGTTGGAATAGTCCCCAAACCCGGCTTTTTCCGCCGCTTCGGTGGAGGTATGTCCCTTTTGCATCAGCTGCTGGGTGAGCATGACCCGCTTGCGGATGACGTATTCCATCACCGTGGTGCCGGTGGCGGCCCGGAACACCTTGTTGAGATGGTGCTTGGAAATGAAAAACTTAGCCGACAGCTCGTCGAGAGTGACCGGTCTTGCGATGTCCTCGTTTAGGTGCCAGAGTACGTCGTTGACCACCCCGCTGACCACGGCGGGAACATCAAAATGGCGGCTTTTACTCATATGCACCAGGCAGGCCAACAGCGTCTGCACCGCAAACCGGGAACAGAGCATCCGTTCCGCATCCGGAAAACCTGCGCAGGTGGCGAGGGTTTCAAAAATAGAAGAAAAGCCGTAGGCGTCTACGTCGGTGTAATAGCAGCCGTTTCCTCCCTGGTTATGGAAGGGAGACAGAAGCCGTTCCCGGTTCGCTTCCTCCAGGAGAAAAGGAGAAAAATGGACTACGCAGCGCTCATA
Organism: uncultured Clostridia bacterium; assembly: GCA_946491705.1. GTDB lineage: Bacteria > Bacillota > Clostridia > Oscillospirales > Acutalibacteraceae > Solibaculum_A > Solibaculum_A intestinale. Next base: position 13,482 of record CAMLYM010000012.1, read on the forward strand.
GATGCCGCCTTCGTGCTTGCGGCCGTGGAACACGCCCGGACGCATAAGCAGCACGCTGCCCGGCGCGGGATGATACTGGCGGCCTTCCACCAGGTAGCTGACCGAACCGTTTATCATATAGAAAAGCTCATAGGTGGTGTGGCAATGCAGGTCATATTCGCTGTTTTTCTCGGTTTCATCCACACTATAATGGTAGAACAGCTGATCGGTGCGGATGGCGGATCGTTCCGGCATACAGAAATTCCCTCCCCTTCGAAATAGCTCTAGGGATATTTTACAGCCAAACCGCTATATTTGCAATGTTATTGGCTTGAATTGCAATCGTAAATTTTTGCGGATGTGATAAGATGAAGACGAGGAAAAAAGTCGTTGAATCCGTCCGGTCCGGACGGGAAAAGGAGGCAGATGGTATGAAACTGGGCGCGCAGATGTTCACGGTGCGCGAGCAGTGTAAAACCCCGGAAGAGATTGAAATCGCCCTTGAAAAGATTGCGCAGATCGGGTACCGGACGGTGCAGGTTTCGGGGCTGGGCCCCATTGAACCCAAACGTCTGAAAGACTGCTGCGACCGGCTGGGATTGACCATTGCGGTGACCCATATCCCACCGGGGCGGCTGCTGACTGAGCTCGGCGACGTGCTGGCGGAACACACGGTTTACGGCTGCAAAAACATCGGCCTTGGCATGCTTCCGGAGGAATACCGGGGAAGCATGGAGGGCGTGGAGCGGTTTTGCCGGGATTTTCTTCCGGTGGCCCGGAAAATCAGGGATGCGGGCTGCCAGTTTCACTACCACAACCACAATCTGGAGTTCGAACGGTTCGGCGGACGGATGGTGATCGACCGCCTTGCGGATATGTTCGCGCCGGAGGAAATGCACTTCATCCTGGACACCTACTGGGTCCAGGCGGGGGGCTGCGACCCGGTGGAGTGGATCAAAAAGCTGTCCGGGCGGCTTCGCTGCGTGCATCTCAAGGACATGGCGGTACACGGAATGACCCAAGTAATGGCCCCGGTAGGGGAGGGAAACCTGAATTTCCCCGCCATTTTGGATGCCTGCGAGAAGGCCGGAACCCAATGGCTCCTGGTGGAGCAGGACACCTGCGAAGGGGATCCCTTCGCGTCGCTGCAAACCAGCTATCAATATTTGAGAAAACTGGGATACCGATAGGAGGAACGGACCATGGCACGTTTTGTACTGACTGGATTTACCGACGAATATGCGCCCGCCCTTGCCGAGCAGATCGAATGCTGCAAAAAGCTGGGCCTTGCCGGCATCGACCTGCGGGGCGTATACGGCAAGAACTGCACCGAGCTGACCGATGAGGAAGCGAAGGCGCTCAAGTCCACTCTGGACCAGGAGGGCCTGAAGGTGACCTGCATGGGCTCGCCTTTGGGCAAGATCTTAATTACCGATCCCTTTGAGCCCCACCTGGAGCTCTTCAAACGGACGCTGGAGCTCTGCAAACTCCTGGATGTTACGCGCATCCGTCTTTTCAGCTTCTACATCCCCAAGGGGGAAGACCCGAAAAAGTACCGCGACGAGGTCATGAAGCGGCTGCGCGCCTTTGTGGACGCGGCCCAGGGCAGCGGCGTCGCCCTTCTGCACGAGAACGAAAAGGGCATTTACGGCGACACCGCCGATCGGTGCCTGGACATCCTCACCGAGATGGACGGCGGCATGCAGGCCATCTTTGACCCGGCAAACTTCGTCCAGTGCGGCGAGAACGTGCGGACGGCGTGGGATAAACTGGAGTACTTTGTGGAAAGCGTGCACGTCAAGGACGCCACCAACGTGGGCTTTGTGGTCCCGGCCGGGTACGGCGTGGGCGAGGTGGACAAGATCATCCGCAAGTTCTCTGCCAAGGAGGGGCTGCGTTACCTTACCTGCGAGCCGCACCTGACGCTGTTCGAGGGGATGAAAAGCCTGGAGCAGGGCGAGGTACAGGCGGGCGGCCGGTTTGTGTACCCGAGCGCCAAGGACGCCTACGGGGCGGCGGTGGACGCGTTGAAGGAAATCCTGATCAAATGCAGTTTTGACGAAGCGAAAGGGGAACAGGGAACATGGATAAGGTAAGAGTCGGCGTAATCGGCATCGGCAACATGGGTTCCGGCCATGTGCGTATGATCCGCGACCACGAGTGCGGGGACGATTTGGTGCTCACTGCCGTAGCGGACATCAATCCCCAGCGCCTGGAGTGGGCCAAGACCCAGGTGGGCGAAGAGGTAACGCTCTTTGACAACGCCACCGCCCTGATGGAAAGCGGGCTGGTGGACGCGGTGACCATCGCCGTTCCCCACTATTCCCACCCGCCTCTGGTCATTGAGGCATTGGAGCACAACCTGCATGTGCTGTGCGAAAAGCCCGCGGGCGTGTATACCAAGCAGGTGCGGGAAATGAACGAGGCTGCCGCCAAGAGCGACCGGGTGTTTGCCCTGATGTTCAACCAGCGCACCAACCACATTTACCGCAAGATGCACGAGCTGGTGCACAGCGGCGAGCTGGGCGAGATCAAGCGGGTCAACTGGATCGTGACCAACTGGTACCGCTCTCAGTTTTATTACGACTCCGGCTCCTGGCGCGCTACCTGGAAGGGCGAGGGCGGCGGCGTGCTCTTAAACCAGTGCCCCCACAACCTGGACCTTCTCCAGTGGATCTGCGGTATGCCGGTGAGAATGCGGGCCTTCTGCCACAACGGCCTGTGGCGCGACATTGAGGTGGAGGACGACGTGACCGCCTATTTTGAATACGCAAACGGCGCGTCCGGCGTGTTTGTCACCAGCGTGTCCGACGCGCCGGGCACCAACCGGTTTGAAATCACCTGTGACGGCGGCAAGCTGGTGTGCGAGGATGAAAAACTGAAGCTGTGGAAGATTACCCCCGGCCAGAAGGAATTTAACGCCACCAACCGCTCGGATGTGTTCGGCCAGCCGGCGGTGGAGGTTGTGGACGTGGAAACCGACGGCTTGTCCCCCCAGCACCAGGGCGTGCTGCGCGCCTTCGGCGGCGCCATCCTGCGGGGCGAGCCGCTGGTGGCCAGAGGCGAGGAGGGCATCAACGGCCTGACCCTCTCCAACGCCATGCACCTGTCCTCCTGGCTGGACAGGACCGTGGACATCCCCTTTGACGAGGACCTGTTCTACAACGAGCTGCAAAAGCGGGTGGCCACCTCGGTGGTGAAGAACACCCAAGCGGTCTTTGCGGATACCTCCGGTTCCTATAACGTGCAGAAAAAGTAAGAAAGACCGATTTGATCGAATCCTTCCGGCTGCAAGGAAGGGCCCGGAGGACGGCTATGTTGACAACGATTAGAAATATTTGAAATAAAAATTACGTATTGGAATACAGCAGAGGAGGAACGCCGTTTTGAACATGACCTTTCGGTGGTACGGGCCGGACGATCCGGTAACCCTCGACCACATTCGCCAAATTCCCTGCATGTCCGGCGTGGTCACCGCGGTGTACACCGTGCCGGTAGGCGAGGTTTGGCCCCAGGAGGACATTGACGCGCTTAAGCGGCAGGCTGAGGAAAAGGGCCTTGCGTTTGAGGTCATTGAGAGCGTGCCGGTCCATGAGGACATCAAGCTGGGCGCGCCTGGCTGCGAAAAATACATCGAGAACTACTGCGAAAACGTCCGCCGTCTGGGCAAGGCGGGAGTCAAGTGTATCTGCTACAATTTTATGCCGGTGTTCGACTGGACGCGAAGCGAGCTGAAAAGACCGCTGCCGGATGGCTCCACTGCCCTGGCCTACGACGACGAAACCGTTTGTTCCATCGACCCGGTCAAAAGCGAGCTGAGCCTGCCCGGGTGGGACGAAAGCTACACGAGGGACGAGCTGAGAACGCTCATGGAGCGGTACGCAAAGGTGAGCGAAGAGGATTTGTGGCGCAATCTGGGCCGGTTTTTGGACGCGGTCATCCCGGTTTGCGAGGAATACGGGGTGAACATGGCCATCCATCCAGACGATCCGCCCTGGCCCATCTTCGGTCTGCCCCGGATCATCACCGGGGCGGACAGCTACCAACGGCTTTTTGCGCTTAACAAAAGCAAGCGCAACGGCGTTACCCTTTGCTTTGGTTCGCTGGGCGCCGACCCGGACAACGACCTGGAAGGGATCATCCGCCGGTTCGGCCCCGAGCACCGTTTTCATTTTGTTCATGCCCGCAACATCAAGAATACCGGCGGGCGTTCCTTTGAAGAAGCGGCCCATCCCTCTGCCTGCGGGTCTTTGGATATGGCGGCGCTGCTCACCGCCCTGTACGAAACCGGCTTCGACGGATATATGCGCCCCGACCACGGGCGGATGATCTGGGGCGAGGAAGGACGGCCGGGCTACGGCCTTTACGACCGGGCGCTGGGCGCGTGCTATCTCACGGGATTGTGGGAAGCCATCCGCAAGAAAAAATGACCCAAGGATCCAAACGAAAAGGAGACAGCGATATGGCAAAGCTTCCGTTTGACATTGATTTGAAGGGCAAGGTTGCGGTGGTCACGGGCGGGGGAGGAGTCCTTTGCTCAGCTTTTGCCAAGACCATAGCCCAGTGCGGCGCAAAGGTGGCGGTTTTGGACTTGAATCAGGACGCGGCCCGGAAGGTGGCCGACGAGATTGGCCAAGAGGGCGGCGAGGCGATTGCGGTGGCGGCCGACTGCTTAGATGTGCAAAGCCTTCAGAAAGCGTCCGAGGAAGTGGAGAAGCGCCTTGGCACCCCCGACATCCTCATCAACGGCGCGGGCGGCAACCATCCCCGGGGCACCACCGACGACGAGCAGCTCGACCCGGCCGCTATCGGCCAGGTGAAGACTTTCTTTGACCTGGACCCTTCCGGCGTGCAGTTTGTGCTTAACCTCAACTACATGGCCACCCTGCTGACCACTCAGGTCTTCGCCAAGAACATGGCGGGCCGGGGCGGCAATATCATCAACATCTCCTCCATGAACGCCTTTCGCCCGCTGACCAAAATCCCGGCTTATTCGGGCGCGAAGGCGGCGGTGTCCAACCTGACCCAGTGGATGGCGGTTTATTTTGCCAAGGCGGGAGTACGGGTCAACGCCATTGCCCCGGGCTTCTTTGTGACCAATCAGAATAGGGCTCTGCTGTTTGACGAGAGCGGCAGGCCCACCGCACGCACCGACAAAATTCTCCGGGCCACCCCCATGGGCCGCTTCGGGGAAGCGGAGGAACTGACCGGCACGCTGCTGTGGCTTTTGTGCGACGCGGCCTCCGGTTTTGTCACCGGTACGGTCATCCCCGTAGACGGTGGGTTCTCCGCCTACTCGGGCGTGTAAGATCACAATCAACATTTTCTCAACGGAAAGGATGCGATAACCATGCGATTCGGCCTTTGCTTTGGCGACTTTGAACATGCTGCGGAGAAACTCCCCCTGGCAAAAAAACGGCTTGGCTACGATTATGTGGAAGTGGCGCTGTGCAAGCTGGCAGATATGACCGACGCACAGCTCAAAGAGTTTGGCGCCGCCTGTGAGGCGGCGGGCCTCAAGACCGAGGCGACCAATATTTTCTTCTCCGGTTCGGCGCCGCTGACCGGCCCGAATGTGGACGTAAAAAGCCTGCTTGAGTATACCGACAAAGCTCTTTATAAGGCGGCGTCCCTGGGCGTGAAAACGTCGGTGCTGGGCTCGGGCGCGGCCCGCAAGGTGCCGGAAGGCTTCTCTAAGGAGGATGCCTTTCAGCAGATGGCGGAGCTTACCTATCAGCTGGGCGACGTGGCGAAAAAGTACGGCATTACCATCGTCATCGAACCACTCAACCATACGGAGACAAACCTCATCAATTCCGGCGCCGAAGGCCTTGCGCTGATGCGCCAGGTGGACCATCCCAGCGTGGGCATTCTGCTGGACTACTATCACATGTGCGTGGACCATGAGGATGTGTCCATTGTGGCGCAAGCGGCCGAGTCCGGCAAGCTGGGGCACACGCACATTTCTTCGCCCACCCGGTATTTCCCCCGGGGTGAGGAGCTGGAGGAATGCATACCGTTCTTCGCGGCGCTGAAGGCCGCCGGGTACGACGGGCGGATGTCCTCCGAGTGCATCGGCGACCCGCTGGAAAACGACTGGGACAGCAAAATTATCCGGGAAGCTCTGGCAAGAGCTTGACAAGCGCCTTTTCTTCCTTCACAATAGGCAAATGACGTGTCCGTTTGCGCTGGCGGGTCCTGCAGCGAACGGGCGGAAATCCCGCGGCGGGTGGGCTTCGTCGCGGGATTTTTCTATGTTGGTTCAAAGAAGCCCGAATGGCATACAATAGAAGAAGCGCCGCGGAACATCCAAGGCTGGCATTGGCAAAAAGAACAAAGGAGAAAACCAAGGAGGGAGTTTTGTGCAAACACCGGTGAAATCCCCCTGCCCATGCCGCAGGAAACGTTGTCCCCGGTATGGGCGGTGCGAGGAATGCCGTTCCCACCACGCGCAGTCTGGCAGGCCGATGGCCTGCGAATCACGCAGCAAAGGAAAGGGGCGTTTTAAAATGAACTCCATTGGGAATATGAGGCTCGAGCAAAAGGATGGGGTGGGGTTTCTGACATTCCCGGCCCTTTCGGAGGAACTCGGGTTCCGCCATGCCTTTTCCACCCGTTTGGGCGGGGTGAGCGAAGGGGAATTCGCGGCGCTCAACCTGAGCTTCGGCCGGGGAGACCCGGACGAAAATGTACGGGAAAACTACCGGCGCATTTCCCTGGCCGCCGGGTTTGACCCGCAAAGTTTGGTCTTTTCCGCCCAGGATCACCATACGGTGATCCGCCGGGTAACGGAAGAGGACCGTGGAAAAGGGATCAGGCGGAAGAAGGATTACCAGAGTGTGGATGGATTGATTACCGATGTGCCGGGCCTTACCCTGGTTACCCATTATGCCGACTGCGTCCCCCTGTTCTTTCTCGACCCGGTGCACAAGGCCATCGGCCTAACTCATGCGGGCTGGCGGGGAACGGTATCGTCCATCGGTCCCATCACCGTAAAACGGATGCGGGAGGAATTCGGCACCGACCCTAGAGACCTCAAGGCGGCCGTAGGCCCTTCCATTGGGAAATGCTGTTATGAGGTGGACGACGCGGTGGCCGATCGGGTGCGGGCACTTTCGGGGATTCACCTCGAGCAGGTGCTTTTCCCCAAGGAAAACGGCCGCTATCAGCTGGATTTGTGGGAGCTAAACCGGCAGCTGCTCGTTGGCGCCGGGATTCCGCAAACGCAGATCACGGTCTCGGGGATCTGCACCTGTTGCCACAGCGACCTGCTTTTTTCCCACCGGGCCACCGGCGGAAGGCGGGGCGGCCTGGCGGCGTTTTTGGAGATTTTGCCGGAATAGGGAGCGAGGAGGTCAACAGCGAAATGCGGTTGCCTTGCTTTGGGTGCCGACGGGGGAAGAGGTGGCAGACTTAGGCCGTTTCTCCATGGAGAGGGAAAAGGCGGCTGGAACATGGAGGGGAAGTATGCAAAGCAAGAAGAGCGCGGCGATGCTGGGACTATTGCGCAGCGTAAAGCCGGTGATTTGTAATCTGAACCTGGATCTCAAACGTGCCGGGTCGGATTTTTTAGGAAAGCTCAAAAAGATGCCGCCTGATCTGCGGGTGGCGCCGGCCCCCGGCCCTCGGCCGGCGGAGTGGATTGTCCCGGCAAAGGAAAGGGGGGACCGGGTGATCCTCTATTCCCACGGGGGCGCCTACGAAGGCGGGTCGTTGACCTCCAGCCGGGCGCTGGCGTCGGTCCTGGCACAGGATACCGGGCGGCGCGTCCTTTCCTATGACTACCGTCTGGCGCCAGAGCATCCGTTCCCTGCCGCTTTGGACGACGCTCTGGCCGTCTTTCGGCATCTGTGCAGGGAAGGAATCGAACCGGGCCGGATTGTCTTGGCCGGAGACTCGGCGGGCGGCGGTCTTTCGCTGGCGCTGGCTTTGTGCCTCAAAGACAGGGATGAGCCGCTGCCCGGCGGGATCGTTTGCCTTTCCCCCTGGACCGACCTGACCGGGTCGGTTTCCTCCCATCGTACCCGGGCCCAGGACGACCCCATCATCGAAAGCGAGGGGCTGCACCTGTCCGCCCTGCATTACGCGGCGGGAACGCCGCTTGGGACCCCTTATCTGTCGCCGGTGTACGGGGATTTGGCCGGGTTTCCCCCGGTTCTCATCCAGGCGGGTACCAACGAGGTGCTGCTGGGAGACTCGCTGCTTTTGAAGAAAAGACTGGAAGAATGCGGCGTACCGGTAACCCTATCGGTGTTCGACGGCATGTGGCATGTGTTCCATGTGTTTGATCTGCCGGAGACCAACCAGGCGATGGAACAAATCCGGGATTTCCTCGATCATTTACTCGCAGTATAAATTGTATACAAAGATTAAAGTTTGGCATATCGTATTGACAGGGTTCGAGCGTGTTTTTATAATAGGGATAACAAGAATTCCTCTTGTTACATTCTTCTTTTTGCTTACATCTTTACCCTTTTCTCCCTGTCTCCGCTCCCGCCATCTCGCTTCCTAACTGGTATCAATCTCTTCTCTACGGTTTCATGCGGGAGCCGGAGATCCTGGGCCGCACCGGCAGGCTGCACGTCTTTTCAAAGACGCGCGGCTTTTTTCGTTTTACAAGCAAATTCTTTACAAATCCATCCGGATGTATTACTATTAAACTGCAGTAAACTGGAGAAAATCTGCGCGAACGGGCGTATGCCTCTTCGCGGCAACGGATTCTTACCAAATTCGCAAGGAGGCGTTCTATTTTGAACGATACCTATCAAAGCCCCCTGTCCTCACGGTATGCCAGCCGTGAAATGCTCTATCTTTTTTCACCGGACAAGAAGTTCCGCACCTGGCGCAGGCTGTGGATTGCCCTGGCCCAGGCGGAGCATGAGCTTGGCCTGCCGGTGACCGAGGAGCAGATCGAGGAAATGAAGCAGCACGCAGACGACATCAATTACGACGTGGCCGAAAAGCGGGAGCGGGAATGCCGTCACGACGTGATGGCCCATGTTTACGCGTACGGCCAGCAGTGCCCCAAGGCCCGCCCCATCATCCATTTGGGCGCCACCTCCTGCTATGTGGGCGACAATACCGATCTGATCCTGATGCACGAAGGGTTGACCCTCATCCGCGACAAGCTGGTGACGTTGATTGGGCATCTGGCCAAGTTTGCCGACGAGCAAAAAGACCAGCCCACTCTGGCTTTTACCCATTTCCAGCCTGCCCAGCCCACCACGGTGGGAAAACGGGCGGCGCTGTGGCTCAATGACATTCTGCTGGATCTGGAGGATGTGGAGCATCAGCTTTCCAAAGCGAAGCTGTTGGGCTCCAAGGGAACCACCGGCACCCAGGCAAGCTTTCTGGAGCTGTTTGAGGGGGACCAGGAAAAGGTGCGTACCCTCGACGGCCTGATTGCGGAGATTATGGGATATCCCGGCGTGTTCCCGGTTTCCGGGCAGACCTATTCGAGAAAGGTGGACAGCCAGTATTTAAACGTATTGTCCGGCATCGCCCAGTCGGCGGCTAAGTTCTCGAATGATATCCGCCTTTTGCAGCATCTCAAGGAGATTGAGGAGCCTTTTGAAAAGCAGCAGATCGGTTCCTCCGCCATGGCCTATAAGCGAAACCCCATGCGCACCGAGCGCATTGCGTCTCTGGCGCGCTACGTGATCGCCGACGCGGTCAACCCCGCCCTCACCGCTTCCACCCAGTGGTTCGAGCGGACGCTGGACGACTCGGCCAACAAGCGCATCAGCGTGCCGGAGGCTTTCTTAGCAGTGGACGCGATTTTGAGTCTGTATATCAACGTGGTAGATGGCTTAGTGGTATACCCCAAGGTTATCGAGCAGCGGCTTTTGAAGGAGCTGCCCTTTATGGCCACGGAAAACATTATGATGGACGCAGTCAAGCGGGGCGGCGACCGGCAGGAGCTGCACGAGCGCATCCGGGTTCACTCCATGGAGGCGGGACGCGTCATCAAGCAGGAGGGCGGCGAAAACGATCTGCTCGAGCGGATTGCAAAGGATCCGGCCTTCGGTGTGACGTTGGAAGAACTCAAAGCCCTCATCCGTCCGGAGAATTACGTGGGCCGGGCGCCTCAGCAGGTGACGGAGTTTTTGGAGCATGACGTCAAGGAGGTCCTGGACCGGTATCAAGGCATCGGTCAGGTGGAGGTAGAAATCAAGGTCTAAGGGAAAAGAAGCGTTTCGCGGCAAGGAAGCAGTGAAACGAAAACCCGGCCGAAAGCATGCCGCAGGGGGAAGATCTCCCTGGGGCCAACCGATTGTTAGGAGTGATACCACATGGTAAAGGCGATTGTAGGCGCAAACTGGGGCGACGAAGGCAAGGGAAAAATTACTGATATGTTCGCCGCGAAATCGGACATTGTGGTGCGTTTCCAGGGCGGCGCCAACGCGGGACACACCATCATCAACCCCTATGGGCGCTTCGCGCTGCACATGATGCCTTCCGGCGCGTTTTATTCCCATATTATGAACGTCATCGGCAACGGGGTGGCGCTCAACATTCCCCAGCTAATGAAGGAGCTCAAGCAGATTAAGGACGGCGGCGTGCCGGCTCCCCGCCTCTTGATAAGCGAGCGGGCCCAGATTGTCATGCCCTATCATGTCCTGTTCGACCAGTATGAGGAGGAGCGGCTTTCCTCGAAAAGCTTCGGCTCGACCAAGTCGGGCATCGCCCCTTTTTATGCGGACAAGGTATCCAAGGTGGGGTTCCAGGTGTGCGAGCTGTTCCGGGAGAAGGAGCTTCTTGAGAAGATTGAACGGGTCATCGAGACCAAGAACGTGCTGCTTGAGCACTTATACCACAAACCTCTCCTGGATGCAAAGAAACTTTATGCCACCATGCTGGAATATCGCGAGCAAGTAAGGCCATATGTTGGAAATGTGCACGCGTTTATGCAGGAGGCCGTCAAGGAAGGAAAGAACATTCTGCTGGAGGGCCAGCTGGGCGCCTTGAAGGATTTGGACTGGGGCATTTATCCCATGGTCACCTCGTCGAACACCATCGCCGGCTACGGGCCGGTGGGAGCGGGTCTTCCCGCCCACTCGGTGGAGAGCGTGGTCACGGTGGTCAAGGCCTATTCCAGCGCCGTGGGCGCAGGCGCTTTTGTCAGCGAGATCTTCGGGGAAGAGGCGGAAGAGCTTCGCCGCCACGGGGGTGACAAGGGCGAATACGGCGCCACCACCGGCCGCCCGCGCCGCATGGGCTGGTTTGACTGCATCGCTACCCGGTACGGCTGCAAGGTGCAGGGCGCCACGGAAGCGGTGGTAACGGTGCTTGACGCGCTTTCGTATCTGGATAACATTCCGGTCTGCGTGGGTTACGAGCTCGACGGCGAAATTTCCGACAATTTCCCGGTGACACCCGACCTGGAACGGGCAAAGCCCGTGCTCAAGGTGCTCGACGGCTGGAAGCAAGACATCCGGGGCATCCGCAAGTTTGAGGAGCTTCCCAAGGCGGCACAGGAATACGTCAATTTCATCGAGCGTGCCATTGACACACCTGTTACAATGGTTTCGAACGGACCCGGCCGCGAGGATATTATTTTCCGGCAGCCGCGTCTGTAAGAGAAAAGGGCAAAGGTAAATACGCTGGGAGGACAGACGGCGTTTTTAACCGTATCATTCTATGTAAATAAGGGGGCACAGTTTCTATGTGCGGAATCGTAGGTTATGTGGGCAGCCAGCAGGTAGCGCCCATTCTGCTCGACGGTCTTTCCAAGCTCGAATACCGGGGGTATGACTCAGCGGGTGTAGCGGTATACACTGGGGAACAGCTGGAAGTGGTCAAGGCCAAGGGAAGGCTGGAGATCCTTCGCGATATGCTCGACGGCGGCCGCAATCTCAAGGGGACTATCGGCATCGGGCATACCCGCTGGGCCACCCACGGGCAGCCTTCCGATGTCAACTCCCACCCGCATATCAGTTCTTCCGGCCGGTTTGCCATTGTTCACAACGGCATCATCGAAAACTATATGCAGCTGAAAAACCGCCTGATGGAAAAGGGGTTTGCCTTTGCGTCCGAGACGGACAGCGAGGTCATCGCCCAGCTGATTGAATATTACTATAACGGCGACATTCTCGATACCGTGGTCATGCTGCAAAATTCCCTGGAGGGCTCTTATGCCTTGGGTATTTTGTGCCTGGACCATCCGGACGAGATCATCGCCATGCGCAAGGACAGCCCCCTCATCGTGGGGCTTGGGGAAGGCGAGAACTTCATCGCCTCCGACATTCCCGCCATCCTTTCCTACACGAGGGACATCTATCATCTCGAGGAAAAGGAAATTGTGGTGATGCGCGCAGACGAGGTAAAGGTGTACGACACCAGCAAGGAGCTTGTGGACAAAGAAGTGTTCCATGTGGATTGGGACGTGTCCGCAGCGGAGAAGGGCGGCTATGAGCACTTTATGATCAAGGAGATCATGGAGCAGCCCAAGGCCCTCACCGACACCATCAAGCCCCGCATTCAGGACGGCGAGGTGGTGCTCGACGACATTACGCTCACCAAGGACCAGCTCGAGAAGGTCGACAAGATTCTCATCGTGGCTTGCGGCTCGGCTTACCATACTGGCATCGTGGCCAAGTACGTCATCGAAGGCCTCACCCGTAAGCCGGTGGAGGTGGATTTGGCGTCGGAATTCCGGTACCGGGATCCCATTCTTACCGAACATACCTTAGTGGTCATCATTAGTCAGTCGGGCGAGACGGCGGATACTCTGGCGGCTCTTCGCTATGCGAAGCAGCAGGGAGCCAGGACTTTGGCCATCGTCAATGTGGTGGGCAGTTCCATTGCCAAAGAATCCGACGACGTGATCTATACCTGGGCGGGCCCGGAAATCGCTGTGGCCACCACCAAGGCCTATTCCTGTCAGCTGGCGGTTCTTTACCTGCTGGGGGTGTATGTGGGGCGGCAGCTGGGGAAAATCTCCGACGAGGAGAATTTAGGGATGATCCGCGAGCTGCTGGCGTTGCCGGAAAAGGTGGCGACGGTGCTCGAAAAGAAGGAAGACATTCAGTATTTTGCTTCCCGCCACTATGCGGACAAGGACGTGTTCTTCCTCGGGCGCAATCTGGATTATGCGGTTTGCATGGAAGGATCGTTGAAGCTCAAGGAAATCTCCTACATTCATTCCGAGGCGTATGCCGCGGGCGAGCTCAAACACGGGACCATTTCCCTGATCGAGGAAGGTACCCTGGTGGTGGCAGTCGCCACCCAGGACCGGCTGTTTGACAAAACCATGAGCAATGTCAAGGAAGTAAAAGCCCGGGGCGCGGAAGTGCTGGGGCTTACCACCGAGCACAATACCCGTATTAACGAAACCACCGACTTCCAGTTCTACATTCCGGAGACGCTGGATATTTTCCTACCTTCGCTAGCCATTGTTCCTTTGCAGCTGTTCGGCTATTATATGGCCTCTATGAAGGGATGCGACATCGACAAGCCCCGCAATTTGGCAAAGAGCGTGACGGTGGAGTAAAGAAACCGGAAAAAGCGCGGCGCCGCTTGGAAAAGGCCCGGGCACGGGAAAAACGGTGCCCGGCCTTTTTTGCCGGAAAAAACAAATTTTCATAAAAAAAAGGCTGGATGGGAGGCAAA
>CAMLYM010000013.1 GCA_946491705.1 uncultured Clostridia bacterium
TGCCGCGTGCTCCTGACCCGGTCCGGGAAACGCCGGTCTTTAGGGGGGTTACTTTTTATGGCACATTCCCGAGGACGGGCAATGATCGCAGCCACAGCCGCAGCTGGACTTCCCCTTTTTCCGGTCCTTTTGAAGCTTTACGACGACCAGAACCACCACGGCCGCAATTGCCGCAGCAATTACAATGGTACCCCAGTTTGCCCAAAGGAAATCCAACATCTTTGCTTCCTCCTTACTCGATTTACACCTTCACCTTTGCTTTGAGGGTGTTGCTTTCTTTATACGGGCGCAACAGCAGGAAGAGAATCAGCGCCACAATGGCAAAGGCCGCGATGGAGCCGATGATGTTTCCCTGACCGGTAAACAGCATACCCAGCTGGTAGACCACCAGGGAGATCGCATAGGCGAACACGCACTGGTACCCGATGGCGAAGAAGGTCCACTTGGCGCTGTTCATCTCCCGCTTGATGGCACCGATGGCTGCAAAGCAGGGCGCGCACAGGAGGTTGAAAATCAGGAAGGAATAGGCCGAAAGAGGCGTGAAGAAGGTGCGCATGTTGACCCAGACCTGCCAGCCGTTCTCGGCCACTTCGTCGAATCCGCCGTAGAGCACGCCGAAGGTGCTCACCACGTTTTCCTTGGCGATGAGGCCGGTAATGGTGGCCACGGCCGCCTGCCAGTCGCCCCAGCCCAAGGGAGAGAAGATCCAGGCGATTGCACCGCCGATGACCGCCAGGATGGAATTGTTGAGATCCTCCACCATACCGAAGCTGCCGTTTTCGAAGCCGAAGCCCTGCAAGAACCAGAGGAGAATCGCCGAAAGGAGAATGACCGTACCGGCCTTCTTGATGAAGGACCAGGCCCGCTCCCACATGGAACGCAGAATATTGCCCACCGTGGGCCAGTGGTAAGCCGGCAGCTCCATCACGAAAGGCGCCGGATCGCCCGCGAACATCTTGGTCTTTTTGAGCATGATACCGGAGAGGATGATGGCCGCAATGCCGATGAAGTAGGCGCTGGGCGCCACCCACCAGGCCCCGCCGAACAGCGCGCCCGCGATCAGGGCGATGATCGGCAGCTTTGCGCTGCAGGGGATAAAGGTGGTGGTCATAACGGTCATCTTGCGGTCCCGGTCGTTTTCGATGGTCCGGGAGGCCATAACGCCGGGGATGCCGCAGCCGGTGCCGATGAGCATGGGGATAAAGGACTTGCCGGACAGGCCGAACTTACGGAAAATCCGGTCCAGGACAAAAGCGATACGCGCCATGTACCCGCAGGACTCCAAAAATGCAAGCAGCAAAAAGAGGACCAGCATCTGGGGAACGAAGCCCAGGACCGCGCCGACGCCGCCGATGATACCGTCTAGAATCAAGCCCTGGAGCCAGTCCGCACAGTGGATGGAATTGAGGCCGCTGCTGACCAGAGAGGGAATACTGGGCACCCACACGCCGTAGTTGGCGGGATCGGGTTCTTCCATGGAAGCCGCCTGCGTATAAGCGGCAAAGTCCACGGGGATTTCTTCCTCTATATTTCCTTCGTCGTCATAGAGATAAGCGGTGGTGGTCAGGTCGGTGGCCTCAGCGGGATCCAGCTCCGCTTCCTCGGCGGCCGACTCGAAGGCCTCCACCATGGCGCCGGGAACCACATATTCCTCCGCCGCTTCCTCGTATTCGGCCGAACCGATGGCAAAGAGGTGGAAGCCGTCGCCGAATACGCCGTCGTTGGCCCAGTCGGTGGCCCAGGTGCCCACCGTGGTAACCGACAGGAAATAGACGATAAACATAACCACCGCGAAAATCGGCAGAGCCAGCCAGCGGTTGGTTACCACCTTGTCGATCTTGTCGGAGGTGGAAAGCTTGCCGCGGTTCTTTTTCTGGTAGCAGCTCTTGATGATGGACGCGATATACACGTACCGCTCGTTGGTGATGATGCTCTCCGCGTCGTCGTCAAGCTCCTTTTCCGCAGCCTTGATGTCCTCTTCGATGTGGCCGAGAACGGTTTTGTCCAGGTTCAGCTGGGACAGGACCTTTTCGTCCCGCTCGAAGATCTTAATGGCATACCAGCGCTGCTGCTCGGCGGGCAGGTTGTGCACCGCCGCCTCTTCAATGTGAGCGATGGCGTGTTCCACCGGGCCGCTGAAACTATGCTGGGGGATCGTCTTGGCGCCTCCGGCCGCTTTGACCGCCGCCTCGGCCGCCTCCATGATCCCGGTACCTTTTAAAGCCGAAATCTCCACGACGTTACATCCCAGCTGGCGGGAAAGCTCGTCGATGTGGATGCGGTCGCCGTTTTTCTTGACTACGTCCATCATGTTGACCGCAACCACTACCGGAATACCCAGCTCGGTCAACTGCGTCGTCAGGTACAGGTTGCGCTCCAGATTGGTGCCATCAATGATGTTGAGAATGGCGTCAGGGCGTTCGTTGATGAGATAGTTTCTCGCCACGACCTCTTCCAACGTGTAAGGCGAAAGAGAGTAAATGCCCGGAAGGTCCATGATGACCACATTGCTGTGTTTTTTCAGCTTCCCTTCCTTTTTTTCCACGGTAACGCCCGGCCAGTTTCCCACGAACTGGTTGGCGCCGGTCAGTGCATTGAACAGGGTGGTTTTTCCGCTGTTCGGGTTGCCCGCTAAGGCAATTCGGATATCCATGCCGCGTCGTTCCTTTCCCTATGTAATTAGTCCATACTAACCATTGTACCGAAAAAAACGGGGCATTTGCGCCCCCATTTTTCTCCTACTCCACCTCGATCATCTCAGCGTCCGCCTTGCGGATGGAAAGCTCGTAGCCCCGTACGGTGACCTCCACCGGATCGCCCAAAGGCGCTACCTTGCGCACTTGCACACGGGTGCCTTTTGTGAGGCCCATGTCCATAATGCGGCGCTTGACCGCACCCTCGCCGTGGAGCTTGACCACCGTCGCCACGTCGCCCACCTTTGCCTGCCTAAGCGTTTTCATGCCTGTTTCCTCCTCGTTTCCATCAACTGGGTTATACCATTATTTTGCTGGCCATTTCGCGGCTGATCGCCACGCGGGAATCCTTGACATTGACAATGAGATTCCCTGCAATGGTGGAAATCACAGTAACATTCCCGCCGGTGACAAATCCCAGGTTCTCCAAGTGGGCCTTTACCTCCGGACTTCCGCCCACCTTTCGAATCAGGTTCTCTTCCCCGACGTTTGCAAATATCAACGGCATCATGTTTCACCCCCGCCTTTCAGTAAGCATAAGCTAACCATCTTGTAAAAAATATAGTTAGCACTTACTAACCTCGTATATGTTAGCTCGCGCTAACAATTTTGTCAAGGGGTTTTTCAAAAAACTCCTTTCTTTTTTTCGGTTTTAGGCAAAGGCTCCCCACGGCTTGCATTTGCGTGCATAAATATGGTATACTATAAATCAGAATTTGTGGATAATCACGAAATACGACAGAGTGGTGGATCATGAAAATACAAGAATCGGCAGAAAACTATTTAGAAACCATATTGATGCTGCAAAAACGCAAGGGCGCGGTGCGCTCCATCGACGTTGCCAACGAACTGGGATTCTCCAAGCCCAGCGTCAGCGTGGCGATGAAAAACCTGCGGGAAAACGGGTACATCGACGTGGACCCGGACGGGTTTTTGATCCTACTGGACGCGGGGCGGCAGATCGCGGAAAAAATGTATGAGCGCCATACCCTTTTGTCCGACTGGCTGATGACTCTGGGCGTGGACCCAGACACGGCGGTGCATGACGCCTGCCGCATCGAGCACGTCATCAGCAGCGAAAGCTTCGACGCCATCAAGAGGCACACAAAGCAAAAAGAATAAAAACGTTGAACGCATACAAAGCCCGACGTAGAAGCGGTTCGCTTCCCTATTCCGGGTTTGCTGCGGTATGGAGCAGGCAGTCCATCCTCGGCGGAAGGGGCTGTCTGAATACAGCGCTGTGGCGCTGGCTGCGTTTGCACGTAAAAAAGGGCAGGGATGCCATAGGTCCCTGCCCTTTTTCGTCGGGCTGGGGCCGGTCTGCCCAAAACGCTGCGTTCCATTTCCCATTTGTGGGCGCCTGCCTGGCAAACTGCCTTGGGCAGGTTTCCGGTCATCCGGTACTGATCGTCGCTGTCGTCAAAGCGGTAGTCGGAAGCGAACACCTTGACCGCGCCCTCACTGCCGTACAGAATCACCTTCTTGTTGAAGACCGCAAGGCCGTCGATGGTGCAGGGATGGGCCGCCGGAGAAGCGTACACATCGACCACCACATCGAAGAAGAAGGTCATATCCACCGAGTAGAATCCTTTGTTGAAGGGGACCGGCTCGATATCAATGTACACGGTGATGACGTCGGCTCTGCGGCTGCGTACGCTCACAGCCTGGTCGACAATCCGCTGGTTGCATTCGGTGAAGTACACCCTAAGATCTTCCAGGCAGTCTTTGTCCGAGCAGGAATCGTAAATTCTGCTGGTATCAATGCAGACTGCCTCTTTGAAGTTTCCGCTGTTGAAGCCATCGCATGTCTGAAACCTGTTATCAGCCATAATGAATCCTCCTGTTTGTGTATTGAAGCTGTCACTTCAATATCAGTGTATGTGTCTGCGCGGTTCGCGTCACTAAAATGTGCGCGTTTTGAGAGGGAAAAGACAAGTTCCCGGCGAAAACCGCCGCCTTTGCCGCCTTCAAAGGCTGGTCAGCGCTTGGGCGCTTTCCTTTGGGGAATTCCGGCAACCGCGCTTTTTTGCCGTTTTCCATCCATCCCCAGGCTATGCCCGGGCAGAAAAAAGGTGCGGCATTTGCCAAAGAAAGCTGCGTTTTTTTCTTTTTTTGATCTTAGGCGACGAGGGTCCAGAAAGAATGCATTTGCTTTTGAGGGCAAATTGCGGTAAAATGAAAGAAAAGAAAACGACAGCCGATTTGACTAATAGGAGCGAGCAGATGAATTCGGAGTACAGTACAGTCCGGCGCAAGGCGCTGGAAAAAATTTTTGGCCGCATGAACGACATGCAAAAACAGGCGGTTTTTCAGACCGAGGGCCCCTTGCTGATTCTGGCGGGCGCGGGAAGCGGAAAAACCACGGTGCTTGTCAACCGCATTGCAAACCTCATCCGGTTCGGCAAGGCCTATCATTCGCACCAGGTTCCTCAAGGGATCGACGACGAGGCGCTGGGCCAGCTTCATGCCTTTGTGGAAGGGACGAAACCGGACGACGGACAGCTCGACTCCCTTTTGGCGGTAGAGCCGGTGCGCCCGTGGCAGATTCTTGCCATTACCTTTACGAACAAAGCGGCAGGTGAACTCAAGGACCGGATTGACAAAATGCTGCCCACTGGCGGCGCCGATGTTTGGGCCGCCACTTTTCATTCCACCTGCGCCAGGTTTTTGCGCCGGGACGCTGACCGGCTCGGGTACAGCAGCAATTTCGCCATTTATGACACCGACGACCAGAAACGCCTGCTCAAGGAATGCATGAAGGCGCTGCGGGTGGATGACAAGGTGATGCCGGTACGCAGCGTATTAAACCACATTAGTCACGCAAAGGACTCTATGATCGGCCCAAAACGCTTTATCGAAGCGGCGGGCAGTGATTTGCGCCTGAAAAAGATCGGGGAAATTTATCAGATGTACCAGCGGCGCTTAAAGGAAGCGGACGCTATGGACTTCGACGATCTGCTGATGCAGACGGTCATTCTCCTTAAGGAGAACGAGGACATCCGCACCCATTATCAGAACCGGTTTCGCTACATTATGGTGGACGAATATCAGGATACCAACCAGGTTCAGTACCAGCTGGTCAGCCTCCTTTCCGAGGGCCACCGCAACCTGTGCGTGGTTGGCGACGATGACCAGAGCATCTATAAGTTCCGCGGGGCCACCATTGAGAACATCCTGAGCTTCGAGCGGCAATACCCGGACGCAAAGGTGATCCGCCTCGAGCAGAACTATCGGTCCACCGCTTGTATCTTGGACGCGGCCAACGCCGTGATCGAAAACAACAAGGAGCGAAAGGGCAAAAATCTCTGGACCGACAAAAAGGGCGGCGATAAGATCGTTAAGCTTCTGTGCGACAACGAGCAGGAGGAAGCCGCTTTTATGACCGAAAAAATTGTGGAAGCGGCGGCGGCCGGGCGCAAGTTTTCCGAGTTCGCGGTCCTCTACCGGGTCAACGCCCAGGCTTCCGCTATTGAGCGGGCGTTTGTGAAGGCGGGGGTCCCCTACCGGATTCTGGCCGGTCTTCGGTTCTATGAGCATAAGGAAGTCAAGGATATGCTGGCATACTTAAGCGTGGTCAACAACCATGCCGATACCGTCCGTCTGCGCCGCATCATCAACGAACCCAAGCGCCAGATCGGGGACGCGACGGTTGCCACCGCTATGGAAATCGCGGCCCAGGAGAACCTTCCCTTGTTCGACGTCATCGAGCAGGCCGACCGGTTTGCCGCTTTCTCCCGTTCCGCCCCCAGGCTTACCGCCTTTGCGCGGATGATCCGGGAATTTGAAGAAGAGATGGAAATTCTGCCGCTGCACGACGTGTATAAGCACATGCTCGAGCGCACCGGGTACCTTTCCATGCTGGAAGCCCAGGGGGAGGAGGCCCAGAGCCGGATTGAGAACATCAACGAACTCGCCTCCGCCATCATGACCTATGAGGACGAAAACGAGCAGCCCACCCTGGCCGGTTTCTTGGAGGAAATCTCTCTGATGACCGATGTGGACAACTACGATTCCAGCGCCGACGCGGTGACTCTGATGACCCTGCACGCGGCCAAAGGCCTGGAATTCCCGGTGGTGTTTATCCCCGGCATGGAGGAAGGCATCTTTCCGGGCATGCAGGCCATCTATAACCCCGACCAGATCGAGGAAGAGCGGCGGCTTGCCTATGTGGGCATCACCCGGGCGAAGGAACAGCTTTACCTTTCCTCGTGCTGCTCGCGCATGCTTTACGGTTCCACCGCCCGCAACAAGGTTTCCCGCTTTTCCGAGGAAATCCCGGAAGAGCTGGTGGAATGCATTGAAAAGGTCACCATGCGCCGCCCGGCGGCACAACGGGTACGTCAGCCGGACGAACGCAAGCAGGCCTTTGCCATTGCCGCCAATGCCGCCCGGCGGGTCGGCACCGGGTCGGACAATTCCGCACACATGACCAAGAAGGCTCTTTTCTCGGTGGGCGACCGGGTCTCTCACAAAGCCTTTGGGCCGGGTATGGTCATCTCGGTCAAGCCGGTGGGCAACGATACCCTGGTGGAGGTGGCCTTCGATCAAGTAGGTACCAAAAAGCTCATGGCTAATTTTGCAAGGTTAACCCGGCAGTAACCGGATACCCTTTGGAATCGACCGATTGTAAAAAAAGCGTCCCGATTTCCTTGAAGGAAACGGGGGCGCTTTTTCTATGATCTCATTTGCGGCAAAACGCAGGGGACGGATTAAAATCCGTCCCCTGCGTTTGTTTTTCATGCGCTTACTATGCGCGGGCCTTTCTTTTCCTGAGAACAAGAAGAATCACAAGCAGGGCCACACAGGCGACGGCCGCCATCGCCAGCCAAAACGCAGCGCTGCCAGAGACGCCGGTATCCGGCGGCCGCGGATCGTCGGGAGAAACCGGAAGCTCCTCTGCTTTGAACTGCCAGTCCAAATACCCGGCGGCATCCTGAAAGGCATTTCCGAGCGTCAGCGGAACGTCCAGCGTCACCTCCAAATCCACCTGAGCCCCGGAATAAAAGGTCCCCAGGTACACCCAATCGGTCAGTCCGCCCGTCTGGTCCGCAGGAGCGGCAAAGAGGGGGGAATCGCCCTCCTGGGCCACCGTCAGCCCCAGCTGGGAAAGAAATTCCTCCGACCCTTCCTTTGCGCCAAGCGCGCGCAGATAAAGCTTGACCTTCACTTGGTTGGAAGCGTCGTTGTGAATTTCAATCGTTTGCGTCAGCTTGTCACCGGGCATCACCTCTTTGAAATCCATAAACAAGTCGGTGGGAGACTGTTCGCTTCCCGGAGCGAACACAAACTTCTGCGCGCTCCCATCATAGGTGACGCTCCCCTGTGCGAAGGCCGGAAGGGTCAGGCTCATCAGCAGCGCCAGCACCACAAGAGGCAGGACAAGTGTTTTTCTCAACGTTTTCATATCCGCACCTCCTTACTGTCCGGCCGGGACCGCAGTGATGATTCCGTTCTCAACGGTAACGCCCCACGCGTCTGAGGCAACCGTTTCCGGAGAGGACTGTACGGCAGAGGCCACAATCTCCACAGAAAGCACATAGCCTTCCTTTTGGGTCAGCGGCCTGCACTGCTCCATGAGCAGACCTGTGTTCTCTCCAGGCGAGACGGCCTCGGAATAATAATAATATCCGTCCGAACCTTCCATCCAGCCGGTTTTCTCGGCGAGGGTCAGGGAATAATCGGTGCCGTTCTCCGGTTTTTGGGCTAAAACCACGCTCCCGTCGGGCGTTTTCCAGGTCACCACCAAAGACGCCCGGATAAACGCAGTGGTATTCCCGGTATTTTCAATGGACACATTCTCTTTCGTCACGCCGTCAAACGTTTCTTCCACCTGGCAGGCCACTTTGGAAGGCGTAAACAGGTTGGCGATTGGACTGGTTCCTGTGGCAAGAAAGGCCAGAGTAGTCCCGGCGGCCGCGGTAAGGAGCAATACCAGCAACACTGTCAGCCACAGCCGCTTTTTGTTCCAAGCTGAGGACGATTTCTTTTCCGTTTTCCATCGGATCACGATACCCCATGCCTCCTTTCTCAAGCTGCGGGCCTGGTGCCTGCAAACCGGTTATCCAGGTAATGATCGCCGCCAAGCCACTGCATTTCTACCCTCGTATTCGCAAAAGGCACGGTTTTTTCCTCACCGGGAGCCAGCGTAACCTCTTTGGTCATAGAATCAGGCTCGTACCGCCAGGACCAGTCCGTCAATTCCTGGACGGTATATGTGCCCGCCGGCAAATCCGCAACGGCAATTAAGCCGTTCCCATGGACGGTAACAATCAGGTCCACTCCCTGGGTATCCGTGTCGGCGCCGGTAACGCGAAACTGGAAGGTCTGGTTTTCATCCACCGGCTGGGACCCGGTTTTCGAAATGGTCAGCGTGCAGGTTTCCTCACGCGGATAATAGGAAAACCACACATGCTGGTTACTGTTTTGCGGGGTAAGGGTTACGGTCACCGCGTCGCCCTGGGCCGAAGGCCCGTCGTTTAGAATGTAGCGGTCATACTGGTAGCCTTCAAACCGCTTGGGCGTGACCGTATAGGGCGTGTCATAATCCAGGCCCTGGCTGCCGTCCTGCTCAAAATACGCCGGTGGCTCCAGCTGCTGCGCCAGAGAGGGAGAATCCACCACCTGGACGTCCTCATTTACAGGCTGGCCGCTTTCGTTAACCCGGTACCAGTGCACCAGAATCGTGCCGCCGCCAATCGTGACCTTTGGAATGGGGAATTGATCTTCGGCGTCTTTTTGCTGATAGTCTTTATATTGGAAAGTGGTTTCCCGATTGGTTTCGATGACTTCGCCCTTCTGTACCGTGACGCCTTCCTTCACGGCAACCTTGTACTTCATTACCGGGTTTGCGCCTTCGTTGACGTTGCCCACCCTCCATTGGATGGTTTGGGTGGCAGAGTCATAAGAAGCGCTGCCCTGGCTGATATAAACATCGGCTCTGCCGGCGTTATAGTCCTCTGGATTGTTGGTGATGACCGGATTGGCGCCGTCAAAGGCCAACGCCACCTTCTCCCCCATGGGATCGGTCACAATGCCCTGAGAAGCCGCGATGGATATGCTTCCGGCAATGGCCTCAAAGGCGGTCTCCAGCTTTTGCTCCACGTTGTCGTTGGCCTTGATTTCATAGTAGCCCTTGGCCGGGTCGGTAGCACAGGCCTTGAGGACGTTTTCGCCGTCGTCTCCCGCCTGCAGAGCCACCGAGTAAATGGTGGCACCCTTGGCCTTGGTCTGGTTGGCTTCCCAGACGGTGCCCACGCCGTTGTCCGTGGTGGTATCAGTCGTCAAAACAAGGTTGCCGCGGTTGTCGTAAGAATACTGGCCGTACGCATGCCGCTCGGTGACGCCATGGCTGCAGGTAGCGTCTACATAGGCGTTATAATACAGATTAAAAGAGCTGCCGTTTCCCACGGTCGTGGTATAATCCACCGTCGGCACAAAGCTTGCATTGATAATGGTGCCGCCGTATTGCCCCGCTAGCAGATGAAGCGAGCTGCAATCCGAGTAGGTGGCTGTTCCCACAAAGGGATAGCTATAGGTAGCCGCGCCGTCGGTAAGGAGCACGATGTTTTTGAGCACGCCGGTAGAGGCAGCGGAATACAAAAGCGCATCCGCCTTGTGAATTCCCGCCTGCTGGTGGGTGCCGCCGCTTGCCTGGATGGCGTCGATGGCTTTGTCAAAAGCGTCTCTGGTTTCATAGGTATAAAAAATCCCGTTTGTAGAGGCGCTGTTGGAATAGGTTACGATGGCAATGCGGGTCTGGCTGCCCTCGGTAAGCAGCTTTTCCGCAAACGCTTTGGCCGCCTTTTTGGTGTTGCTGAGCTTTTTTCCGCTCATGCTGCCCGACCGGTCGATCACCAGAACCACATCGGTGGTGGACTGATAATTTTTCCCCTGGATCCCTAAGGTAACTTCCCAGAGGTTCTCCTGGCCTGCCACCGCTTTGGCGTCCTTATCCAGCTTAATGGCGCCCGGTTCCGGCCAGATGGGTGCGTCGTTACGTTTCGCCGCACGGATGCCCGCCGCCGCAAGAGCTGCGCCGTAAACGCCGTTTTTCTCTTCGGTTTGATATCCGTTGTGGCATATGGCGTCGAGAATGCTGCATGCCTGGCCCTCGTCCACCACGCTTTCCAAGCTGCCTGCCTGCTCCAGATTCATCCGGTTGACCGCCAGGCGGAACCCGTGGTCATCCAGACCGCTGTAAAAAAGCTGGTCGCGCAGTTCCCCGGCAAGGGGCAAGGCGCCATCTACATAAAACCCTTTTGTGAAGGCGGCGGTTTCCTCGCTTGTAAATTCGTTTGCGGCGGCATCTTCCATCCCCTCCTGTGCAAAAACAGCAGGAACGCCGCAGGTCATGACCGCCGCCAGCACGGCAAGGCAAAGCAGGAGAGACAGCCATTTCGATGCTCGACTGCGTTTCATCCGCGAAAACCTCCTTTCTTATTCTCCTGTGGGCCAACCGCCGGCGTCCCAAACCGTCGCGCCGTTGTTGGCTGCCTGTGTGGCGAACGCCACAAGGTTGATCTGGGCCTTGCTGTTCTGATAGAGATTACCCATCTCCTTTGCGAAGGTTACTTTCGTAAACAGCGGCTCGGTTTGCGCGCCGGGGGCCAAAGGCTTCTTGTAGTAGTAATACCCGTCCTTGTGCATCCAGTCCTCTTCATTCAAGTCGCAGGAAAGCAGGCTTACGTCCGCCTCCCCCGCCGCACCCTCGGCCAGGGTAATCACTTTTTCCATCCGGATGCGCACATAGGCGGGCTGAGACCCGGTGTTTTTCACCTGAACGATTTTGGAAACATCCGCCCCAGGCATGACGCCGGCCAGGTCCTTGAATGGGACGATTTCGCCGTCCTCGGAGACAGCGGTTTCCTCGAGTTCAATTCTGATATTTCCCGCTGTAATGACATTGGTAGCCGTATCCTCCGCGGTAAAATACGCGATGGTACTATAGGCCGCGACGGAAAGACACGTGATGAACAGGACAAGTGCCAAAAGCTTTCGTCTCATAACGCATTTCCTTTCTGTGATTTCTCGTTTCAGCCTGACCGTTGTTGCTGCACGCCGCAGGGCACACAAGGATATCCTCGCGTCTTTTGTGTTGTGCTAAGATACCCTTGTATGCCCTGCTCTCAATGAGAGCGGGGCATACGCGAAAGCAAAACAAGAGCGGATTCAGGAACCCTGCGACCTTTCCTGTCAGGAGAGACCCAAAACGCGGCATGGGCAAGGAAAAGCCCGCGGCCTGAACCGCCAGGAACAAGCACACGCATTTTCCGGCCGCAGCCGCAAACAAGCCCGGAGGGCGCCACGCGTATGATGTGGCCGGTTGTGATACGCGGACAAAGGCTTCTCTTAGGTCGTTTACGGCATTGGTCAGGAAATTAAGGAAGTAGATGAATTAGAGTTTTGCCCAGGCGTCCGCAGCGGTGGCAACGTTATCACTCTGCACCGCATAGGCCTGGAAGGTCAGGGTTGGATATGTATCGGCCTCCAACACGCTCAGCTGCTCTTTGGTCACGGTGTCCTTCACCGATACGGTATCGTCCTTGAGCACGGCAAAGGTGGTATCGGCCGTGGTCGCGGGAACCTGGCGGTAATACACGCCGTCCACTCCCGAAAGAGCCGTCCAGCCGTCCGCGATGGCATAAGTCATGAAGTCATCGAAGTTTGCGGACTCGGTAATCTTGACAAACAGCCAGCTCGCTTCGCTTGCGGCTTCTACCGTAACGGTGGGATCTTTCGCAATGGTGTTGCCGGGTACCATCTTGTAATCGGTAGTGGTTTCCGTCAGATCAATGTTGATATCGCCGACGGTGAAGGTGTTCTTGACAGGATCCGTCTGGTCCACCAGCCAGGCAAGCGAGCCGCCCACCACACAGCACAGCACCAGCGCGAGGGCTAAAACCGGAATGAGAATGTTCTTTTTCATGTTTTGTCCTTCCTTTCATGGCTTATCGAAATGTAAAATAAATGACGACAGGTGAGCTTAACCTTTGTTAATTCATCGGCGCGGCAGTCCATGCGTCGGCAGCGGTGGCAAAACCATCCGCCTGCACGGCATAAGCGGTGACAGAGACCACGGCCGTCTCATAACCCGCAGTCTGTGCGGCGCCGTCAATCGAAAAACTGCCGAACACCGGGATATTCTGCGAAGCTTTTGCAATGTCCTTATAAGCATACACATTGGGAGCACCCGCCACCGCGGTCCAGCCGTTGGCCTCCATCTGTGCGGCGATGGTCGTATCCCCGGCGGTTTCAATGGCGGACAAGCCGTTCTCCACCTTGGCAAACAGCCAGCAGTCCTCGCTGTTTGCATCCACATGGACGGTGGGATCCTTCGTGTAAGTGCGGCCGGGGATGAGTTTGTACTCGTTTGCCTGCACACGGGGAACATCCGGCGTCGCCTGGCCGTATTCGTCTACCTTGGCTTCGTCCAGCGCAATCTTGACATTTCCTACGGTAAATGTGTTGGTCACTTGGTCTTGCGAGGTGAGAAACGCAGCCGTAGAAAATACGGTTGCGACCACAAGCAACACCGCGCACAGCGATAGCACCAATCCTTTTGTTCCTGCCTTCATCAAAAAAACCTCCTAAAGTAATTTATCTGGGAGCCTTACGGCGTTACCCCTGAATCTGTGGCCCATCCTTTCGCGCCGGACGGCGCCGGTTTCGTTTTTCCACGCGTTCAAACAGGTCCGGTATCAAAATCAACAGCACAAAAACCGCACCGGCGGCAATGGCAAGATACAGGCCGGGCGGATGCTGAATATAATTGGAAACATAGCCGAGATAGGGAATGCAAGCGACCGGCCTTCCCAGAAGATTTTGAAACGGTACCGCAGCAGCGTCCTCGTGGTCGTTGTTGTCGCCCTTGGTATAAAACTGCTGTTTTTCCGTATCGACGCGCGTCACCCGGTGGGTGGCCGGCATCTCGTTGGTCAACAGAAAGGTGATCGGATCTCCCACCTGGACGGAGGATGGATCCGTTTTTTGCACATAAAGCAGCGAGCCGGTGGGAAAAGAAGGCTCCATGGAGCCTGAAAGCACGCAATACACCTGCATGCCGAAGAAACGCGGGCCTGCAATCAGCGCAGCCAAAACGGCCAGCAGTACGACGATGAGGGTGATGCCGGCATTCCCTATTTTTTTTATTTTTTTTACAGTTGTCATAGTCGTTCCTTTCCCGCCTTTCTGTTGTCTGCTTGCTTTTTCAGGTATTCTGAATATGATACAGAAAATCGGATATACTGATAGCAGTATTTTTTTGCTGAATTTCGTAAAGGTAGGCCCTTTGCGCCAAAAAAGCCGGAATCCCTTAGCAATCAAGGGATTCCGGCTTTTTTCTACCATATTTCTGACCCGTTAAAGAACAGCGGCAAAGCGCTGCATATGACTTCGTTTGAGCTCCATGGAGGAGTGTACATATCGGTCGAGGGTAATGTTGACGCTGGCGTGACCCAGAATTTCCGATAGAGACTTTGCATCAAATCCTACCTCAATCGCACGGCTGGCAAAGGTATGGCGCAGCGCATGAAACCGCAGGTTTCGCAGTCCGCACTCCTTCAAGAGACGTTTGAAATGATTCTGCAAGGTGCGCGGCTGCATGGGGGTATCCGTCCCGGTGAGGAGATAACAGCCTTTCCATGCCTGTTGACATACCGCATCCAGCAGGAAGGGAGGAATGGGGATCTCGCGGGCGGACCGTAGCGTTTTCGGCGCGTCGATCCATATCTCAGTCCCTCCATTTCCGTCGGAAATCCGCTGCACCGTACGCCGTACCCTTAGGGTGCCAGCGGCACAGTTAATGTCGTTACATTTGAGGCCGCAGATTTCTCCGATGCGCAGGCCGGTATACAGGCATAAAAGGATTCCCAGGCTTTCCCGGCCTTGGTTTTCGATAAGACGCGCTGTGAGCCGTTTTTGCTCGTCAGGCGACAGAATCTGCATCTCGTTTTCATCTTTTTTGATTTTGCATACGGTATCGATTTTCGCACAATATCCCTGTTTTGCCGCATATTTGAGCACCTGTCCCATGACCGTTAGGATATCCCGCACCGTTTTTCCCTTCAAATCCCGCGACAGATCCGCAGCGAAAGCCTGCAAATCAGCGCTCGTGACATTATGGATTCGCAGATATCCAAACCGAGGACGCAGATGTTTTTCGACAATGCTCCGGTATCGGCAGTATGTGGATTTTTTCACCTGCAATTCCATGGACTGCAGCCATAGATTAAGGACATCGCCGGTGGGCATACGCCGTGTAACCGTCGGCTGTTCCATTGCAGCCAGGCCTTGGCGGGCAGCATACAGCTTTTCCTTCACCTCTGTATAGGTTTTGGCGTAAACCGATCGGTACCGTATTTTCCCGTCAGGATTGCGGCCGGCCGGATACCGTCCCTCCCATCTGCCGTCCTTCCTTTTGCGTATGTTCTCTCCAGTCTTCGACATATTGATTCCTCCTTTTGCGGCTCTGCCGCATCTACCAGTATAGCAAAAAAGATGACCACTCCAATGACCCTCATAAAGGTTGAAAAAGGAATTTTATCGGTTGTTTTTGAAAGAAATAAAACAAACATTTTCCAGTTCAGTTATCATTTTTTCAAAATACACTTGTCAAAAACACTAGTTTATGGTATGCTTATTCAAACTAAATGGCGGTGTTTTACCTTCGCAAAGGGCCTACCTTTACGAAGGGTTTCTTTTTTTACAGGCGGTGCCCATTCGTTTTTTATGAGGAAATCACGCAATAAAATTCAAAACTAATTTGCCCAAAAATCGGCCATAATTCAAGCTGATTCCTTATTTCTGTTTCGAAAACTGCATTCTGATTTTCGTGAATTATCTCATATTTATGCGTTTCTGTCGAGTGTTTGAATCCTAAGTATTCCATTGCGCATCGCTTTGCCGCTGGTCTTTTCTCTCTTGTTAAATGAAAAACGCCACGCACAAAAGCGCGTGGCGTTTTCGATTTAAACATACATGAAAAATGGAAAATAAAACACACGCACAACACTTGGTTTCCATTTTCTCTGCGGCCCCTTTTGAAGCACGGTCTCATTCATAAAACAAAAAAAGCGTTCCAGCCCAGCAAAGGAAATGGCCATCGCCTTCCGTGCCTTCATAAGCACAACCACACGGATGAGACAAGACCACGCACCTGGAACATTTCCAGGCGTTCCTTTGAGGCGGGAACGCTTTTGTCATAAAATGAGGAAAAAGGCAAACGCTATGGTTAGCTGGCCTTCAGCTGAAGACGAAGCTTATCGGCAATCATAGCGATGAACTCACTGTTGGTAGGCTTGCCGCGGCCATTGTGAATGGTATAGCCGAAATAGCCGTTTAAAATATCCACGTCGCCCCGGTCCCAGGCCACTTCGATGGCATGGCGGATGGCGCGCTCCACCCGGGAAGAGGTGGTCTGGTAGCGCTTGGCCACGGTGGGATAGAGAAGCTTGGTAACGGCGTTGATATACTCGCTGTTGCCCACCGACAGCATGATAGCGTCGCGCAGGTAATGGTAGCCCTTAATGTGAGCCGGCACGCCGATTTGATGAATGATGTCGGTCACCAGCACCTCTAAATCCGACTGGGCGGAATTGACCGGTCTAGCCGCATGAAGCTGCGCAGGTACAGGCGATTCGCTGCAAAGGGAACAAATCCGGTCGGCCATGTAATCCGCGTCAAAGGGCTTGAGAAAATAATAAGCGGCACCCGAGCTCATCAGCTCGTTTTCAAGCCTCGGGTTATCAAAGCTGGACATGGTGACAAACTGCGGCGTCTTCGCCAGATTCCTCTGCTGCGTCTCGCGGATGACGCCCAGCGCATCCAGGTTGGGCATAAATACGTCCAAAAGCACCACATCCGGGTTTACCGACGAAATCGAGTCGAGCACCTTGCGTCCGTCCTTCGGGCAGGTGACCATTTCGATTCCCCGGCTCTCCAGCGCCTGGGCGCACACCTTGCCAAATTCCAGAGAGTCATCCGCCAATAAAAGTTTAAGTCCTTTTTCCATTTCAAATCCCTCACATTCCAGTTTTTTCCGGTGCCATTAGATTACCATATAATACCATAAATTGCAAGGGATTTCTGAAAATAATTTTGAAAATTTTGGAATTCATTGCAAGACGGCTTCGTTCCGGCGGGTTTATTACGACGCCTTGTCGAGTACGCTGGTAACCGTCATTTTGGCACAATCCAGCAAAAAAGCGCATGCAGCTGGCTTACGCCGCCTTAGCGGACGCTTGCTTTTGCCACTGTTCTAGGCGGACAGAGACGTTTTCCTCTAAATTGCGGAAGAAAAACTGGTAATCGTACAAATGGTAAACGCCTTCTTCAAACAAACTCAGTACTGGTGGATACTCCTCGGGTGTAACGTCAGTGACTTTCAGTGTTCCACGCGCTGCATCCAGGTATCCGCCGCAAAGCCCCGCTTTCTCCTCAAGAATGACCCCCTCATAATCGGTAAAACAAGCGCCCAGGTTTTCGTTTTTGGAGGCCACGGTGCCGTCGGTCTTCCAATTGAGCGGGTTGATGGACAAGGTTTTTACCCCTTCGGGCACGATCATGGAGGAGGTTACCTCTTGCGCTTCGCTGTTAAAGCTGACGAGGACGCCCACATCCTTTTCCCCCTGCGCCATGGAAAGCCAAGGCGCCTCGTTTAGGTCCTCCTGGGTGACCCGCCAGCCGATGAGGTACGCACAAACCAGCCGGCTGCTCAGTTCTTCGTCATCAAAATACTCTTTGAGCAAACGCAGGCACAAATCAGACCCCTGGGAAAACCCGGCCAGTACAATGGGCCGCCCTTGGTTTTCGTGCTCTAAATAATAGTCAAAGGCGGCGCTTACGTCCTCATATGCAAGAGAAAGCGCTTGCTCCATGGCTGGACCCTGCTCTTCGTAGGCGGACAGGGAGGCTTGCCGGTAATAGGGGGCGTACATCCGGCAGGTTTTCTCATAAATTCCCCGTTCCATGTTCAGCGCGCCCAAAAACGCTTCCTTGGTTTCCTGGTCCTGCAGCGACATATTAAAACTGGTTTCGCTTCCGGAATACACCGTGGGGCAAACCAGGAACAAATCGGCCTCCTGGTTTTCGCCAATCCCATTGTAGGCCCAGGCTGTTTGCCGGGAATAGTCCGGTTCTCCCTGCCCAGCGGCGCAGGAGGACCATCCAAACGCAACCAAAAATACCAGCAAACACGCGATTCCCTGTTTCAACCGACTCATTGTTTTCTCTCCAATCTCATTTATTTGCATTTGATTTGAGTATAGCACACCGACCAGGCCTGTCAAGAAGAGGCACTTTCTTTCGTGCAGGACGGGATTTACAAATGCGAACAAAAAAATTCCGATCAGCAAAAATGCTGATCGGAAAAAGTGCGAATTTGCCGCTTATGCCGCCGCTTTGGTATCGACCTGTTTGGCGGAATCCAGCATATTCTCCGCAAAAATGCCGTAGCCGCGTGTGGGATCGTTGACGAACACATGCGTCACCGCACCCACCAGCATTCCGTTTTGAATGATGGGGCTGCCGCTCATTCCCTGAACAATGCCACCCGCCTTGTCGAGCAGTTCTTGGTCGGTGATACGGATGACCATATTTTTGGTGGGGCTGTTGTCGTTAAAATTGACTTTCTCAATGGTTATATCGTAATACTGGGGCGTTTCCCCGTCAATGGTGGTCAGAATCTGGGCACTGCCTTCCTGCACCTGCTGGCGCATGGCTACCTGCATGGGCTCATGGGCGGAGGGTGCAGTGTCCAGAATGCCGTAGACGCCGGTTTCCCCGTTTTGGGTAAGAACGCCCATGTCCTTGTCGGAGCTGAAGCTTCCTCTGAGTTCACCGGGCTGCCCTACCTTACCGGGATTGATACCGCCGATCACGGCCGGCACAATTTCGCCGGACATGAGAGGCAGGATTTCCCCGGTGTCCATGTCGCAGATGCCGTGGCCCAGCCCGCCGAATACCATGGACTCGGGTTCATAGAAGGTAAGCGTCCCGATGCCGGCAGAGCTGTCCCGCACCCAGGCGCCCAGCTTATAGCAGCCGTCGCTTTTGGAAAAGGCGGGCGTAAAGGATACGTCAAAAGTCATGTTGTCCCGGCGGACAGACAAAACCAGCGGGCTTCCGTCGCATTCGGAAATGATCTTGGACACGTCCTCGTTGCTCATGACGCTTTTGCCGTCGATGGAGACGATCACGTCCCCCAGCTCCAGTCCCGCGTCCTTGGCGGGGTTTACCGAGCCTGTCTCGGTGTCCACCGTGGACATGCCGATGATGAGCACCCCGTCGGTAAACATTTTAATGCCGAAGGGCGTGCCGCAAGGAATGACGGTGGTTCCCTTCACCACGTCCACCGTCACCTGTTTGACGGGGAAAAGGCCTAAAAGCTTCAAATCTACCTTATAACTATGGCCGGCGGTTGCAACCGATGCCTCCACCGAATCGGCGGAAACCACGCTTGGCTGCACATCCACCGGAACACCGCTTTCAATGGAAAAATTTTCGCCCTCCACCACGCTGAACCGGTCGGGAATGGTCGTGCCTACCGTAAGAGTAAAGGCAAGCACCCCGGCAATCACGCCGGACAGCAGGGAGAACAGAAATTTTGATTTTCTTACAAACATTTCTACCTCCTGGCTTGCGGCATCAGCCGCGTTTTTCCTGATAATACTGCGTTTTTGTCCGCATTATAGCTTCACACGCAAACGGACTTTTATCGGTGGGAAATGACCCTATTCGCGGTGGATGCTGGGAAACGACCAAAAAATACCAGATTTATTATGCCACCGAAAACCCTGCGATTATGCAGAATTCCGCCGCTGCTGGAAGTTTTTCTTCCCGCCTGGAGGTTATGCATTTAACAGGACTTCCTAAAGCATGTAAAAAATAAAACCGTCGATAAAAAAGAATAAAACAGGAGTTTCCGTCGGACGTAGAAAAACCGGTTAATTTGCATCTTTTCCTGTTTTTTTGTATTTTATTTGTATCATTTCTATAAAATGAACTTATATCGTATGTTCATTGTGCACATGTTCATTTTTCGTTCATTTTTTGTTTATGAAATGCTTACGACTATGATAAAAGGAAGTCATAAATATCACATATGATAAGGGCGTCGGAAGGAGCCGGATAAAACAGAAAACTACCCCATTTTCTGCTTGTTCTCTTCCGATTGTACCCCTTTTTTCTTTCTCCTTCTTCATTTTTCACTCTCCATTTAAAAAACCAGGCTGTGCCGAACGGATTCGGCACAGCCTGGTTTTTTGTAAGGAAAAGGCGAAAAATCTGCTTGTGGTCGGGGTGCGCCTATGATAAGATAAAAAAAATATATTGATCGATTCCCGTCTTCTAAAGCTATGGCCCTTTCACAGATGGGAACCCGGGAGCGAACCTGATGAAAACCAAAAAAAATTCCATCGCCGTCTCCATTATGCTGGTGGGGCTGATGCTGGCGATTCTCTCCGGTTTCGCGGTCTTTTACATGAAGGATCTGACCACAAACCTGAAAGCGGAAACCAACGCTTATTTATCTGAGATTTCCCAGCAAAGCGTCAAAACGGTGAAAAAACAGATCGACGGGGATCTTAGCACCCTGCACGATTTGGCGGAGTTCATCGGCGCGCAGGAAGACTTGGATTTGAATCGGATTCTCTCCACTTTAAAAGGCGTTTGTGAAAACAACGGATTTAAGCGAATGGGCATCATTACGCCCGACGGCATCGCACATACCACCGACCACATGGAGATGGACTTTTCTGACCGAGCCTATTTTTACGACGCTTTTATCAACGGCGATCCATCGGTGACCGGTGTTCTCATCGACAAGGCGGACGGCGAGCCTATCCATGTGTACGCCACTCCGATTTATAAGCAGGACAAGGCCGTTGCCGTCATTTTTGCGACCCATCATATGGAAGTGTACCAGGAACTTCTTTCGATTTCCACGTTTGACGGCCGCGGATATTCTTATATCGTGCAAAGCACCGGAGAGCTGGTGGTCGATACCGCCCATCCCGGCCGCGATCCCGCCTTTACCGGACTTGACAGCCTTTTCCACAACCCCGATGCTACCGTATATGCGGACAGCGGAGAAATTAAGTTTAACATGCTGTTAGACAAATCCGGAATTCTCGAGTACACGGTAAACGGCGTAGTGAAATATATGGATTACACTCCTATCGGCATCAACGACTGGTACCTGCTCTCGGTAGCGCCTGCAAGCGTGGTTTCGGAGCGCAGCAACTATATTCTGACGCGCACGCTTTTTCTTTACATCGGTGTGATTGGGCTGTTTACTCTTTTGTTTGTATATATTCTTGTGTTTCAGCATCAAAGCAAAAAACGGCTCGAACAGCTCGCCTATTATGACGGCGTAACCGGCGTACACAACCTCTCCTGGTTCCAGCTGGATGCGAAAAATCTGCTGGAGAAGCATACCCAGCTGCACTATGCCATGGTTCAGTTGGATGTGGACAAGTTCAAGTACATCAACGACATGTTCGGCTACGAAGAAGGAAACCGGACTTTATGCCACATTGCCGCGTGTTTACAGGAGCAGGTCAAAAGCAACGAAGCCTTCTGCCGGGTGGCAAACGATCATTTTCTTCTGCTTTTGCGCTATTCCACCACACAGGATCTGTCCAACCGAATCGAACAAATCCGCCACGCCATCTGTGCTCCTTCCAATGAACATACGCAGTACGCCCTGATTCTCTCCAGCGGCGTGTATAAGGTCACCGACCCGGCCCTGCCCATCACCACTCTGATCGAACGGGCGAACCTGGCCCACAAAACCTCCAAGGACGATGGGAAGGGCGCGTGCATTTTTTATTCCGACTGCATCCGTGACCGTCTGCTTGAAGAAAAAGATATTGAAAATCACATGCGCGCGGCGCTTCAAAACGGCGAATTCGTGGTGTATCTGCAGCCGAAGATCGAACTTGGCACCAGGAAGGTATCCGGAGCAGAGGCGCTGGTGCGCTGGAATCGGCCGGGCAAAGGCTTGATTGGGCCGGACCAGTTTATTCCGATGTTCGAAAGGAACGGGTTTATCCTGGAGCTGGATCTGTATATATTCCGGCAGGTCTGCAAGCGGCTGCGTCTGTGGCTGGACTGCGGGTTGACTCCGGTGCCAATCGCCGTCAACCTTTCTAGGGTCCACCTGCACAACATGGAATTTATTGAGAAATACCAGCGTGTGGCGGAGCACTACCGCATTCCGCCCCGGCTCATCGAGCTGGAACTAACGGAAAGCGTAGTATTTGACAATTTTAAGATCTTTATGGATCTGGTGCGGGAGCTGCACCAAGTAGGCTTTGCTTTGTCCATGGACGATTTCGGCGCGGGATACTCGTCGCTGAATCTGCTCAAGGAGCTGCCGGTGGACATCCTCAAGCTGGACCGGGAATTCTTCCGGGAGACGGCCAACAACGACCGGGGCAAAACGGTGATCTGCGGAGTGGTTTCCATGGCAAAGGAGCTCAACATCCGGGTGGTTGCCGAGGGAGTGGAGACAGAGGTGCAGGCTGCGTTCCTCAAAAAGATCGGGTGCGACATGGCCCAGGGCTTTTTGTATGCAAAGCCCATGCCGATGGGAGAATTTGAAGCATATGTGTTCGGCAGAAAGCTGGATGCGTAACCGCGCGGCGGCCGGCAAAGGATTGCCGGCCGCCGTGTTTGTCTTTTTAAGAAAAAACCACGGGACTTTATCTTTTCTTTATCTTTTTTGAAGGATTTCGAAAACCTTGGGCGGTATACTTAGCTCCATTGAATAAAGGAGGCGAGCGTATGCCACTGATTCTGGAAACCAACGGGCTAACCAAGCTGTACGGCGGCCGGGCGGCTGTCAACCAGGTCAGCCTGCACGTAAAAGAAGGGGATATCTACGGCTTTATCGGCAAAAACGGGGCGGGTAAAACCACCTTTATGCGCCTGGTCACCGGCCTGGCACGGCCGGATAAGGGGAGCATGACCCTGTTCGGCGGACAGGATTTTTCGAGAAGCCGGCGGCGCATCGGCAGCATGATTGAATATCCTTCCCTGTATCCCAACATGACGGCGAGACAAAATCTAGAGGCCCACCGGCTGCTGCTGGGAATCCCGGAAAAGGGCAGCGTGGACGAAGCTCTTAAAACCGTCCGTCTGGCCGAAACCGGGAACAAAAAGGTCAAGCATTTTTCCTTAGGTATGCGCCAGCGTCTGGGCATCGCCCAATGCCTGCTGGGGCATCCGGACTTTCTCATTCTCGACGAGCCCATCAACGGTCTGGACCCTACCGGCATCAAGGAAATCCGCGACCTCCTTCTCACACTCAACGGGGAAAAGGGCATCACCATCCTGCTTTCCAGCCACATCTTAGGGGAGCTTGCGAAAATAGCCACCTGCTACGGCATCATCAACCAAGGGGTGCTGGTGGACGAATTTTCCAAAGACGAGCTGCAAACCCGATGCCGGCGCTGCCTGCGCATCCAGGTGGACGACGTAAAAAAGGCGGCGCAGGTGCTCGAAAGCATACTGAAAACCGACCAGTTTGACGTGCTGCCCGACCAGACCATACGCCTGTTCGGCTATTTGGAGGACTCCGGCATGGTCAATACCACCCTTGTGCAAAACGGCGTGACCGTCAGGACCATCGCCCCAGCGGGGCAGGACCTGGAAGGGTACTTCATGCAGCGGATGGGAGGCTACGGGAATGCTTAATCTGTTACGTACCGAATTCTATAAGCTGTGGCGGCAGAAGTCCTTTTACATCTGTGCGCTAGTGCTGGTGGTCTTCACGGTTTTCAGCGTCTTTTCCTATGAGCTTTTGAAGGTAATGATGGAGCTGATTCCGCCTGAAATTGCCCAGGGAGACATTCCTTCCTACGGCGTGGGGATGTCCGCCTCCGCCATCGGGTTTGAGGGGGATATGAACGGCCTATGGGCAATGACCACGTCCTTCGGCGGCAATCTGCTGCCGGTGCTCATCGGCATTTTCGTCGCCCTGTTCGTAACAGCGGACTTTTCCCATGGCGCGTTTAAAAACATCGCCGCCAAGGGCTTTTCCAGAACCTCTATTTACTTTTCCAAGCTCATCACCGGGGCGGTCGCCGGTACTCTGATGCTGCTTTTGATGGCGGGCGCTGCGCTGGCGACCGGTACGGCCCTCTGGGGCTTCGGTACGGCAAGTCCCTCGGATGTGTTCACCCTGCTTTTGATACAGGTGCTCATGCATCTGGCCGCTGTGGGCGTCATGGTGGCGATCTCCTTTTTGCTGCGCAGCATCGGCGGCGCGGTGGCGGTCAACATCTGCACGGTATCCTTTGCAGTCCTGATTCCGCAGCTCATCAGCACCTTTCTTAATTACCTGCTGAAAGAAGACCGGGTGGACCTTTCAAAATACTGGCTCTTTTCCAACATCACCGAGCTGTCGGCTCTGCCCCTCAGCGGCGACGCGGTGCTGCGGTGCGCCATTGTGGCGGTGGTTACCTTCGCGGTCTTTACCTTCTTTGGCGTATATTCCTTTGTCCGGCGGGACATCAAATAAGGAGATACGGCATGGCACTGCCGTCCTTTCAACCTCAATGGGGAGCGTGATCGACCATGAATGGAATCCTTTGGGCGGCAGTGATCCTTCTTACAATGGCGGCGGGCATTTTGTCTGCCTTTTTGCATGGGTACCGCCGGCAGGTGCGCGCCCTGAAGCGGCAGATGGACTTTCTAAAGCAAACCGATACCAACCTGCAGCTGAACACCACGCTCACCTTCCGGGACGTGGACGCTTTGGCTGTGAGCATCAACGAAGCGCTGGGGCGGCATCGGAGCACCGAACAGGCTCTCCTGCGGGTCAGCCGCAATTACAAGGATACCATCACGAGCATTTCCCACGACCTGCGCACGCCGCTGACCTCCGCCTCCGGCTACCTGCAGATGCTCCGTTCCCCGGATACGCCGGCAAAAAAGCGCGAGCAGTACCTTCACGTGATCGACCGGCGGATCGGGGCGGTGCAAAGGCTTCTAGATCAGCTTTTTGAATTCGCCCGCATTGAGGCGGACGAGCTGGTTTTGGACCCCAAGCGGCTTCTGGTGAACAATGTGCTGAGGGATACTGTGTCTCTTTTCTACGATGATTTCTGCCAGAAGGATGCGAGCCCGAGCCTGGACATTCCGGACGGCTCGCCGGTTGTTTTCGCCGACCAGGACGCCCTTCGCCGGGTCTTCGAGAACATCCTGCAAAACGCTCTGGTTCATGGGGACGGGGGATACCGCGTTTGCTCGGAGCAGACCGCGTTCGGCTGCCGCATCCGGTTTGAAAACACCACCCACACCATCGAAGAGGCCGATCTTGCCCACATCTTCGATCGGTTTTACACCACTGACCGGTCCAGAAGCCGCCGGACCACCGGTTTGGGCCTGTCCATCGCAAAGAAGCTGACCGAGCGCATGGGAGGAACCATCGGCGCTGCCCTGGAAGCGTCCACCTTTGTCATCACGGTCACCTTTCCAGCTGCATAAAAAAGAAAAAATCCGCTTCTGAACGCTGTCTTTCCTTCATATGGTAAGGTAGACGACGGATTCAGGAGGGATTTTTTTGATTACCGTGAATGTTCAGCCGAATGTCAGGATCGCGGTGGAGGACATCAATCCGGCCGGCGGGAAGACCATTCTTCTCCTCCACGGCTGGCCGCTCAACCGCAACATGTTCGAATATCAGCTGCACCTGCTGCCCAAATATGATTATCGCTGCGTCCTCATGGACCTGCGCGGGTTCGGCGATTCCGACCGGCCTTCGGACGGGTACCGGTACAACCAATTGGCCCGAGACGTAAACGCCGTGGTGCGAAGCCTTGGCTTGACCCAGTTTACACTGGCTGGCTTTTCCCTGGGCGGGGCGGTGGCACTGCGATACCTGTCTCTCTTTCCAGGCGCCCCGGTGGAGAAGCTCTGCCTCTTTTCTGCGGCAGCGCCTGCCTTTATCCAAAAGTATGGCTCTCCCCACGGCATGACCAAAATGCAGGTTGACGAGCTGATCCGCCAGGCATCCTCCGACCGGCCGCAGCTGATAGAGGAGTTTGCCGGCCTGCTCTTCGCCCAACCGCACAGCGACGCCATGTTTTCCTGGATAAAAGGGCTGTGTCTGCAGGCAAGCGGCATCGCCACCGTGCAGACCGCCATCGCCATGCGCGACGAGGACCTGCGCTCCGACCTGCGCAAGATCACCGTTCCCACCGGCATCTTTCACGGACGGCAGGACCAGTTCTGCCCCTTTGCATTTGCCCAGGAGCTCAACCGCTCCATCGCCAATTCCCAGCTTTTCGCGTTTGATCATAGCGCCCATGGCGTTTGCTACGATGAGCTGGATTCGTTCAACGAGCGGCTGGTGGAATTTCTCCAGCAAAAATAAACAATTCGGCTGGCAGGCTGCGTCTGCGAAAAGAGCCTGGGGCACACTTTCCCCAGGCTCTTTTGTTTTATCAGGATTCGTCTTTTACGGCAGCCGATAAAGTACCGCCCCGCCTGTTTGAAAAAGAATCGAACAAGAGCGCTCAGGCGGCATCTGCAAGCCGTTTCATAAGACAAGCCTGCGGTTTCCCTTGCGTGTGTTTCTTCATTACGTATGCATCTTAAATCCAATGCCCCACACGGTCTGAATATACGGCTGGCTGGCGTTAATCTTGGCCAGCTTCTGGCGGATGTTGCTGATGTGCACGTTAACGGCATTGTCCTCCCCCAGAAAGGTCTCGTTCCACACCGATTCGAAAATGTTGTTCTTGGTAAAAACCTTGTTGGGATTGCTCATCAGCAGCTCCAAAATCAGGTATTCCCGCTTTGTCAGGCTGACTGGCTCCTCCCCCACCTTCACTTCAAAGGTGGAGGGATTTAGAGTGATATCCTTGAAATGAAACACCCTGCCCACCGGACGGGCGTTGTTGCGCCGCAGAAGCGCCTCAATGCGGGCAAGCAGCTCATCGGTATGAAAAGGCTTGGTCACATAATCGTCCGCGCCGCTTTTGAGCACCTGAATTTTCGTGCGGGTGTCGTCCTTAGCAGACACGGCGATCACCGGTACATCCGAGCTGTGCCGGATCCGGGCGAGCACCTCTTCCCCGGGGATGCCCGGCAGCATCAGGTCCAGAAGCACCAGATCATATGCATTTTTCTCCATCAGCAAAACCGCCTCGGTCCCCGAATAGGCCGGCTGGACGGCATATCCGTTTTGAGTGAGGAGATCGCAGAGCATATTGCTGATGTCGGCATCGTCTTCCACGAGCAGAATGGATGTTTTGCGCATACGTTTATTCGGCTCCCACTTTTATTGCAATCAATTTTGTTCCTA
>CAMLYM010000014.1 GCA_946491705.1 uncultured Clostridia bacterium
AAATAGGTCAGCACCACCAAAACGACCGAAATAGGCGCTAAAATCCACCAGCACGCGGCGAGAATCTCATAATCGACGGCCGATATGATCAGCGCGGCGATGACGCCCAGCACCACCGACGCGAACTGCTTGACGAACTGCATGGTAATATCCAAACCGCCCACCGTTGCGAGCACCGTGCTGCTGTCTTTCATGTCGTTGGCCTGCCCGGCCACCAGCAGCAAAACGAGGCCATATCCGGTGGCAAGCAGGCAAAGCAGCAGCAGCAGTTTGTCCGTTTGCCGGAAATACTCCCCGATGGACGAAAAAACTTTCCGCATTCTCTTCACCTCAATGCTCTTATTATATCTGCCCCGCTCTCTTCGCGCAAGGGCGAATGGTCTATCCAGGACGGGAAATTTTCGCCCGTGTGTATTTGCTTTGGATTCAAAGCGGCTCAGGGCAACACCGTCCATGAAATTCATCCGACAGCCTAAGTTCCTTTGAGAATGCAGCCGGGCGAAATTCGTTTCTATCATACCTTCTGTCGGGGGAACAATTGTGAACAAGTCCCGAATTTTTGCGTTATTTTGTAGTGAAAATGCGGAATAACAGACGGCAAAACCAACAGGAAATCTTTCACAATTCCGCCTTGCATCCCTCCCAAAAAGGGGGTACAATACTTATTATATAGTTCTAAAAAATTCGTTTGAAAGCAGGGAGGGCTCGATTTGATATGGCATAACCACTGCGCCGCGGAAGTTGCGGCCGAGCTGCAAAGCGACTTGGAGAAAGGGCTGACCGCCGAGAAAGCGGCCGAGCGCCTTGCGATATATGGAAAAAACCGCTTGAGCGATCAGAAAAAGAGAACCTTCTTGCAGCGCTTCGCCGCGCAGATGAAGGATTTCATGGTCATCATTTTGCTCATAGCGGCGGCGGTCTCCATTATTGTGACCATTATGGAGGGAAAAAACGACTGGCTGGAGCCGATTGTAATCGTGGCCATCGTGGTACTCAATGCGGTGCTGGGGGTGATCCAGGAATCGAAGGCCGAGGCGGCGCTGGACGCGCTCAAAAACCTGGCCGCTCCCCACGCAAAGGTAGTGCGCGAAGGCGAAATCTCGGTGGTCAGCGCCCAGGACCTGGTACCGGGCGACGTGATTTTTCTGGATGCGGGGGACTTTATCCCCGCCGACGCCCGTCTTGTGGAAGGGCAAAGCCTGCGGTGCGACGAGTCGGCGCTGACGGGCGAATCCATTCCGGCGGAAAAGGATGAGACCACACAATTTGAAGAAATCGCCCCGCTGGGAGACCGGCGCAACATGGTATACGCAGGCTGTACCGTTTCCTACGGCCGGGGAAAAGCCATCGTGACCGATACGGGGATGAACACCGAAATGGGCAAAATCGCCGCCATGCTGGGCACCCAGCTCGACGACGTAACCCCGCTGCAAAAGAAGCTCGCTAAGCTGGGGAAAAACCTGGGTCTGCTGGCGCTGGGGATCTGCGCGGTCATTTTCCTCTATGGCATCATCACCGGGCAGGGAATCCTGGAAATGTTCATGACGGCGGTGGCACTGGCGGTGGCTGCTATTCCGGAAGGGCTGCCCGCCATCGTCACCATTGTGCTGGCCATGGGCGTATCCCGCATGGTCAAGAAAAACGCCATCATCCGACGGCTGCCGGCAGTGGAAACACTGGGCTCGGCCTCGGTCATCTGCTCGGACAAAACCGGGACCCTGACCCAAAACCGGATGACGCTGACCAAAACCTATGCCAACGGCAAGCTTTTGGACTTTGATCCCAAAATCGAAGACCCGTCCCGGGATTTTCTTTTAAAGCTGGCGGTACTGTGCAACGACGGGCGTATCGAGAAGCAGGAGGACGGGACGGTGCACCACATCGGCGACCCCACTGAGACGGCTCTCATTGCTGCAGGAGACCTACTGGATCTGAAAAAGGACGAGCTGGAAATTGATTTTCCCCGCATGGCTGAGATTCCATTTGACTCGGACCGCAAGCTGATGACCACCGTCAACTTTGTAGACGGACGCAACATCGCGGTGGTCAAGGGCGCGCCGGACATTTTGATGAACCGGTGCAATAACCAAGCTGTCATCAAGGACGCGCTCAAGATCAACGAAACGATGGCAGGGGAAGCGCTGCGGGTACTGGCCATCGGTTACAAGGAACTGGACGAAATTCCAGCAAATCCTACCCCCGGCGAACTCGAACAGGATCTG
The DNA here is from genome assembly GCA_946491705.1 of uncultured Clostridia bacterium. GTDB lineage: Bacteria > Bacillota > Clostridia > Oscillospirales > Acutalibacteraceae > Solibaculum_A > Solibaculum_A intestinale. Next base: position 2,223 of record CAMLYM010000014.1, read on the forward strand.
CGTTTCGCGGGGCTTGTTGGGATGATCGACCCTCCCCGAGAGGAAGCGATGGACGCCATCGCCACCTGCAAGACGGCGGGCATCACCACGGTGATGATCACCGGCGACCATGTGACCACCGCCTCGGCCATTGCAAAAAAGCTGGGAATTATGGAAGGCGGCAAAGAAGCCATTACCGGCACTCAGCTGTCCCAGTTAAGCGACGAGCTGCTCAGCCGGGACATCCGCAAATACGCGGTGTTTGCCCGGGTGACGCCGGCGGATAAAATCCGCATCGTGAAGGCTTGGCAGCAAAAGGGCGAAATCGTCGCTATGACTGGCGATGGAGTCAACGACGCGCCCGCTTTAAAAGCAGCGGACATTGGCTGCGCCATGGGTGTCACCGGCACCGACGTGGCCAAGGGAGCGGCGGACATGGTGCTCACCGACGATAATTTCGCCACCATTGTCACCGCGGTCAGGGAAGGCCGGGGCATTTTCGACAACATCCGCAAGTCGGTTTATTTCTTGCTCAGCTGCAACCTGGGAGAGGTGATGGCGGTCTTTGTCTCCATGCTCATCTGGCACACCTCCCCGTTGCTTCCCATCCAGCTTTTGTGGATTAACCTGGTAACCGACAGTCTCCCTGCCCTGGCATTGGGGGTGGAGCCGGCGGAGTACGACATTATGAAGCGAAAGCCCCGCCCCAAAAACGAAGGCATTTTCGCCGGAGGCATGGGGATTGTCTGCGCGCTGCAGGGCGTCATGTTCTGCGCCATTACGGTGGCGGCCTACCTTCTGGGACGGACCCATTTCTTCTCCGGCGGGGACGACCCGGTGATGGGCCAAACCATGGGATTTGCGGTTCTGGCTTTCAGCCAGCTCTTTCACGCTTTTAACGCCCGTTCCCGTCATTCCCTTTTTCGCATCGGCCTGTTCTCCAACCTGCGAATGCTGGGCGCCTTCGCCGTTTCCGCGCTAGTCATGCTGGCGGCCCTTCTGGTCCCGCCGCTGCAAACCCTGTTCGGCCTAACGGCCCTTCCTCTGCACGAATGGGAGTGGATTGTAGGTCTTTCTCTTTCCCCCATCGTGGTGGTGGAGCTTTCCAAATTTGGGATATGGGTCTATCGGAAATGCAGGCGCAAAAAGAAACTCGGCGAGTAAAAAACAAAGAGACGAGGGGCAAGGCCGGATGGCCTTGCCCCTCGTCTCTTTGTTGGAGAAGGAATTCATCTATCGAAGCTGCCGTTCTTCTTTCCCCCGCCAGGAGGTCCATAGCAGAGGAAAGAAACGCAAGGAACGGCATAGGAGTAAGCAAACGCTACCATTAGTCTCTTCCCGTGGGAAAAAGATTAATCTCCCCACGATGCTTTTCCAGACGGGTGGAATCGGTAATATGGTACACAAGGGTCAGCACGGCTGCGAACAGCAAACACAGGTATCCGACACCCGTGAGAGATAATCCGATCGCAGCCGGCCGCCAAGAGGACAGCAACCAAAAAAGAAAAAGCCCGAAAAGCGGAAGAAAAAGGGAAACAGCCGCCCGTACACGCAGGCGTTTGGAAAACGCCAAAACAAGGACGCCCGCTGCCGGGATCACCAAAAAACCAACGGCACAAAACCAGAAGCCTTCCCTTAGGAAAGAAGCTGTGCACAAAAAAGCAAAGCCGCTGATTTCTTCCCCGCCTCCAGACGAGTCCGTCTGAAAAAAGGGAAGAAACAGGACGAGCCACAGCAAGACGTACAAGGCCATCTGCGCATATTTGATCATCCGCATAGCCTTTTCATCCTCCCCTTTACCAGCCAGACAATTCGCTGCAACCCATACAAATGTATAAGTTTCTTCCTGATTTTAGATAATAATACAGCAGAATCTTATGAGTGTCAACCCCAAATTCGAAGATTTATTACAATTTTTACGAAGAATTCGACAATTTCTTATAATAAAGAAAAGAGGAGGGGAAATCATGATTGGTGAACGCCTGCAGGAGCTGCGCAAGGACCACGGCATGTCCCAGCTGGAGCTGGCGCAGAAGCTCCATGTCTCCTTTCATACCGTCTCCTCCTACGAACGGGATCGGAGTATGCCCAATGACGAAATCAAGCTGAAAATCGCCAAGCTGTTCGACGTCTCTCTGGATTTTCTTCTGGGGCTTATCGACGTCCCCCTTTCCTACAACCGGGAGCCAAACTGTCTGCCGCTGCCCAGGGATTTTTCCGAGCAGGAAGTGGAACAGGTGCGCAACTATGTGGAATTTCTGACGTTTCAGCGGGAAAAGGGGCACGAGAAGGCATGAAAAAGCGGTGAATCCCGATGACAAACTTTGGTTTGGCTATTGCAATCGGGCTCCTGGTTTGTTATGCTTTTCCGCATAGGAGGTGTTTCTGATATGAGTAAGGAACACGGCATAAAATTATACGCATTGACGCTCGATTGCAAAGACCCGCATGAATTGGCGAAATTCTATGCGGCGCTGCTCCAATGGGAAATTCCCTTTTATGATGAAGAATACGCATGTGTCGGCGCTCCGGGAGCGGCCCAGGGCGCATATCCCGGCATCACGTTTCAAAGGAACCCGGAATACAAGCCGCCGGTGTGGCCGGCCGAGCCTGGCGCGCAGCAGCAAATGGCGCACATGGATTTCGCAGTATATGATTTGGAAAAAGCGGTGCAGCATGCGATCCAGTGCGGCGCGGCTATGGCGGATCAGCAGTTTTCGGACGGTTGGAGAGTGATGTTTGACCCCGCAGGGCATCCTTTTTGCTTATGCAAGATGTCCCCCCTGTTTGAAAGCGCCGTTTTTGCGCTGCGGTAGGAAACCACAGGGCAACATCCCATTTCCCATTTCAGCGGCCGCCTTCGATGCATTCGGTACAATCAGTCCGATTGGCTTAGAACACAAAACCGGTGAGGATTTTTCCTCACCGGTTTTTGCTTTCGTATTCCCGCCTATTCTATGGCAGTATTTTTTGCCGGGCCGTCCGGCAGGGCGCTTACCAGGGCGGCGAACTGCTCGAGCGTCAGCTGTTCGGCCCGGGCGGTCGGAGAAAGCCCGGCGGACTCAATGGCGGCAAGCAAGGTTTCCTTTGGCATGGAAAGCCCGGCGCTGACCGCATTCAAGATGGTTTTGCGCCGCTGCCCGAAGGCGGCCTTGATGACGGCGAAGAGCCTGCGCTCGTCTTGCACCTGCACCGGCGGCGTTTTCCGTACCGTCAAAGAAATCACCGCCGAGTCCACATGGGGCGCGGGCAAAAAGGAACCCCGGCTGACTTCAAAGAGGACCTTGGGGCTCGCGTAATACTGCACCGCCAGCGAAATGGCGCCCGAGGCACGGGTGCCGGGTGCGGCACAGATGCGCTCGGCCGCTTCCTTCTGCACCATGACGGTAATGGAGGAAACCGGCAGGCGGCTTTCCAGCAGGGCCATAAGAATAGGCGAAGTGATGTAATAGGGCAGGTTCGCGCAGACGGCCACCTGCATATCTGGGAACTCCTCCCGCAGGAGAGCGGCCAGGTCCAACTTTAATACGTCGCCGTTTATCACCTTAACGTTGTCGAATTCCTCCAGCGTTTCCGCTAAGACCGGCAGCAATCTGCGGTCCAGTTCGACAGCCACCACCTTTTTCGCCTGCTTGCAAAGCTCTGTGGTCAGCACTCCGATGCCGGGGCCGATTTCCAGAACGCCAGTCTCCTTGTCCGCTCCGCACAAGCCCGCCATGCGGGGGCAGACGGTGGGGTTTATGAGAAAGTTCTGCCCCAAGGACTTGGAGAAGGAAAACCCGTGCCGGGAAAGAAGGGTCTTGATGGTGCCGATGTCGGAAAGGCGGTCCATGCGTGTTCCTCGCTTTCGTATTGGATCAAAGTAACGATTGCGTATTCGGAAAAAATTCGGTATGATGAAGAAAAAGAGGCTTTTTGGAAAAAGCCGAACAGGAGGGAATCCCCCATGACCAGACGGGACAAGGAGAACTATTATCTGGACATCGCCCAGACCGTAGCCGAGCGCGGCACCTGCCTGCGCCGCAACTTCGGCGCCATCATCGTCAAAAACGACCAGATCATCGCCACCGGCTACAACGGCGCGCCCCGGGGCCGGAAAAACTGCTGCGACATCGGGGTGTGCATGCGCGAAAAGCTGGGGATTCCCAAAGGGGAAAGGTACGAGCTGTGCCGCTCGGTCCATGCGGAGGCAAACGCCATTATTTCCGCCGCGCGAAACGACATGATCGGCAGCACCCTGTACATGGTCTGCCGGGACGCGAAAACCAATGAAATCGTCCCCGGTACCAGCCCCTGCTCCATGTGCCGCCGGCTCATCATCAACGCCGGTATCAAACGGGTGGTCATCCGCAACACCGAGCAGGAATTCACCGCCGTCTACGTCCAGGAATGGGTGGACAACGACGAGGTCCTCACCGGAGTGGGCGGGTATTGATCCGCTTTTCCTGTTAGGCGTCCCGGACGATTTGCAGCAGGTAGAATTTCAGGTAATAGGACTGCTCGTCCGCCCAGAGAATGGGATGGTCGGGAGACTGGGTGCGAAACTCCAGCTGGCGCACCCGGCAGCGGGCGTCCCCGGCGGCCTGGCGGATGACCTGGGCAAAAAGCTCCTGGGTCATAAAATGCGAGCAGGTGCAGGTGGCGAGATATCCCCCGTCGCGCACCAAGGCCATGGCTCGGCGGTTGATCTCCCGGTAGCCTCGCGCCGCCGCCTTCACCGAGCTGCGGGACTTGGTAAAGGCAGGCGGGTCGAGTACCACCACGTCGTACCGCTCTCCCCTCTCCTCGAGCTTCGGAAGCAGGTCGAACACGTCGGCGCACCAAAACTCCACCCGGTCCTCAAAGCCGTTTAAAGCGGCGTTTTTCCGGGCCTGTTCCACTGCAGTCTCGGACGCGTCCACCCCCGTCACCCGCCTGGCGCCGCCTTCCGCGGCGTTTAGCGCGAAGGACCCGGTGTGGGTAAAGCAGTCGAGCACTTTGGCCCCTTTGCACAGCTTGCGCAGGGCCAGGCGGTTAAAACGTTGGTCGAGAAAATAGCCGGTTTTCTGCCCTTCGGCCACGTCCACCTCAAACTTGAGGCCGTTTTCTTCAATCTGAATCTTCGTATCGAAAGGCGCACCCAAAAAGCCGGAGAACAGCTCCATTCCTTCCTTGCGGCGCACCTTGGCGTCGGACCGTTCGTATACGCCGGTGACCGGGAAGCCTTCCGCTTCCAGCCGATCGCACAACAGGCGAAGAAGGATGCCTTTGAGCCGGTCGATGCCCAGCGCCAGGGACTGAACCACCAGAACACTTCCATACTTGTCCACCGTCAGGCCCGGCAGAAAGTCCGCCTCGCCGAACACCAGGCGGCAGGTCTGGAGCCCCGTCACCGCTTTTCGCAGATTTACACAGGCATCAATCCGGCTGCGCAGGAAGTCTTCGTCGATTTCCTGCGCGTTTTTTCTGGTAAGCAGCCGCACGGTGATCTTCGACCGGGTGTTGAGAAAGCCGGCGCCTTGAAAATAGCCGCCGAAATCCATCACGTCCACAATATCCCCGTCTTTTGGCTCTCCCTTGATTTGGGCGATCTCATTGTCATACACCCAAAGGCCGCCGGCCTTTAAAGCCCGGCCCTCGCCTTTTTTGAGCCATATCTGTCCTCTTTGCAATGCGCCTCTCCCCTTTCCTGACAAAACTTCGAGCATTATACCACATCTTCTTCGAAAAACATACCAGTTTCGGCCGTTCTTTACGGTTTTCTGCAAAAAAACTGCTTTACTTTGCTGTGCTAATATAGTAGAATACCAGTGGAATTAATCCCATAAACCCGGATGTTTGCGGGAAAACGCGGCGGGAAACGCCATCGGTAGCGGCATGCGTTTGAAACCGCGGCAATTTTGTTTAGGAGGGTATTTTTGCATGAAAAAGAAACTGACACTGGTCCTGGCTTTCGTTATGGTACTGACCATGTGCCTGTCCTTTGCGTCCTGCAGCAAGGCCGAGGGCAAGCTGGTGGTTGGCGTGGACAACGCGTTTCCGCCCATGGGCTTCGTGGACGACAAGGGCAACCTGACCGGATTTGACATCGAGCTTGCCAAGGAAGTGGGCAAGCGGCTCAACCTCGACGTGGAAATCCAGGCCATTGACTGGAAACGCAAGCAGGACGAGCTGGACGCGGGCAATGTGGACTGCCTGTGGAACGGCTACACCATCACCCAGGAGCGCCTGGATGCCTGCACCATCTCCGAGCCTTACATGAAGAACCGCCAGATCATCGCCGTCAAGGCCGATTCGGACATTGCGTCTTTGGACGATCTCAAAGGCAAAAAGTTGGCGCTGCAGTCGGAATCCTCCGCCGCCGAGGCGCTGGACAGCAAGCCGGATTTCAAGGCTTCTCTGGGTCAGGTGCTTCTCTTCGACGACAACAACCAGGCCCTTCTCGATCTGGAAGCGGGCGGCTGTGACGCGGTACTGCTGGACGAAGTGGTGGCCAACTACCACGTGAAAACAGATGCCAAGATTAAAGTGCTCGACATTTCTCTGGCCGACGAAGAATATGGAATCGGCTTCCGCAAAGCGGACACCGCCCTGTGCGAAAAGGTGGAAAAGGCGCTGCATGAGATGAAGGAAGACGGTTCTTTGGCGGAGCTGTCTACGAAGTGGTTCGGCAAGGACGTAACCACCGTCAAATAAGAATAATCCTTAAAATATCGAACAATTTGGGAGCCCGCGCGGGCAGACGGCGCGGGCTCCTTTGGAGGTTAAATGCAGATGGACGGTTTTCTCGCATGGCTGCAGGATTTCGGGAGCTTGTTCGGCCAGCTGGCCGAAGGCTTCGGCACCACGGTGCTGATTTTCCTGCTTACGCTGGTGTTCGCGCTGCCCCTGGGCATGCCGCTGGCGCTGGGACGGATGTCCAAGTGCGCCTGGATTCGCAAGCCCATTGAAATCTTGCTGCTCATCGTGCGGGGCACGCCGTTGATGCTGCAAATCATTTTTGTGTATTTCGGCCCCTATTTTCTGTTCGGGATTCCTCTTTCCGGATACCGCTTCCCGGCGACCATCATTGCCTTCTCCATCAATTATGCGTGTTATTTCGCGGAAATCTACCGGGGCGGCTTGGAGTCCATCCCGGTGGGGCAGCACGAGGCGGCGCAGGTGCTGGGCTTTTCCAAAAAGCAGACCTTTTTCCGCATTGTGCTTCCACAGGTGTGCAAGCGGATTCTGCCGCCTATGTCCAACGAGGTCATCACTTTAATTAAGGACACGGCTTTGGCACAGACGGTGGCGGTGATGGAGCTGTTCCGGGTGGCGAACGCCGCGGCAAACGCCCGCACCTCCTTGATGCCGATTGTGCTCGCCGGTGTTTTCTATCTGTTCGGCAGCTTCGTTATCACGCGGGTCTTCAACTTTGCAGAGCGCAAGCTCGGCTATTACCGGTAAAGGGGGCGTCAGACAATGGCAGTATTAGAGGTATTAAACGCCCGCAAGTCCTTCGGTGAAAACGAAGTGCTCAAGGACATATCCTTTTCCGTGGACAAAGGAGAAGTGGTGGCCATCATCGGGCCCTCCGGATCCGGAAAATCCACCCTTCTTCGCTGCTGTACCATTCTCGAACGACTGGACGCCGGCTGCATCCGCTATTCCCAGGACACGCTGGTGGAGACTACAGTGGACGGCAGCGCACGGTACGCGGACAAGACGACTATGAAACGCATCCGGCAGCGGTTCGGCCTGGTTTTTCAGAGCTTTAACCTGTTTCCCCACCTGTCGGTGATGGATAATCTGACAGAAGCGCCCGTCCATGTGGTTGGGGTAGACAAGGGAGCGGCAAAGAAAAAGGCGGTGGAGCTGCTGGCGAAGATGGGCCTGTCCGACAAGGCGGGCGCATATCCCTTCGAGTTGTCCGGCGGGCAGCAACAGCGGGTAGCGATTGCACGAGCCATGGCGCTCGACCCGGAAATCCTCTTTTTCGACGAGCCCACCTCGGCCCTCGACCCGGAGCTGACCGGGGAAATCCTCAAGGTCATGCGGGAGCTTGCCCAGGAGCATATGACCATGGTGGTGGTGACCCATGAAATGTCCTTTGCCCGCAACGTAGCCGATCGGGTCATTTTCATGGACAAGGGCCTCATTGTGGAGCAGGGCGATCCACGCAATGTGATCGACCATCCGGAAAACGAACGCACCAAACTTTTTTTACAGAAAATTGCAGAAAAATAAAAAAATCACCCCGGTCCTCAAAAAGGATCGGGGTTTTCTTCTGGGCAGGTCCGCACGGTATCATGATCGCGGCAATCCCGGGAATACTAAGGCTGCAGGGATTTTGATGCCTGCACCGTCATAAGGAAAGGAACGAATGGTTTTGGACAGGAATCCGCCTAAGATGCTCCTTCCCTTCCGAAATTCGGTTGCAATCAGGGCGGTTTTGTGATAGAGTATAGTATATTATTTGCATCCATATGGATAAATTGCCCCTGTTTTGTAGCAAAACAAACCGATTATGGGATGCGCGTTGTTTGCTGAAAGGACTGTTTCTGCTTTTATGAAGACAATAACCATGATGTCGGAAGCCGATATGACCAAAGGGCATGGCGTCTTATCCGTGTACGACGAATTGATGATGCTGTTGGAGAATTACTATCCGGATAAGTATATCGTGCGCAAAAATTCCCTGGCTCATGCGGATATTTTCCATTACCACACCATCAATCCGGAGTTTTACCTTTCCATTCCTCTGGTGCGCAAAAAAAGCATCACGGTGGGCTTTGTCCATTTTATGCCCAAGACCTTGGATGAAAGCCTTCACCTTTGGAAGATTGCAAAAATTCCATTTTATAAGTATATCATCAAATTCTATCATTCCATGGATTACCTGGTAACCGTTAACCCTCATTTTATCAAAGAACTGGTGGATGCGGGCATCGAACGGGATAAAATTACCTATATTCCCAACTGCGTTTCCTCGGAGCATTTTTTTGAGATGTCCAAGGAGGAAAAGAAAGCGCTGCGGGAGAAGCTGGGCATCCCGCAAGACAAGCGCGTGGTCATCGGCGTAGGCCAGCTGCAAATCCGCAAGGGCGTGCTGGACTTTGTTGAGGTGGCGAAAAAAAATCCCGACAAGCTGTTTTTATGGCTGGGCGGGTTCTCCTTCGGCAAGATCAGCGACGGCTATAATGAAATCAAAGAGCTGATGGAGCATCCCCCGGAAAACGTAAGGTTTGTGGGGATGGTGGAGCGCTCGGAAATGAACGACTATTATAATGCCTCCGACCTGCTGCTGCTTCCTTCCTTCGCGGAGCTCTTCCCCATGACCATCCTGGAAGCGCTCAACTGCAAGCTTCCCATCGTGGTGCGCAATCTGGAGGAATATCAGGGTATCGTGTCCGACTATTGCCTGTTGTGCGAGGATGTGGACGGGTTTGACCGGGAAATCAACCGGCTATGTAGGGACAGCGCCTATTACGAAGAGGCGAGAGCCAAGTCCGCGGCGGGACGTGACTATTATTCGACGCAAAACGTGGCGAAAATGTGGGATCAATTCTACAGCGGCCTGACCAAAAAGGTACGCAGCAAAAAACTTTCCTGTGATAAGGGCGGGGTGGCACGTTGAAGTCGAACAAGCTGAATATTTTTGTCTTATTGACCTGCAGCCTGATTATTGTCGGGTTTGTCTTTTTTTCCTCGGGCGTCGAAAATCTGGTGCATAACTTCAACTCCCTGAATTTTTGGTGGATCGCGGCTGCGATCGGCTGTATGCTTCTTTACTGGCTGCTGGAATCCGTGATTTTGCATATTATGATCAAGCCCATGTACAAAAAGCAGAAGTTTCTCAATTCGGTGCGTGTTTCCATGGGCGGCCAATATTTTAACTCGATTACCCCCTTCTCCTCCGGCGGACAGCCCTTTCAGGCCTATTACCTGAAAAAGCAGGGCGTACAGCTGGGTGTGGCCATCAACAGCCTACTTTCCAAGTTCATCATTTATCAGGTGGCGCTGGTTATCGTTTCGGCGGTGCTCTTGGGTCTACGGCTGGGATACTTCCAGCAGAAGGTCAGCAATTTTGCCCTCATTGTGCTGGTAGGCTTTCTCATCAATCTGATCGTGATGCTCTGCCTGATCGGCTTTGCTCTCTTCAAAAACACCACACGCAAAATCAGCCGGGGAATCATCCGGTTTCTTGCTAAAATCCGGATTTTTAAGGACCCGGACGAGAAAATTGCGTACATGGACGGGGAACTGGAAAAGTTCAGCGCTTGTTTTAAGGAAATGGTTAAGGACCTGCCTACCATGATCGTTTCTTTTCTGTTGTCTATTGTACAATTGATCGTCTATATGGCGGTCCCTTACATGATCTACAAGGCCTTCGGCCTGAGCGAAATCGATTTTTTGACTATCATCGCCGCCCAATCCTTTGTGATGATGATATCCTCCTTCATCCCGATTCCGGGCGCGGGCGTTGGTGCGGAGGGCTTTTTCTATTTCTTCTTCCAGCAGTTCTTCATTAAGGAGGGCCAGCTGGGTCTTGCGTTGATTTTGTGGCGGGTGATTACCTTCTACTTTACCATTGTGGTAGGTGCTTTCTTTGCCGTTAAGGCGAACAAAAAGAACGGGCCCGAACCGGACAGCATCGAAGAAGATGTTCCTGCAGGCGAAGAAGACATACAAGTTTAAACAACAAAAAACAGCCGCCGGTGAGCCAGCGGCTGTTTTTTTGTTTACATCTAGTCGCATGGAATGCCCAGCGGTACTGGCTGTGCAAGGTCCCATACAAAATCATCCCTTATCCCGCAGCTGCTCCACCAGCGCCTCCTGCGGAGTCACATAGACGGTTTGGTTGGTGGTGTAAATCACCATACCGGGTTTGGCGCCCTGGGGCTTCTTGACAAACTTGACCGGCGTATAATCCACCGGTACCTGGGCGGAATCCTTCGCCCGGCTGTGGAACGCGGCGAGAGACGCCGCTTGCTCAATGGTCCGAGCGGGGACTTCTCCGCCCCCAGTACAAACGATCACATGAGAGCCAGGGATGTTCTTAGTGTGAAACCACAGGTCCGACCCTTTCGCCTGCTTGAGGGTCAGGCGGTCGTTTTGCTGGTTGTTGCGCCCGACCAGGATGGGAAAGCCGTCGGAGGAGGTAAAGGCAAGGGGCTTTAAAGGCGCAGGGGCTTTCTGCTGCCGGCCTCCCTTTGCGAGCCGTCCATACCCCTGACCCGCCAGCTCCGCGCGGATTTCAGACAGCTCCCGTTCCGTATCCGCCCGGGACAGAGCGTCGAACACCGTGTCGATGTAGTCGAGCTCCTGCATTCCCTTCGCAATCTGCTCATTCAAGATTTTTTCCGCCGTTTGGGCCTTGCGGTAGTCCTTATAATACTTCTGTGCATTTTGCACCGGGGTTTTCGCCGGGTCCAGCGGAATGCGGATGGGAGGATTCCCCTCCTCAAAGAAGTTGTCCACTTGGGCCACCGGCATCCCTTTTTCTAGATGATACAGATTTGCATTGAGCAGGTCGCCGTACCGGCGCAGGCGTTCCCGGTCGGCACACTGCAAAAGCTCCGCTTTCTGGGCGTTGATCTTGCGGGAAATCCGCTCGGAGGCGTTTGTCAGGGTTTTGAGCAGGTCCTGCGCCCGGTGGCGGATGCGGTCCACCCTATCCCGCTCGGCATAGAACCCGTCGAGCAGCTCGCTGTAGCTTTCAAACGGGGTCAAGGTGGCGGCAGTCCCGTACTGGGTGATGGTGAGAAAGGAAAAATCAATGGGTTTTCCCTGGGCCACGTCGGTGACCATCACAGGACGGCCTTTTTGTGTCTCTAAAATGTCCTTGATCTGGCTCAGATAAAACTGCAAGCGTCCTTGTTCGGTTTCATTAAGAGCGGCGCTGCGCAGGGCGGCGCCCCGGCCGGTATAATGGGCGATCTCCCGGCAGACGATGGGCGACACGCCCAAAAGCAGGCTCAGAAGCGCCTTTTCCAGCGCTTCGTCCTTTCGCCCGGCAAGGGCGGCAACCATATCCGAAGGCTCGTCCTTCGTCAGATCCATCCGCCCAGGGGCCTGCGGGGGCAACACATACCGCATCCCCGGCAGCACCATGCGCACCGAAGACATGTCCGCGTCCACCCGCTTGACCGCGTCGATGATGCGCCCATCCTCCCCGATGAGGATGAGGTTGCTGTGCCGGCCCATAATCTCCACCGCCAGAGTCAGGGCCACATGGTCGCCCAGCTCATTGGTGGTGTCAAAGTCGAGAAAAAGGACTCGTTCCAGCCCCGGCTGGCGGATGGCAGTAAGCTTCGCCCCGGTCAGGTGCTTGCGAAGCAGCATACAGAGCATGGGGGGCTTCGCGGGATTTTCGGGGGCGTGGGTGGTAAAATGAATCCGGGGCGAGGAGGCCCGGCAGGACAATAGAAGCCGTCTCGACCCTGCCCGAGAGCGCACGGCAAGCACCAGCTCCTCCTTAGAGGGCTGGTAAACCCGTTCCACTCGCGCGTCCGGAATTGCGTCGAACAGTTCCTGTTTTAATAAATATAGCAGCGCTCCGTCCAGAGCCAATGGGATACACAACCTTTCTTTTGAAAACCCCCGCCGGCAGCGTCCGCCTTTGAGCGGCCGGAGCCGGCGGGGTATTGCGTTCTTTTTTCGCCGTCATCAGGAGACCGTACCGAAAAAGGGCACTCTTCTCTTTTCCCTGCAAGGACCGGCGTCTTCAAACGCACCCTCTCCCCGCCGCTTCCTTCGATTGGGATGGGTGCTGCTTGCGCGTCTCTTTGGGCCTTCTTTTTCATGAAAAGCCCGGTTTGTAACAAGAATAACCACAAAAGCCGGGCTTACTCCTTCTCCAAAACCTTGACGATCTCCGCCACGAACAGCTTGTGGTAATCCTTGCTGGGGTAATAGGTTTCATCCAAGGTCTTGTCAAGAAATCCGGCAGGGTCTAAGTCGCTCGTATAGAGCTTTTTGCATACAAGAATGCGTTCAGCCTGGGAAAAAGCCGCGGTCCCGTCCAGGAAAAAAGGAGTCAGCCCGGTTTCCTTGGCCTTATCATAATCCCGGCCTGACTTGCTGCCGCAGAACTTGAGCGCGTCTCTCCATTCTTCTGAAAAGAAGGAAAGGGTGAAGAGGTCGTTTTGCTCCACAAAGCCCAGGGTATACCGCTGGGGCCGGATGCCGATGGTCACGACGCATTTGTTCCACATGATGCCCATTCCGCCCCAGCTGGCGGTCATGGTATTGTACCCGGTTTCATCCCCTGCGGTCACGAGCATCCATTTGTCGCCGATGTCGGAAAAAACGTTGCTTTCGATTTCTTTGGGGCTGATTTCTTTGTATGCCATGGTGTTCCCTCCATTATGTCAATTGTTTCAGCCGAACAGACGAAAAATTCTACGAATTGCCGGCAAAAGAATTGCTATTATTGTAGCATATTTTGCGTGGGTTTCAAAGGGGATTGCGGTTGAAAAGCACACAAGGGTTCGGTATAATATATGTGGTTTTTCGCAGCGGTACCACGAGAGAACCGCCGAAGCTATCGGCAGACCTTTTTCGACCGCGGGCGGACATTTTGTGCAGAGTGCTGAATTTGCAGTAAAATGAATATTTATACGGTTTTATCTTGCATTTTATTCAGGATGAGTGTATGATTATTCACAACGAAAGAGAGGGACTTATTATGGGTAAGATTAAGAAAGTAGTATTGGCGTATTCCGGCGGACTGGACACCTCCATCATCATTCCATGGCTCAAGGAAAACTACGACAACTGCGAGGTCATCGCGGTAGCGGCGGACGTGGGTCAGGGCAAGGAGCTGTCAGGCCTGGAAGAAAAGGCGAAGAAAACCGGCGCCTCCAAGCTCTACATTGAGGACCTGACCAAAGAGTTCGTGGAAGACTGCATTTGGCCGACCCTGAAGGCAGGCGCCAAGTATGAGAACATGTACCTGCTGGGCACGGCGTTTGCCCGTCCGGTCATCGCCAAGCGGATTGTGGAAATCGCGCTGGCGGAAGGTGCGGATGCCATCTGCCATGGCTGCACCGGCAAGGGCAACGACCAGGTCCGCTTTGAGCTGACCATCAAGCACTTTGCTCCCCACATGCAGATCATCGCCCCCTGGCGCACCTGGGAGCTCAAGTCCCGGGATGAGGAGATCGACTACGCGGAGGCGCACAACGTCCCGCTGAACATCACCAGAGAGACCAACTATTCCAAGGACAAGAACCTGTGGCATCTGTCCCACGAGGGCCTTGACCTGGAAGACCCGGCCAACGAGCCCAAATACGACGAGATTCTGGAAATGGGCGTTTCTCCCGAGCAGGCGCCCGACAAGCCCACCTATGTGACCATCTCCTTTGAGAAGGGCGTGCCGGTTGCCGTCGACGGCGAGAAGCTTAGCGCGGTGGACATTGTCAAGAAGCTCAATCAGCTGGGCGGCGAGAACGGCATCGGCCTTCTGGACATGGTGGAAAACCGGCTGGTGGGCATGAAGTCCCGCGGCGTGTACGAGACGCCCGGCGGCGCCATCCTCTACTACGCCCACGACGCGCTGGAAACCCTCACCCTCGACCGGGATACCCAGCATTATAAGCAGCAGCAGGTGGCAGGCCAGTTTGCCGACCTGGTGTATTTCGGCAAGTGGTACACCCCGCTCAGGGAAGCCCTGTCCGCCTTTGTGGACAGCACCCAGGAAACCGTCACCGGCGATGTCAAGCTCAAGCTTTACAAGGGCAACATCATCAACGCCGGCATGACTTCTCCCTACTCCCTCTACGACGAGGAGATTGCCACCTTTGGTGAGGACGAAGTGTATAACCAGATGGATTCTCAAGGCTTCATCAACCTGTTCGGCCTGCCCATCACGGTCAAGGCCATCAAGGACGGCAAAGGCAAGAAATAAGGTTTGCGTAAAAGCTGCCCGGGACTGCTAAACGCGGCCGGGCGCATGCCCTAGGAATTGGACACATCATTTTAAGCAGGCGTTTGGGCGGGAGTGAAAGCTCTCGCCTTGTCTGCATCAATGGAGGGATGGCCTTGAAGCTGTGGGCCGGAAGATTTTCCAAGGAAGTGGACAGCAAGGTAAACGATTTTAATTCCTCGATTTCCTTTGACAGCCGGATGTACCGGGAGGACATCGAGGGTTCCATCGCCCACGCCACCATGCTGGGCGAGCAGGGAATCCTTTCAGACGGGGACGCGATGCAGATCATCGCCGGGCTCAAGCAGATTCTTGCCGACATCGAGGCGGGAACCTTGGCCATCGACCCGCAAGCGGAGGACATTCACACCTTCGTGGAAGGGGAGCTGACCGCTCGCATCGGCGACGCGGGCAAGCGCCTGCATACCGGGCGAAGCCGCAACGACCAGGTGGCGCTGGACCTGCGCTTGTATCTGAAAAAGCAGGTGGATCTGCTTTATGGGGAAACAAAGGCGCTGTGCGAAGTGGTAGCCAAGCAGGCGGACGCATATGCGGACACGGTGATGCCCGGCTACACCCATTTGCAGCGGGCCCAGCCCATCACCTTCGGCCATCATCTGCTGGCCTGGGGCGAAATGCTTCTGCGGGATTTGGGCCGGCTACAGGACTGCAAAAAGCGCATGGACTGCTCGCCCTTAGGCTGCGGCGCGCTGGCAGGCACCACCTATCCCTTAAATCGGGAACGCACGGCCGACCTTCTGGGGCTGGCGGCGGTGGCGCGCAATAGTCTTGACGGCGTATCCGACCGGGATTACGCTTTGGAGCTTTGCTCCGCCCTCTCCATTTTGATGATGCACCTCTCCCGCTTTTCCGAGGAAATCATCCTCTGGTGCTCGTGGGAATTTAAGTTTATCGAGCTCGACGACGCTTATTCCACCGGCTCTTCCATCATGCCGCAGAAGAAAAATCCGGATGTGGCGGAGCTGGTGCGTGGAAAGGCGGGCCGGGTGTACGGTGACCTGATGGGGCTTTTGACCGCGATGAAAGGCCTTCCTCTTGCCTATAATAAGGACATGCAGGAGGACAAGGAGGCGGTTTTCGACGCGGTGGACACGGCCCATCTTTGCCTGACTACCTTCGCCCCCATGCTCGCTACGATGAAGGTCCTTCCCCAGAACATGCGCAAGGCGGCGGCCGGCGGCTTTATCAACGCCACCGACTGCGCCGATTATCTGGTGAGCAAGGGCCTCCCCTTCCGGGACGCCTATAAGGCCACCGGTTCTCTGGTTGCCAGATGCATTGAACTGGGAACCACGTTGGAGGCGCTGCCCCTTGAGGAATACAGGGCGGTGTGCGACCGATTTGATTCGGACGTATATGACTTCATCAGCTTGGACACCTGCGTGTCCCAGCGCAAGGTGCTGGGCGGCCCGGCGCCGGAGAACGTGAAGGCGCAGGCACAGGCGATGCTAGAAAGGCTCAAGGAGGGAACCGCGTTATGATTCGAGCGGGAATTGTAGGCGCCACCGGTTATGCGGGGGCGGAGCTTTGTCGGCTTTTGTATGCCCATCCGGAAGTGGAAATTGCGGCGGTCAGCTCGGTGAGCTTCGAAGGGCAGGCCCTTTCGGATGTATATCCCGCCTACCGCGGGTTTCTCGACCTTATCTGCGGCAACCAGGAAGAGGTGGTGGAAAAGAGCGACGTGATCTTCGCCGCTCTTCCCCACGGCCTTTCCCAAGAGTTGGCGGCCCAGTGCATAGAGAAAAACAAGGTGTTTATCGACCTGGGGGCGGACTTCCGCCTGGAAAACGAAGAGGACTACAAGGAATGGTACGGCGGGACCTATTTGGACAAAAGCCTGCACGCGCAGGCGGTTTATGCCATGCCGGAGCTTTTCCGGGAGCAGATCAAGGGAAAAAAGCTGATTGCGAACCCGGGCTGTTACACCACCGGCGCGCCTCTGGCTCTGGCGCCGGCGGTGAAGGGTGGTCTGGTGGAACCCCAAGGGATCATTGTGGACTCCAAGTCGGGCGCGACCGGCGCGGGACGCGGCCTTTCCCAGACCACTCATTTTACCGAGCTCGACGGGGCGTTTCACCCCTATAAGGTAGCCTGCCACCGGCACACGCCGGAAATCGAGCAGACCCTCTCCCACCTAGCGGGGAAACCGGTGCGCATCACCTTTGTCCCCCATCTGCTGCCGGTGGACCGGGGGATTATCTCCACCTGCTACGCAAGGATTATGCCGGGCGTAACCAAGGAGCAGATCCGTCAGGCATACGAGGACTTTTACAAAGACGAAACCTTTATCCGTCTGCTGCCCGACGGCAAGGTTGCGGACATCAAGGCGGTCAAATACACGAACCTGTGCGACATTTCCCTGCATGTGGACACACGCACCGGCACGCTGGTTGCAGTGTCGGCTTTGGACAACATGGTAAAGGGAGCAGCGGGGCAGGCCATCCAGAACATGAATATCGTGTTCGGCCTGCCGGAAGAAACCGGGCTCAAGCTCGTCCCGCCCGCGTTTTAACCCCATTGTTTTGTCGCCTTTTGGGGCGAAAAACGGGATCGCAAGGTTCTCTCCGGTACCCGGAGAGGCAAACAAGGAGGAATCACCAATGGCTTATACCTTGATCCCCGGCGGCGTCACCACACCGGCCGGGTTTACCGCGGCGGGAACTCACTGCGGGGTACGCAAGAACAAAGAGAAAAAAGACCTGGCCATGATCTACTGCGAGAAGCCCTGCGGGGCCTGCGCGGTCTATACGCAGAATTTGGTCAAGGGCGCACCCATCCTGGTTACCCAGAGAAACATTCGCCAGGGCCGGGCGCAGGCGGTCATCTGCAACTCCGGTAATGCCAACACCTGCAACGAGGACGGGGTGCAGAAGGCCAACCGCATGTGCGAGCTGACGGCGAAGGCCTTGAAGATCGACACGAGGGACGTAATCGTCGCTTCCACCGGCGTCATCGGCCAAACCTTGCCCATCGACCCCATTGCCGAAGGGATCCCTGTCCTGGCCGCAAGCCTCTCCAAGGAAGGCGGGGCGGACGCGGCCGAGGCCATTATGACCACCGATACCGTGCGCAAGGAGCTGGCGGTGGAATTTTCCATCGGTTCGGCCACCTGCCGCATCGGCGGCATGGCCAAGGGCTCTGGGATGATTCATCCCAACATGGCCACCATGCTCTGCTTTTTGACCACCGACACGGACATTCACCCTGAGCTTCTGGACAAGGCTCTTCACGAGGCGGTGGGCCAGAGCTTCAACATGGTTTCCATCGACGGGGACACCTCCACCAACGACATGGTGTCCATCATGGCCTCCGGCCTTGCGAAAAACCCGAAGATCACCGATTTCGGCGACGGGTACCAGATTTTTCTCTGTGCCCTCAAGGCCTTGTGCACGGCGCTGTGCAAACAGGTAGCCAAGGACGGCGAAGGGGCTACAAAGCTGCTGGAATGCCGGGTAACAGGGGCGAAATCCGCCCCGGCGGCGAAAACGGCGGCGAAATCCGTCATCTGCTCGAGTCTCGTAAAGGCCGCCATGTTCGGCGCGGACGCCAACTGGGGCCGGGTTCTCTGTGCCCTCGGATACGCAGGCACTCCTATCGACGTGACCGGTGTGGGCGTTGCCTTTGAGAGCAGGGCCGGGCGCATCCAGGTCTGCGAAAACGGGGCGGGTATGGACTTTGACGAGGAAAAGGCCAAGCAGATCCTTTTGGAGGACGAAATTCTCATCGACGTGACCCTCAAGGACGGCGAAGCAGAGGCGACCGCCTACGGCTGCGACCTGACCTACGACTATGTGAAGATCAACGGCGACTACCGCACCTAAGCCTTCGACCGGTTTATCCATTATTCTGACGAAACAGGTGATACCATTTGCAGCAGCAACCCAATTTTATCTCCAACTACGATAAGGCGAAGGTGCTGGTTACGGCCCTACCCTATATCCAGAAATATTACGGAAAGACCATCGTGGTCAAGTACGGCGGCAATGCCATGATTTCCGAAGAACTCAAGGACGCGGTGATGAGCGACATTGTTCTGCTCACCTTGGTTGGCATCCATGTAGTGCTGGTCCACGGAGGCGGCCCGGAGATTTCCGATACCCTCAAAAAGATGGGCAAGGAAAGCAAGTTTGTGGGCGGCCTGCGGTACACCGACGAGGAAACCATGGAAGTGGTGCAGATGGTGCTGGCGGGCAAGGTAAACAAAGACCTGGCCCAGCGCATCGCCGGCCACGGCGGCAGGGCCATTGGCCTGTGCGGTTTGGACGGAGCGATGATCACCGCTGAGAAAAAGCAGGGCATGGACCTGGGGTTAGTTGGCGAGATTACGAAGGTGGACGTGTCGGTCATCCAGGACGCGCTGGATAAGAAATACATCCCGGTGGTGGCCACGGTGGCGGCGGGAGAACACGGCGAATCCTATAACATCAACGCCGACATCGCCGCCTCCCGCATCGCGGCGGAGCTAAAAGCAGAAAAGCTCATTTTGATGACCGACATTCCCGGCCTGATGCGGGACGTTTACGACGAAAGCACCCTCATCCCGGTGGTACAGGTCAGCGAGGTCAACTCCCTCAAACGGGACAATATCATTTCCGGCGGCATGATTCCAAAGATCGACTGCTGTGTGGATGCGGTGCGCCGTGGGGTCAACCGGGCCCACATCATTGACGGCCGGGTTCCCCATTCCATCCTGATCGAAGTTTTGTCCGACGAGGGCATCGGAACCATGTTCCTGTAACCAAAGAGGCTGGGTGGATTCCCAGCCTTTTGCCAAAAGAAAGGACGCGATGCGCATGACCATATCTGAAGCAATGGAGCGGGAGTCCCAGTACCTGATGCCTACCTACAAACGCTTCCCCGTGGTGCTGGAAAGCGGGAGCGGCGCTACGGCTACCGATGTGGAGGGAATCTCCTACATCGACTTTGGCGCCGGTATCGGCGTCAACTCCTTAGGCTACTGCGACGAGGGCTGGGTCAAGGCGGTCTGCCAGCAGGCGGGCAAGCTCCAGCACATCTCCAATCTCTACTATAGCCCCATCCAGATTGAGCTGGCTGAAGCGCTGGTCACTCTGACGGGTATGAGCCGGGTGTTTTTGTGCAACTCCGGCGCGGAAGCCAACGAATGCGCCATCAAGGTGGCACGCAAGTACAGCTTTGACAAGTACGGCGAGGGGCGCAGCACCATTCTGACGCTGCAAAACTCCTTCCACGGCCGCACGGTGACCACCCTGGCCGCCACCGGACAGGATGGTTTTCATCAGTACTTCTCCCCGTTCACGGAAGGGTTTGATTACATCCCAGCCAACGACAAGGACGCGTTGCTCGAAAAGCTGGGTCCTGGCGTGTGTGCGGTGATGCTCGAATGCATTCAGGGGGAAGGCGGAGTTTGCCCGCTTGACGCCGATTATGTCCGCTTTGCAGCCGAGGAATGCAGGAAACGGGACGTGCTGCTGTTGATCGACGAGGTGCAGACGGGAATCGGCCGCACGGGGACGCTGCTGGCAAGCGAGCAGTTCGGCGTGAAACCCGACGTGGTGACCCTTGCCAAGGGCCTGGCCGGCGGGCTGCCCATCGGCGCGTGCCTTTGCTCCGACGGCCTTAAGGACACCATGAGCGCCGGCATGCACGGCTCCACCTTCGGCGGCAACCCGGTTTCCTGCGCGGCTGCTCTGTACGTGCTCGACCGGGTTTCCAAGCCCGCTTTCCGAACCGAGGTCAAGGAAAAGGGCGCTTATCTCAGAGAACAGCTTCTGGCCCTTCCTCACATCAAAGAGGTGCGGGGTATGGGGCTGATGCTGGGCGCCGTGCTCGACGAAGGGCTCGCCGCGGGTGAAATCGCGGTAAAATGCGCCAAAGAAGGGCTCTTGGTCTTAACCGCAAAGGCGCTTTTGCGCTTTTTGCCGCCGCTGACCATTACCAAAGATGAAATCGACCGCGGGCTTGCGGTTTTAAAAACCATTTTGACAAGGGAGGACTCGTAATATGAACCATCTTCTTCGCATGCTGGACCTCTCCACCGACGAAATCACCCAGATTCTCAACCTGGCGGACCAACTCAAGTACGAGCTCAAGCACGGCATTGAGCATAAGCTCCTGGCCGGTAAGACACTGGGCATGATCTTTCAGAAGGCGTCCACCCGCACCCGGGTTTCCTTTGAGGTGGGCATGTACCAGCTGGGGGGCTACGCTCTGTTCCTGAGTGCCAACGATCTGCAGATCGGCCGGGGCGAGCCGGTGGAGGATACCGCCCGGGTCCTTTCCCGGTACTTGGATGGCATCATGATCCGTACCTTTGAACAAGCGGAGGTGGAGGCGCTGGCGAAGCACGGCTCCATCCCGATCATCAACGGCCTGACGGACATCTCCCATCCCTGCCAGGTGCTGGCGGACCTTCTGACTATCCGGGAGATGAAGGGCCGGTTCGACGGGCTCAAGATGTGCTACATCGGCGACGGCAACAACATGGCAAACTCCCTGATCGTAGGCGGCCTGAAGGTGGGGATGCAGGTATCGGCGGCCTGCCCGGCCGGGTATGAGCCGCTGGTGAACGAGGACCCGTTTGTAAAAGGCAACAAAGCCTATTCCTTCTGCAACGATCCGATGGAAGCGGCCAAGGGAGCGGACGTGGTGATTACCGATGTGTGGGCCTCCATGGGCCAGGAATCGGAGGCTGCCAAGCGCAGGGAAGCCTTCCAGGGCTACCAGGTGAACAAGGAGCTGATGGCGGCAGCCAACGGCGACGCCATGGTCCTCCATTGCCTGCCTGCCCACCGGGGCGAGGAAATCGCGGCGGACGTGTTTGAGGCACATGCTTCGGAAATCTTTGAGGAAGCGGAAAACCGGCTGCATGCCCAGAAGGCGGTTATGGTCCTTTTGATGGGCGAGAAAAAAGCGTAAGGAAACTCCCAAAATTTACGGCCCCAATTTCGTGTTTTTTTCCGCCTTTTTCGATCATTGCCCTTGCTTTTTTTCCTAGGCGTGTTAAAATAGACACGTAACAAAAAAGGAGGTGTACATAATGGCCTATTTTATCAACGACGAATGCATCAGCTGCGGCGCTTGCGAGGCGGAGTGCCCCGTTTCCGCGATTTCTGCTGGTGACGGCAAATATGTCATCGACGATAGTCTCTGCATCGATTGCGGTGCTTGCAATGGCGTATGTCCGGTCGGCGCCCCGCAACCCAAATAAACAAGGTTTTACGCCAGACAAAAGGCGGAACGCTTTTGAGGGACGGCAGGTAGAATATTTTTTCTGCCGGGTTTCCCTGCTTTGGCGTTCCGCCTTTTTCCGTATCCATAGCAAAAGGAGAGTCTTTATGCAGCAGAGCAAGCGCCTGCCCCTGGGCGGCGGGCATGTGATCTTTGTGTCCCGCCGGCACACCTTCGGCACCGACGCGCTGCTGCTGGCTCATTTCGCCGCGCCAAAGATTTCCGACCAGGTTTGTGACCTGGGTACCGGCTGCGGGATCCTTCCCTTGCTCTGGCTGCGGGATCAAGCGGTCGGTACTCCTATAGACGCGGTGGACATCCAGGCCGATGCCTGTGCTCTTCTCGGCCGCAGCCTGTTGGAAAACAGCTGGGAAGGACGGGTGCGCCCAATCTGTGAGGACTTAAAGGATCTTTCTCTGCCTGCCGGAATGTACAGCCTGGTGACCTGCAATCCCCCCTACCGGCGTCCCGATTCAGGAAAGCTCTGTGAGGACGAGGGGAAAAACATCGCCCGGTTCGAGCTCTGCTGCACGATTTATGACGCGGCCAAAAGCGCTGGCCGCCTGCTAAAAACAGGCGGGCGTTTTTGCCTGTGCCATCTGCCCGAACGGCTTACTGACTGCGTACAGGCCATGCGGGAGGCGGGAATCGAACCCAAACGGCTGCGCCTGGTAGAGCAGCAGGCCGGGGCGGCTCCCTGGCTTTTGCTGCTGGAAGGAATCAAAGGCAGGCAGAACGGGCTGAAGTTACTCCCCTCTCTGACGCTGCGGAAGACAGATGGGACGGCTACGGAAGAAGCCCGCAAAATTTATGCGGGGTTTGACCTCTGACTCTGGCTTAGTCCGGATTCGCCCTCTTTTTACAAGGGCCAACAAAGAAAGAATGCTATACTGGAATCAAGAAGGAGGCAACCGCATGCCCGGCAGACTGGTCTTGGTGGGAACCCCCATCGGCAATCTAGCGGATTTCTCTCCCCGCGCCCGGCAGGCGCTGGAGGAGTGCGACCTGGTCGCGGCGGAGGACACCCGCGTCACCCTCAAGCTCTTAAACCACTTTGCCATCAAAAAGCCCCTTGTCAGCTATTACGAGCACAACCGCCGGGAAAAAGGCGAGCTCATCTGCGCGCGGCTTCTGGCGGGGGAAACCGTCTGCCTGGTCACTGACGCGGGGATGCCCGCCATCTCCGACCCGGGAGAGGACCTGGTGGCCCTGTGCGCCGAACAGCAAATCGAGGTGGCGGCGGTACCGGGGCCCAGCGCGGTGGTGACGGCGCTGGCTCTCTCGGGGCTTCCTACGGGCCGGTTCTGCTTCGAAGGGTTTTTAAGCACGGCAAAGGTCAGCCGCAGCGAGCACCTGGAGGAAATCAAGACGGAGCGGCGCACGCTGGTGTTCTACGAAGCGCCCCACAAGCTTCCTTCTACGCTCAAGGACTTGTACGAAGCCTTGGGAGACCGGCGGATTGCCATCTGCCGGGAGATGACCAAGCTGCACGAAGAAGTCATCCGCACCACTCTTGGAGAAGCCGCCCGGCGCTTTGCAAAAGAAACGCCACGGGGCGAGCAGGTTCTGGTCATCGAAGGGGCGCCCAAGCTGGAGCCGCAAACGCTTTCCCTTAAGGATGCGGTGGCGCTGGCAAGGGAGCAGATGGACGAAGGGCAGGCAGCCGCCCAGGCGGCTAAGGAAGCGGCAAAAATTAGCGGCCTAAAAAAGGGTGACATCTACCGGGAACTGATGAAAGCGGACAACGCCGCCGAGAAAATACAGAAATAAGGAGTGAGACTCATGGAAAAGAAACTAGAAAAGCGGTACGGACTGGAGCTGGCGGTAGGCGCGGCGGTGCTGGCCGCCAGTACGATTACCGCCTATTTTCTGATGCGAAAGGACCGTAAATTGCTGGAAGAAAAGGTCAAAGCGTTCATCCGCTTAGGCGAGCGATACCGGCATCTGACCGGGCCGCTTTTTGACACCATTCCCCAGCGCCAGCTTTATCGGGCGGTAACGGCCAACTTAGACGGAAAACTCAAAGACGCTGCCGATCCCAATGAGGTGCTCTCCTCTTTTACTCCCGAGCAAAGTACCATCTACATTATCCACGACGTATGCCGTTCCATTGTGTCGGGCGGGTTTATTAAACTTTTTACCGGCGAACACAGCGTGTTTGCCCAGAGCGCGCCGGAAATTTTCGAGCAGGTGGGCGCCCACGACTACACGGATATTTTAAGCCGGGCAAACGCCATCTTTGAGGGCGGGGTCAACGCCTCTGAATTTCAGCCGCTGGACGCCGCGTTTTTGACCTTGCTGAAAACCAATCCCATCTCCCAATGCTGCGGCGTGTTCATTTCTGAGCACCGTTCGGCGTTTCTGGATGCGTAATCAGTTGCGTTTAGGGAAAACAAAAAATAGGGAAAAATTTTTTCAAATTTCTCTTGATATTATACCAAATTAGTGTATAATAAGAATAACATCAATTTATAGGAGGTAT
>CAMLYM010000015.1 GCA_946491705.1 uncultured Clostridia bacterium
TTGGTTAGAGCAACCGGCTCATAACCGGTCGGTCCCGGGTTCGAGTCCCTGAAGGCCCACCAATATATAGGGGTATAGCTCAGTTGGTAGAGCAGCGGTCTCCAAAACCGCGTGCCGAGGGTTCAAGTCCTTCTGCCCCTGCCAAAACGAAAAGTGCGTCAAACCCAGTGATAGCAAGGGTTTGACGCACTTTTTCTATCTGTAAACGAAGCTGCTGCACCCCGGTTCAATTATCCGACTTTCCCCTTTTATATTCCGTTTTTACCCCCTAGTGGTTGTAGTGTGGTTGCAGTAAAAACGGATATAGGAGAGCGTGCGTGTTCCCTGCCATAAAAACTCATACTACGGCTAAAGGAGTGTGTTTTTATGGGAAAGCGCAGCGACGGAGAGGGCACCGCCCCCAAGCAACGAAAAGACGGTATGTGGTATCGGGCCATTCGGATTGAGGGCACAAACAAGCGAAAGTATCTCTATGCCAAGACCAAAGCGGAATTGGACAAGAGATATAAGGAGTTCACCAGGCAGCTTGCCAGCGGCACCTATCTGGAAATTAAGAAGCAGACGGTCGAGGACTATATGCTGGACTGGCTGACAACCTACAAGAAAATCGAACTCAAACCGAAGTCTTATGACACATTGGAAAGCACGATAAACTATCAGATACTTCCCCATTTCAAAGGATTGCAGTTTTTTGCCGTAAGCCACGATGATGTGCAGCGGTTTATCAACAAGCTGGATGAAGAAGGGCGTTCCTATTCTGTTATCAGAAAAGCGTATCTGGCGCTCAACGGCGCTTTCAAATACGCTATGATGAAAGACCAGATTCTGAAAAATCCCTGTTTCGGCGTCAAGCTACCGAAGAAAGCCGCCAAGAATATCAAGGCTATTTAGGTGTTGTCTAAGGAACAAATCAAGGTGTACTGCGAGTACGCCACGGAACGCTACGGCAACGGAAAAAGCGTCTACCGGCTGGGATACGGCCTTGTCCTCATCCTGTTCACCGGCCTGCGTCTGGGCGAAGCGGCGGGGCTTATGTGGGACGATATCGACTTTCAGAAGCGGACACTCAAGGTGCAGTGGACGCTGGAGTATGTAAAAAACTGGAACAGAACAGAGGATGAAAACCACTATATTCTGGTCGAGGGTACGACAAAATCCAAATCCAGTGAACGAACTATCCCTCTTAACCAGACCGCTCTGGACGCCCTGCTGGAATTAAAAAGGGCCAACGGTGGATTCGATTATGTGTTCTCCAACGCCAAGGGAAAGCCGATCAATCCCCGCAACCTGAACAGGGCGCACGATTGTATTTTGGAACGGGCCGGAATCGACCATATCGGCATACACGCGCTACGCCACACGTTCGCCAGCCAGTTATTCGCCAACAGAGTGGATATCAAGGTGATTTCCAAGCTGCTGGGCCATTCGGAGGTATCGGTTACATACAATATCTATATCCATTTACTAAAAGACGATATGCCGGACGCTACCGCTAGTCTGGACGCACTTCTGGACGCAGTATAGACAAGACGGGGGGTGGCAGGCCGATTGGCCTGCCACCCTGCTTTCATTTGATAATCGTCTTTCCTGTGTTCTTCTGTATCCAGCTATCCAAGGCTTTTGCACTAATCAGATATTTCCCTCCCAGCTTCATCGCGGGAAAGCCGGGAACGCGGAGCAATTCATAAGTCTGCCGCTTGCCGCAGTTAAATATCGTCTGCAAATCCTTAATCGTCAACATTGTGTCCTCGAAAGTATGTACCTGCTTGTCCGTAGTCTCACCCCCATTCTACATTAGCTTCAATGATAGTATGAGGGATATTAAGGATTTAAATTGCTTCATATTTATTTCACCCAATTTGTCTAAGCAGATCACGCACGATACTTTCAATTCTCTCAATCTCATCTATTGGTAAAACCCCTGTATGCATTATGATATTACGAGACATTTCAATATTATCCATTCTTGAAGTTAACCATGCTTGATTAGGAATTATATCTGAAAAATCATCCCAATTCGCAATAATGATTTGCCCTAGATTGCCTAACATAGTGTAACCGATTTCTGTCGATGACCTATTTGAATGATATTTATTTTTTTCTTCCTGCTTTTTTAAATTATTAACGGAATCCTTTATTTTTTAGGAACCTTACATTCCCACCAATCTATACCATACCGTTCTGACATTCTTTCTACAATAAAATTCCTGATTGTGTTTTCAATGCAATATAGGGCAGTATACACTGATGACATACTTATGGCATCATTCCATACCCGGGGGCTAAAATCAGCTTGAACCACCCTATTTATAGGTGCATAATCCGTTGTTGCTGATACAGAGATACCTTCATTGTTTAGAGAGCCAAAGGAATCTTGAGTTAATAACGCATTGAGTACAAATTCCTTAAGTAATCGTTCACTCATATCTTATCCTCTCAGATTATTAGATTATCCTTTAGACTTTTAAAAATTGCGTTATAGACAGAAATATCAGTAGTAGCTGGTAAATGTATTTGAATATTATCCCAAAATAAAAACAAAAGGCATTTCTTGTGAATACGTGTGGGGTTGGATATCGGGACTACGCGAAAGACGCCAAAAAAGCACTAAAGGCAAAGGGCGTGTCCTGTCTGGGCAGCTTCCAATGCAGGGGTTATGGCACCTTTGGCGTGTTTGGAAAAATCGGCGGAATTGCAAAAAAGCATCCCAATGAAAAGAATCAGGAAAACGCACGGATATTTGCGTAGAATCTGATGTGAAAGTAAGCCCTGTTTTTGCCCGGCACTGTGCCAGGTTTCTTAGTCAGGAGGTTATGGTTCCCAAATATGCACAACCTTTTTGCTTGAAGGCCTTGTCAGGGAAGAGGCAATCGGACGGTTTGCAGGAAAGGAAGCCGCATATGCTGCGAATGCAACCGGTGACTAAAGATTTGGAACTTATCTCTGCCGTACAGTCACTCTATTTTAAAGCGTTTCCCAAGGAAGAACGAATTCCCCTGTAATTCCTTTTGCAGAAGGCTAAACGACAGGATGCGGATTTCTTCCCGTTCTTTGACGCAGCGGTGTTTGCGGGATTTACCTATTTTATTACCTATGGCAGCCTTACGGTTGTTTGGTATCTGGCAATGAACGGGACGCTCTGATCCAAAGGCTATGGTACGCAGATCCTCCGTTGGATTCGTGATACTTATCCAAATCACCGGCTGCTTTTGAATATCAAGGCGCAGGATCAATCTGCCGCCAATCGAGAACAGCGCGAAAGGCGCAGACGCTTCTATCTCGAAAACGGATACCGCCCCAGCGGTATCCGAATGAAGGAAGGCGGATAGTCTACGAAACGCTGGTCTGTGGCAGCGCCTGCAGCAGAAAGGAGTCTCTGCTTTGTTTCGAAAGTTCGCAGGTGCGTTGCGGCCTTTTTTCGTACGGCCCAAGCTGTTTTTTGGACGATGAGCTTCCGAGTGAGACATGTTAGAACAATCCGATTTGCGTTACGGTTTTTTTGACCGGGTATAAAAAAGAAATGCGGTGAAAATCCACAGCAGTTCCTCCGGTCACCATAAGAAGGAAGGATGCTTTGAAAAGGTGATGCAGATCCCAGCACCGCCCGCTGAGCCGGGTTAGGTAAAGCAGATAGGGTGAGTTCAGGCCGGGAGACCGGCACAGATATGGGAGCGATGGTTTTCGGCAGGAAATGGGATTGCGCTCATTACCGTGTGCTGGGAAACGCCGGATATGTTTTTGAGTTTTTCGAAAGGAAGGGCGTACCGGTTTTGGGTATTGCAGCGTTTTGCGCGGCGCTGCTTTCCCTAACGTGATGGGCGTTTACCTGCGCGGGCTTTTCGACAGCCGGGAATTTACCGGCGGCTTTCTGGAAATTCTTCTAGAGCCAAGAGACTCGCTCAGGGTAGCTATTGCCGTCTGGCAGATGCTCTTCTCAAAGGTCCGGACATGGGGAGTCTATTTCTTACCAGAATACTGCGTTTGCGCGGAGAACCTGCGGTAAAAACGGAAGCTCGTGATTGTGTCACAAGCTTCCGCTTTTTATTGAAACCAGCATATGTGAAACAGGTTACGGGGCTCTTTACCGTTTTAAAAATTGATGTGAAGATACGCTTTGGCTGAATATCATCATTTTATCAACCAAAAAAATTCCTATTTTTGATAAAACTATAGAAAAAATATCTAATAATCGCGATATATGCAATATTGTGAACCTTAATTGCAATCTATTATTTCCATAAATATGATAAAATAAATGCGCAAATGATGTGCGCCTATTTGTAGAAAGCGATAATGTTGTGCCGTATCGATAAAGATTCTATCCATCGGCCGATAATTCATTCATTTCAGGCAAACCGAAGCGTGCACATCGTTATGAATGCAGATTACCACGAAAGGGGGAATGAAGCCACTGGGGGGTAATAAGCCATAGCGTATTCATTTTTTAGGAAGAAAGAAGGAGAACGAAAGATGAAGAAGAACAAAAGCCGTGCAAAGATGCTGATTTCGGTCTTGTTGGCGTGTACCATGCTGCTGGCGGCGTTGCCCATGAGCATTTCGGCCGCTCCGACCACTGCTTTCCCAGAGCCTGCCGATTTGGAAGTTTATGATGAATTTCTTCCGGATCCGTTCCAGTTTTTGGACGGCAGCAAGGTAACCAGTACGGAAGAATGGGACAAGAGAGCGGAAGAAATCAAGCAGCTCGCCATGTTCTATGAGTATGGCGTCATGCCGGATACCAGCGGCGAGAAAATTTCCCATACGCTGAGCGACTGGACGGCGGACGACGCCACCAAAACTCAGAGCGCGACACTGACCATCAACGTCAAAAATGGCGATAAGACTGCAAGGCCGTTTACCGCTAGCGTTGTAAAGCCATCGGCTGAGGGCTCCTATCCGGTGGTTATCGTTTTTGGATGGAGCATCATGGGCTCCAACATCCAGACCATTGCACAGGCTGGATACGTTGTTGTCACCCTGAACACAGGGGAAGTGGCTGCAGATAACCCCACCAAGGAGGGTGCGTTCGGCGATCTGTATCCCTATGAGGAATCTCAGGTCGGTACCATCTGCGCTTGGTCCTGGGGCGCGAGCCGCGTGCTCGACGTGCTGGAAGAGGGTGCCGTAGACGGGGCTGACGCTTCCAAAGTAGCCATCACTGGCTTGTCCCGATTCGGAAAGACCGCCTTGGCGGCCGGTCTCTACGACGACCGCTTTGATGTGATCCATCTGGCCTCCTCCGGCGCGGGCGGCGCGGGCACCTACCGGGTTGCTTCCGATTTGGAAGACAACGTGTATCCTATCCCGCCTTGGCCCGAGTTCGGAAAATCTTCCACCTCCGACGATGGGACAATCGTTCCTGGTAACATGATCCCCCATATGCCGGGCAAGCCCACTGAGACCACAGAAATCATGCGGGACCTGCAGGGTCGGTTCGGTTACTGGTTCTGCGACAATTACAGCGAGATCACCAAGGAATATTCCGATCCCAAATACCTGCCCTACGACCATCATGAGCTGGTCGCAGCCCTGGCTCCGAGAGCGACGCTGCTCACCTTCGGCATCAATGACTGGTGGTGCAACCATGAGGCCATGTATGTTGGCTATTACGAGGCGTCCAGAGTGTATGATTATCTGGGTGTCGGCGATAAGCTTGGCATCCGTCCCCGTGACGGCGGCCACTATATGGCCAATGAAGATGTCCAGAGCCTGATCGAATTCTGCGACTACAATTTCCGCGACATCGAAGCGGAGAAGGATTTCAAAACCGTTCCCTACACCCCCGATCCTGCGTGGGATACCATCCGTGCGCCCGGTTCTCCCGATCAGGTATCCGGGCTTCGCAGCGTCAAGAACATCGTGGACGGACAGAATTCCAACATTCCGGTCACCATCCGTGCGGTCAATGAGGCCAACAAGAAGATCTGTGCCAGCCTCTTTATCGACGGCGTCCTGACCGAAACCAAAGAAGTGATTAACAACAAGGCCATGTTCGAAAATGTAATGGCCGATCTTGACAAGACCTATTACGTTACCGCTTATTTTGAGGGCGACGATCCGGCAACTGGCTTTAAGACTGATATCAAGGTCGTTTCCCTTGACGATGTCAATTCGGATTTCACCTTGGACAACGCTCCCGCTGATCTGTGGGGCGCCACCATCGACGTGGAACGAGACGACCAGACGGCACGTCTGAATACCGGCAATCCCTGCAACAACGGCAGATACGTTCTGCTGTTTAAGACCCGCGTTTCCCTTGCGAAAGAATATTCCATCACCTTGAACGGCGTGCCCTGTGATATCGAAGTCACCGATAACGATGCGGTGCATAAGGTAGGCATCACCATCCGGCCCAGAGAACCGGTTTCCGGCCCCCTGGTTGCGGAAGTCAAGGGCATTGTGTTCACGAACCTGTTCCCCGGCTATTCGTTCGACTTCCCGTCCACCGTCATCCGTGACATCTCCGGAAGAAGCGACGATGTGACCGAGCGCACCGTGACCTTCGATTCCATGGGCGGCAGCAACGTGGTTGCCCAGGCAGAGGAAGAGAATCCGCGCGGCTCTGTCCCGACAGAGGAGCTTGGCACTTACTTCTACCAGAGCGTAGCGGACGGCAAGACGGCTACTGAGCCCGCCACTATCCCGGTGAAGGAAGGCTTCACTTTCCAGTACTGGGCGCTCAATGGCGAGAAGTTCGACTTTGCTACTCCGATTACGTCCGACATCACCCTGGAAGCGGTTTGGAAGGCAGACGCCGCCGCTCAGGCAGACAAAGCCGTTTATCAGCCCAACGAGACCATCACCGTTACCGTGAATGCACCGGCAGGTGTGGAACGGGTTGGACTGCAAAGTGAAGCGGGCTATGGCCTGGTCACTTCCGGCGGCGATGCGCCGGTTATTCATGCCGACGGATATAAGACCTTCACTTTGACCTTGGCTCTGGGTTCTCTGGGCAGCCGTACCCTGACCGTTCTGGCGGCGGGCGAAGGCGAAGAGTTCGTGGCAACTGACGCTACCATCAGCTTCAAGGTGACCAACACTCCGGTGGCACCTGAGGCGGATCCGGAAGTGGAAGCCAAGGTGATTTCCGCGACCTATGCGAAAGTCGGGAAGATTAACAGCCCGATGGAATTCACCATCAAGACCTCCACGGCGGTAACGAGAGTGGCGCTGTTCAACGAGTCTGGAGCGGGCCTTGCGTCCACCTGCAGCTATGTAGATGAAAACGGCGTTCGCATCTGGACCATCCGTATGTCTTTGGGCACCGTAGGCCAGCGCACTCTGCATGTAAACATGGCGGGTGCGGACCGTGCCTTCGTAGATTCCGGCGAGACGGTAAGCTTCCGTCTGACCCGGTAATCCAACGGTAAACCGTTGCTTTGCGGCGGTATAATTGAAAGACCCGGGCCTACAGCCTGAAAGGGCTGTGGGCCCGGGTTGTTTCTATGGGATGTTCCCCTGCGAAATTGTTTGAATCGACGGGAAATCCGGAACCATTTTGTATAGATTGCGGAAAGTGGAAATCAAATGAGGAAAAAAGATTTACGAAAAAAAGAGAATATGCTATACTGATTCCTAATGATCTGCCCGGACGGTGCCAAAAACATACGAACTCCGGGTGGTTTCGCACCGCGTAAACGAACCGGTGCAAAGCGAGCACGCTTCTTTCTCTTGCTGATTGACGGAGATGGGGGCGTTCTTTGTTATCGTTGGAATCGGTGTTACCTGGAAGGAGAACAATCATGAAACTTGCATTTTCCACAATCGGCTGTCCGGATTTTGACTGGCCGGACATTTATTCGATGGCAAAGGATTTCGGGTTTCGCGGTATCGAGGTGCGAGGCCTGGGCGAGGAAATCTTCGCCGTGAAGGCTAAGCCCTTTTTGAAGGAAAATATCGAGGAAACCACCCGTCAGCTTGAAAAGCTGCATTTGGAAATTCCCTGTTTGTCTTCCGGCTGCGCGCTGCGCTTCGCCGACCGCATCGAGGAAACCATTGGGGAAATCCGGCAGTATATCGATTTAGCAGCCCGGCTTGGTACCCCGTACATCCGGGTGCTCGGCGACCTGACCGCCGCCCCGGTGGACGAGGTGGACGACGAGGTCGTGCTCGCGGCGCTCAAGCGGCTGGTCCCTTATGCGGAGGAAAAGAACGTCACTCTCCTTGTGGAAACGAACGGCGTCTATGCCGATACCACCCGCCTGTGCCGCCTGCTCGATCAGATTTGCAGCGACCGTGTGGCGGCGCTGTGGGACATTCATCATCCTTATCGCTTTGCTGGGGAAAGCCCGGAGCAGACGGTGCAAAACCTGGGCGCATACATCAAGCATACCCATATCAAAGACTCGGTAATGCTAGACGGCAAGGTGAGCTACCGCATGATGGGCGAAGGAGACCTGCCCATGGACGCGATTATCCGCGCGTTGCGGTCCATCAATTTTGAAGGGTATGTGACCATCGAATGGGTCAAGCGGTATGCTCCGGACCTAGAAAACCCGGGCATTGTGTTCCCTCAGTTCGCTCATTTTATGGAGCAATACCTGGAAGGGGAAAACGTACGCCCGCACCTGCAGGACAACAACCGTAAAACCGGCAAATATGTCTGGCCTAAGGAGCACTTGATTGACTTAACCTTCCCCCAGGTTCTCGACCGGATGGTGGAGGAATTCCCAGATCAGTATGCGTTTCGCTATACCGAGCTTGACTATACCCGCACCTATTCGGAATTCCGCGACGATGTGGACACCTTCGCCCAGGCGCTGATCGCCATGGGCGTAAAGCCAGGGGACCACGTAGCCATTTGGGCTACCAACGTGCCCCAGTGGTATATTACCTTCTGGGCCACCACCAAAATCGGCGCGGTGCTGGTCACAGTAAACACGGCCTATAAAATTCATGAAGCGGAATATCTGCTTCGCCAGTCGGACGCCCATACGCTTGTGATGATCGACGGCTACAAGGATTCAAACTATGTGCAGATCATCAAGGAGCTCTGCCCCGAGCTGGAAACGGCCCAGAAGGGCAAGCCTCTCTATCTGCGCCGGCTGCCGTTTTTACGCAACATCATCACGGTGGATTCCAGCCAGAAGGGCTGTTATACCTGGCAGGAGGCCATGGAACTTGCCGAAAAGGTGCCGCTGGAGCAGGTATACCAGCGCGCTGCTATGATCGACAAGCACGACGTGTGCAACATGCAGTATACCTCCGGCACCACCGGGTTCCCCAAGGGCGTCATGCTCACCCATTATAACGTGGTCAACAACGGCAAAGCCATTGGGGACTGCATGGATCTGTCCACTGCCGATAAGATGATGATTCAGGTTCCTATGTTCCATTGCTTCGGCATGGTGCTCGCCATGACCGCCTCTATGACCCACGGCACCACCATGTGCCCCATCACCGCCTTCTCGCCCCGCAAGGGACTCGACTGCATCAACCGTGAGCAAATCACCGCCTTCCACGGCGTTCCCACCATGTTCATCGCCATGCTCGAGCATGAGAACTTCGAGAAGACCGATTTCAGCCATATGCGCACCGGCATCATGGCGGGCAGCCCCTGCCCGATCAAGGTGATGCAGGATGTCATCGAAAAGATGCACATGGATGAAATCTGCATTACCTATGGCCAGACCGAGGCTTCCCCCGGCTGTACCATGAGCAAGACCACCGATTCCCTGGAAGACCGAGTGCATACGGTGGGAGGGGCTATGTTCGGCGTGGAATGCAAGATCGTGGACCCTGAAACCGGGGAGGACCTGCCCGACAATGTGGACGGGGAGTTCGTAGCCAGGGGCTACAACATCATGAAAGGCTACTATAAGATGCCCAACGCCACCGCTGCCGCCATCGATGAAAACGGCTGGCTGCATACGGGAGATTTGGCTCGCCGGGATGAAAACGGCAACTATAAGATCACCGGCCGCATTAAGGACATGATCATTCGCGGCGGAGAAAACATCTACCCCAAGGAGATCGAGGACTTTATCTATACCCATCCGAAGGTTTCCGACGTGCAGGTCATCGGCGTGCCGGACAAGCAGTACGGCGAGGAAATCATGGCCTGCGTGGTGTTGAAAGCGGGCGAGGAGATGACCGAGGCCGAGCTCAAGGAGTACGTGGCTTCCCACATGGCCAAGCACAAGACTCCCCGCTATGTGGACTTTGTGGACGGTTTCCCGATGAACGCAGCGGGCAAAATCCTCAAGTACAAAATGCGGGAGGACGCGGTTAAAAAGCTCAAGCTCCAGGCGGACGACAGCATCGAAACGGCTTAAAAAAGAAACCGGGAGGGCAGCGAGAGGGCTGCCCTTCCTTTTTTTCGAGTCCGCAATGTCGGCTTCTTTCCCACCGGACTCGGTTGACAAACGGCGGATTTCTACTATAATGAAAGCAATCGAATATTTAGAAAAGTGAGGCTAGTGCGATGAAAATTGCTCTGATCAATGAAAACAGCCAGGCGGCGAAGAACGAACTGATTTATAACACCCTCAAAGGCGTCGTGGAGCCCATGGGCCATCAGGTGTTCAACTACGGCATGTACACGGCTGACGACGCGGCCCAGCTGACCTATGTGCAGGAAGGCCTGCTGGCCGGTATCCTGCTTAATTCCGGCGCGGCAGACTTTGTGGTAACCGGCTGCGGCACTGGTTCGGGCGCTATGCTTGCCTGCAACTCCTTCCCGAACGTCATCTGCGGTCTGATTGTAGACCCGTCGGATGCGTATATGTTCGCCCAGATCAACGACGGCAACGCCGTTGCGCTGCCCTTCGCCAAGGGTTTCGGCTGGGGCGCGGAGCTTAACCTCCAGTACGTGTTTGAGAAGCTGTTCGAAGGGGAGAGCGGCCAGGGCTATCCCAAGGAGCGTGCCGTGCCCGAGCAGCGCAACAAGCGCATTCTCGACGATGTGAAGAAGATCACCTATCAGGACATGATGACCATCCTTAAGAACATCGACCAGGATTTCCTGAAGGCGGCCATCAGCGGCGAGCGGTTCCAGGAGTATTTCTTTGCAAACTGCAAGTGCGACGAAATGGCGGCTTACCTAAAAGAGGTCTTGGCGAAATAAGAAGGCAAAAGCAGTATTTCGGTACAATGGAACAAGGCGGGACGCATCTGCGTTCCGCCTTGTTTTTTAAGCGTTGTACCTGGAAAACGAGTAGTGTGTCCGCAAAGCATTTTTTGGAAGCTAAACCCGCCGCTGGCATTCGCTGCACCGCGAATCATGGATGGAAACAACGCCCCCGCATTTTGGACATGTAAATGTCTTCTTTTGCTGTTCCATAAATGCGGCCAACCCATTTTCTCTTACATATCGGCTATTTCCCATCAGACTTGCCCCATACCGGGTGGTATAACTTCTTTCCAGGTGCTTTATGAGTGCGCACGGATATTCCGTGCATTCATAGCAATACGCAACGGCTTTTTCCTTGGCGCAGATTTTGATCTTGCACTTGCGGCAATGCTCCGGCTTATCCACATCACTTTTGAAACAGCCCGCACACGGCTTCTTATGACAGCAATGCTTGTAGCACACCATGCAATTCATTCCACACGGGGCAAACATCGTGGCTTCAATTGGTTCAGGCGGCATAATCATGCAAGTACCTCCAGCTTATCATCTCGTAAAAGGTAATTTGAACTGCAATAGATATGAACTCCTTTTAGAGATCCACATCATCAGGAAATCTAAAAAATGCCCTTCGACTTTTTGCCGAAGGGCATCTCGCTTTGATTTAGATGCTGATATCGTGCGCCATATTGTAAAGGTCCATTTCAAAGGGCTTTTGCATACCCAGCGCTTCGGTGATGTCGTAATCGAGGATCTTCCCGTCCTTCATGGCGATCACGCGGTTGCCGATGTTCTGCGCCAAAAGCTCCACTGCCCGAAAGCCCATCTGGCTTGCCACCACCCGATCCTTGGCGTTGGGGCTGCCGCCCCGCTGAATATAGCCGAGAACGGTTTCTCTGGTTTCGATGTTGGTCAGCGCCTGAATCTGAATAGCCAGGGCGTTTGTGTTGCAGGTGCCTTCCGCCACCACGATGATGAAATGCTTTTTGCCGGTACCCTGGTAACTGAGGATGCGGCCCACCACGTCCTTTTTCAGATCATAGGGAACTTCCGGTACCAGAATGCAGGTGGCGCCGCAGCCGATGCCGCTGTGCAGGGCCAGATGACCGGTGTTGTTGCCCATCACTTCCACCACGCTGCACCGGTCGTGAGACTGGGCGGTATCACGGATGCGGTCCACCGCCTGCATGCAGGTGTTGACCGCCGTATCGAATCCGATGGTATACTCGCTGCAGGCAATATCATTGTCAATGGTGCCCGGGATGCCGATGCAGTTGATTCCCCGCTGGGACAGGTCTCTCGCGCCGCGGAAGGAACCGTCGCCTCCCACGACCACGACGCCCTGGATGTTGTTTTCCTTGCAGGTTTCGATGGCCTTTTGTATGCCTTCCTCGGTTTTGAACTCGGGAGAGCGGGCCGTATACAGCATGGTGCCGCCCCGATGAATGATATCGGAAACGGAACGCAGGTTCATTTCCATGTAATCGCCGTTGATTAACCCATTGTATCCGCGCATAAAGCCCAGCACGCGGAAGCCTTTGACAATACCGGTGCGCACCACCGCACGAATTGCCGCGTTCATGCCCGGCGCGTCGCCGCCGCTGGTCAGAACCGCAATCGTTTTTTCCGCCATGAATGATTCCTCCTGTAAAAACTATGTAAAATTTGTCCATGTCTTAAATGAATGGGGGCAAAAAGAAAACGCTTTACTAGCTATTATACACCAGCGCAGAATTTCTGACAATCGTTTTCGCATGGATTTTTCTCTCGCTCGCATGGACGCACAATGGCTTTACTCTCTTAGTTTGACACAGGAATCACCCAAAATACGCCGAAGCTCACAAAGCATAGGCTCGTTGATGGTGACCCAGGAGATGCGGGGGGCCAGCATGGTCTTTTTGGTGTCGGTAAAATGCAGATAGAGGGGCGTGGTTCCTTCAAAAATGGAGGTAATCTGCATCACCCGTTCAAACATCTTTCCCTTTTGAGAACCAATCTTCAAATAGAGGCCGTTTCGCCCGCTGGAAGAGGGGGAAGGGGCCGGAGCGGTACCATCGGCGGCGGGAGCAGGGGACACGCTTTCGCACACCACCTTTGCCTCCTCGTCCTCCCGCACGGTGACCCGCCCTTTGAGCAGGACCACCTTTCCTTCCTGCAGAAGGGGCATGTATTCGGTGAGGGTTTTCGGAAATACGATGACTTCGATGGCGCCGTATAAATCTTCCGCCGTGAGAAACGCCATAGTGGTGTTGCTCTTGGTGGTTTTGAGCTTCATGCTTTGGATCAGGACAAGAAGGGTGACCCTGGCCCCATCCTGATATCCACCGGTACCCGGTTCGCCCGCCTGCTCGAGAATATCCCCAATGCGCGCCGCCTTGAGCCGGCTGGCCAGGGGGGCGTATTCCGCCATGGGGTGCCCCGACAGGTATAGCCCCGTGGTTTCCTTCTCCATGGAAAGCTTTTCCGAGACGGTCAGGTCTCCCACCGCCGGCAGGTCCGGCTTGCTTTGTGAAGAAGGCCCCGTCTCCAACAGGTCGAAAAGGCCCATCTGTCCGTCCAGATTCTTTCTCCGGTCGGCCTCCAGGTTGTCGAGGATGGACTCGCTGGCCATCAGCATCTGCCGCCGGTTGGCGTCCAGCCCGTCCAGCGCTCCGCATTTGATGAGGCTTTCCAGGGCCCGGCGGTTCAGATCCCGGCCGTGCATCCGGCTGCAAAAGTCGAAGAAAGTCGTATACGGTCCGTTTTTGGCACGGTCCGCTTCAACCTCCCGTATAAAATTTCGGCCTAAATTGCGCACCGCCAGCAGGCCGAACCGGATATTTTTGCCGGATACGGTGAACCCGGCGAAGCTTTCGTTGACGGAAGGGGGGAGGACACTGATGGAAAGCCGCTGGCATTCGGCGATGTAAGCGGATACTTTGGCGGAGGAGTCCAGAACGCTCGTGAGCAAAGCGGCCAGGTATTCCCTGGCAAAGTGGCATTTTAAATAGGCCGTCTGGTAAGCTACCACCGCGTAGGCGGCAGCGTGGGATTTATTGAAGGCGTAGGAGGCGAAGGAAGACATGTCGTCAAAGATGGCGTTGGCGGTGCGTTCGTCGATGCCGCGGCGGACGCAGCCGTCGCATTCCACCGTGCCGTCTTCCCGGACAATGCCGTGAATGAAATTCTGCCGCTCCTTCTCCATCACGTCGTGCTTTTTCTTGGACATGGCCCGGCGCACAATGTCCGCCCGGCCGAAGGAGTACCCCGCCAGCTCCCGGAACACCTGCATCACCTGCTCCTGATAGACCAGGCAGCCGTTGGTCACGTCCAGAATGGGCTTTAAGGCCGGATGGCGGTAGGTGACGTGGTCGGGGTGATGGCGGTTTTCGATGTACGTGGGGATGGACTCCATAGGTCCCGGCCGGTAAAGGGAAATCACGGCGATCAGGTCTTCCAGCGAGACGGGCCCCAGGCGCACGAGCACCTGACGCATCCCGGCGGATTCGAACTGGAATACCCCGTCTGTGTGTCCCGCAGCCAGCATTTTAAACGTATCCTTGTCGTCGGTGGGGATTGTCTTGATGTCAAAATCCGGAGTGTGCCGCCGGATCATTTCGCAGGCGTCGTGGATGATGGTCAGATTGCGAAGGCCCAGAAAATCCATTTTGAGCAGGCCCAGCTCTTCCAAGGTGGTCATGGTGTACTGGGTGACCACCGCCTCGTCGTTTTTCGAAAGCGGGACGTATTCGCTCACCGGCTTGGCGGTGATGACCACCCCCGCCGCGTGGGTGGAGGCGTGCCGCGGCATCCCTTCCAGCTTGCGGGCGGTGTCGATGAGCTCGTGCACCTGGGTGTCGTTTTCATAACGGACTCTCAGCTCCGCTGACACATTGAGCGCCCGGTCGATGGTCATCTTCAGCTCCATGGGTACCAGCTTCGCCACCCCGTCCACCGTGGCGTAGGGAACTCCAAGGGCCCGGCCCACGTCCCTTATGGCCGCCCGGGAGGCCATAGTCCCGAAGGTGACGATCTGGGCCACATGGTCCGCGCCGTACTTGCGCACCACATAGTCGATGACCTCCTGGCGGCGCTCGTAGCAAAAGTCAATGTCAAAGTCGGGCATGGATACCCGCTCCGGATTTAAAAACCGCTCGAAGAGGAGGTTATACTTGATCGGGTCAATGCCGGTAATGCCGATGCAGTAGGCCGCCAACGACCCGGCGCCGGAACCGCGTCCCGGGCCCACCGGAATGCCGTGGTCCTTGGCGTACTGGACAAAGTCGTGCACAATCAGGTAATAATCGGTGTACCCCATGGTGGAGATGACCGCCAGCTCGTGCCGCAGACGCTCGTCCAAAGCGGGATCGTGCGTTTCCCCGTACAGGCGGTTTAGCCCCGCAAAGCACTGCTCCTCGAAATAGCCGTAATTGTCCTTCCCGTCGGGCGCTTCGAAATGGGGCAGCTGGGTGTGGCCGAACTCAAAGTCGTAATGGCACCGCTCGGCGATTTTCACCGTGTTGTCAATGGCTTCGGGGACCTGGGGAAAGAGGGCCCGCATTTCCTCCTCGCTTTTGAGGTAGAACTCGTCCGTTTCAAAGCCCATCCCGGTTTCCTCGCCCACCGTCTTGTTGAGCTGGATGCACAAAAGGACGTTTTGAATCCGGCTGTCCTCTTTGGTCAGGTAATGGGCGTCGTTGGTGGCCGCCAGCGGGATGCCGGTTTCTTTGGAAAGACGGAGAAGGTCCGGCAGGATACGGGTCTGCTCGGGAATGCCGTGATCCTGGACCTCGAGGTAATACCGGCCCTCGCCAAAAACCGACCGGTACCACAGCGCGGTCTTTTTCGCCCCCTCGTAATCCCCGCGCAAAAGCGCCCGGGGGATTTCTCCCGCCAGGCACGCGGACAGGCAGATAAGCCCCTCGTGATGCTGTTCGAGAAGTTCCCGGTCCACCCGCGGCTTTGTATAAAATCCTTGCGTATGGGCCAGGGACACCAGCTTGATGAGATTCTGGTACCCAACGGCGTTTTCGCACAAAAGCACCAAATGGTACCGTTCGTCGTCAAACCCGTGGACTTTGTCGAACCGGGTACGGGCCGCCACGTAGACTTCGCAGCCGATGATGGGCTTGACCCCGTGCTTTTTGCAGGCACGGTAAAAATCCACGGCGCCGTACATGACGC
Source organism: uncultured Clostridia bacterium (assembly GCA_946491705.1). Lineage (GTDB taxonomy): Bacteria > Bacillota > Clostridia > Oscillospirales > Acutalibacteraceae > Solibaculum_A > Solibaculum_A intestinale. The sequence continues at coordinate 16,232 of CAMLYM010000015.1, forward strand.
CGTGGTCGGTGATGGCCACCGCCTTTTGCCCCAGGGCGGCGGCGCGCTCGGCCAGCTGCTCGATACGGCAGGCGCCGTCGAGCAAACTATATTCGGTATGAACATGAAGATGGCAAAAGCTCATCGGCGTTCCCTTCCTTTTTCCTGCTTGTCCGATTTTTCCCGAAGCTCCAGCGCCATGGTATGCAGCCGCCTGAGCCGGTGGTTGACCCCTGAGCGGCTGATGGGCACGGATAACTGTTCGCCCAGCTCCCGCAGGGAAAGCTCCGGGTTATTCAGCCGCAGACGGGCCAGCTCCATCAGATCCTCCGGCAGGGACGAAAGCCCTTTCTTTTCGGCAATCAGCCGGATGTCCGCAATCTGCTCGGCGGCAGCGGCCACGGTCTTGTCGATGTTGGCGCTGTCACAGTTAAGCCGACGGTTGGCGTTGTTGCGTAGGTCCTTGTAGATTTTGATGTTCATGATGGAGAAGGCGGATTGGACCGCTCCCGTCAAGGTCAGAAAATCCTCAATGGCCTCGCTTTCCTTAAAGTATAGCACATAACCGCCCTTGCGTGGAATCATTTTCGCCGCCAAAGAGCATTCGGCCAGGAGCAGCTGCAGATCGCAGGCCAGGTTATAGAAAGGAACGTAAAGCTCCAGATGATATTCCTTTTCCGGGTCGGCCAGCGCCCCGCAGGATAGAAACGCCCCCCGAAGGAACGCGCCCGGGCAGCCTTCCTCTTCGAGCACCGCCCGGTTGATGCGCAGGCTGACCCGTCCGGGTGTGTGGCCGAAGCAGCCGAGCACCGTTTCCCGGTCCTGCGCCTGTTCCACCGATGCGTTCAGGAACCGGCCGGCTGACGGCCCGCCCACCGCCTCTACCGTCACGGGAACACCCGTTACCGCCTGTGTCATCTGCTGATACCGGCGGGCGGTGTGTTCGTTTTCGGTGAGCAGGGCGATTTTTTCTCCCTGAAAGGCACGGCCGAACAGTAGCAGGCCGTAGCATTCTGCTTTGCTCAAAGCCGGGGAATCGCAGGGCAGGGAACAAAGCTCTTCCTTGACCGATGCGGAAAAAGACATGGGGCACTTCCTTTCTCGCCGTCCCATTCGGCATGGACCGGGAAATACGGGCGGCATAACGTCCGGATATAGAGAGGGCCGCCCCGCTTGTCCGGCCGGCCGCCGTAACGAGGGCGGGGCGATGGGCAGAAAGCGGGACGGTCGGAGGAATGATACCATTCGTGATTTTAGGCAAGCCTGGACAGACGGTTGGGACCGCAAAAAATGGACAAACCGCAGAGGCTTGCCGCGAACCGGTCCTTACGGCTTTTTAATGTCCCGGTGGTTGACGGTGACCCGTTTGCCGTCCTCCAGCAGGTGCTGGTAGAGAAGCTCGGCGATGGTAACCGACCGGTGCTTGCCGCCAGTGCAGCCGATGGCCACCACCAGCTGGCTTTTGCCTTCGTTGATGTAAAGAGGGAGCATATAGTCAATCATACTAAAAAGCCGCTCCACAAAGCCCTTGGTTTCCTTGCACTGCATGACGTAATCGCGCACCGGCTTGTTAAGCCCGGTTTGGTTTCGCAGCTCGTCGATGTAAAAGGGATTGGGCAGGCAGCGCACGTCAAACACCAGGTCCGCCTCGCTGGGGGAGCCGTACTTAAACCCGAAGGACATCACGTGAATGAGCATCCCCTGGGAAACGTCCCCCGCGAAAAGGCCGGTGATGCGCTCGCGCAGCTGGGCAGGGGAGAGGTAAGAGGTGTCGATGATATAGTCGGCACTGGCGCGCACGGCGGAAAGAAGCTGCATTTCCGTCTCAATGGCCTGCTCCACGGAGCTGTTTTCATCCGTGGCCAGTGGATGGCGGCGCCTGGTTTCCTTGTACCGGCGCTCGAGCACCTCCGGCTGGGCCTCTAAAAACAGGATTTTATAGCTGCCGTGCTGCTTTAATTCGCTTAGGCCTTCGAAGAAGGCATTGAACAGCTTGCCGCCCCGGGTGTCCATGACCATGGCGACCTTAGAAAATTTGTCCGCCGACTGCATGCATAGCTCCGCGACCTTCGCCACCAAAGCGGGCGGAATGTTGTCCATGCAGAAAAAGCCGATGTCCTCCAAGGCATCCATGGCCCGGGATTTTCCCGCGCCGGACAAGCCGGTTACGATGATGAATTCCATTTCCTTACTCCTTTAGACCGATGTGCTTGACCTCACATTCCAGCGATACCCCGCATTCCTGCAGGACGGTGCGCTGAATGTGGGCAATCAGCTGCAATACGTCCCGGCAGCTGGCCTGCCCGACGTTAATGATGAATCCCGCGTGCTTTTCGCTCACCATAGCGTCCCCGATCCGGTACCCCTTGAGCCCACACTGCTCGATTAGCCCTCCTGCAAAATACCCGGGCGGACGCTTGAACACGCTGCCGGCACTTGGGTATTCCAGCGGCTGCTTTTCCTTGCGGCGGGACAGATAATCGTCCATCTGGGCGCGAATCTGGTCCTTATTGCCAGGGGAGAGGGTCAACTCTAGGGAAGTGATCACGTAGTCCGAATCGGTGTAAGCGCTTCGCCGGTAGGAAAGCTTCAGATCCTCGCCGGAGAACGCGCCCAGCCTGCCGTCTGGCGTAATGTGGGTGCAGCGGGTGAGCACCTGCTTCATTTCCCCGCCGTAGGCTCCCGCGTTCATATAGGCAGCACCCCCGGCCGAGCCGGGAATCCCCCATGCAAACTCGAGACCCGACAGCCCGTTTTCCAGCGCGAACAAGCAAAGCTTTGCAAGGCTTATCCCCGCGCCGCAGCGGATCGTATGGGGCCCTGCCAGCGTAAGGCCGCCGAATCCGCCGTCCATGTGTACCACTACGCCGCGGATCCCCTCGTCGGACACCAGCAGGTTGGATCCCTTGCCGATCACCGTGACCGGGACTTGCGCTTCCCGGCACAAAGCAAGAATCTCACCAAGCTGGGCTTGGTCCTTGGGTGAAGCGAACAAATCGGCGGGCCCGCCGATTTTAAAGGTGGTATGCAGGCGCATGGGCTCGTTTTGTTGTACCGGACATCCGGTGGCGAGAAGGTTCTCCAAAAGGATGTCAAGCGTCATAGAGTCCTCCATTTCCATTGATGTGGTACTCCTATTATACCATTACTCGCTGTCAAATAGAAGAAAAAACGGGCAGGAATTGTGCAATCGGCGGTTTTTCCTCTCAAAAGCGTCCAAACTGCCGCCTTGCGTTAGGAAAAGGTTGATTTCAATGGATTCCTTATGCTATAATCAATATGAATACTTATGCTGCTTTTTGGAGAGTTTTGTTTGCCGCCGGGTCCCGGCGGATTCGTTTGTAGGAGTGTGAACCAAATGGCAAATACCAACGACCTTTGTATGCATTGTATGCAGCCCAATAACGGGAATACAGTCTGCCCGCACTGCGGCTATCAGGAACATCCCCAGCAGCCGCCTCTGCTTCCTCTTCGTACCCTTTTGCAGGACCGGTACGTGGTAGGAACGGTCCTCTCGGAAAACGGGGAGGGCGCGTCTTACATCGGGTGGGACAAGGTGCTCAATTCCTCGGTGGTGATCCGGGAATTTATGCCCGCCACCATCGCCCAGCGCGCCGGTGAACTGCAGGTAGCGCCTATGAACGGCAGCGAAGCGCTTTTTGACGCCTTGCGCCGAGAGTTTATCGGCCTTTCCCGCTCCCTTGCCCGCATGCGCGACATTCCCGCCCTCATCCCGGTCTATGATATTTTTGAAGTAAACGGCACGGCTTATTCCGTATCCGAGCATATCGACGCGGTGCCTTTGACCGATTGGCTCTCCCGCCGGGGCGGGCACATCGGCTGGGAAGTGGCACGTCCGCTGATTATGCCGGTTATTGCAGCCTTGAGCGCCCTGCATTCGGCAGGGGTGCTTCACTTGGCCATTTCACCGGAAAACTTGTTGGTGGACAGCCGCGGCCGTTTTCGGCTGACTGGATTTTCCGTCAATGCGGCTCATCTGGCGCACACCCCGCTGGCGCCCCAGTTCATGCCCGGCTTTGCCGCCTATGAGCAGTATGCCGCCAGCGATACCAGCGGAACCTGGACGGATGTGTACGGCATCTGCGCGGTGCTCATGTACCTGCTCACCGGCGTCATTCCCAAGGAAGCGCCCAAACGGGTAGGCAACGAGCGGCTGCTGGTGCCTTCTTCGGTGGCAAGCGCCATCCCGGCAAACGTGGCCACCGCTATGGCCAAGGGCATGCGCTTTGACTATGCGGCCCGAACCCGGACGGTGGAGCAGCTTCGCGACGAGCTCTCGGTTTCGGAAAACGTAACGGGCGTGCTCAAAGAGCTGGAAAAGGAAGAAAAAAGCTATCAGAAGGAGCCGGAGAAACCAAAAAAGAAATCCTTTTTGGAAAAGCTGCAGGGAAACCGGCCGTTGGTAGTCACCCTGCTGATCGCCGCCATCGTGCTGCTGCTTGCCTGCGTAGGGCTGGGCATTGCCCTGGCGATGAACGGCGTTGCGTCTTCGGGAACCTCATCCACCGTCAGCACGGTTTCCATGGCGGACCTGACCTCTTCGCTTGCCAATTCCGAGCTTTCCAGCAACGACGTGCTCTATTCCAAGAAGGCGCCCGATACGGTGGGCCAGAATTACCTGAGCATCAAGAACCGCACCGACCTGTGGCCTTATGTCAAGCTGCAGCTAGCCGGCGAAGTGTTTGACGATACGGTTCCGGCCGGCGTCATCATCAAGCAGGAGCCGGAAGCGCTGACGCCCATCCAGGACGGGGCGGAAGTCAAAGTATATATCAGCAAGGGCCCCTACCAGAAGTCGCTGACCGATGTGACCAGCATGGACGTGGTGGACGCGGTGGCGGACCTTTCGTCCCAGGGCTATAAATGCGTGGTGATGCGCCAGGAAAGCGCGTCGGTGCCGGAAAACCGGGTCATTACCACCGACCCCAAGCCCAGGACCACGCTGGAATACGGCGCGGAAGTTGTCCTCTATATCAGCGAAGGGGCGGCGCAGAGTACGCCTGCGTCTTCTTCGGAGCCGCCCGCTTCCTCCGGCGGTGCATCTTCCTCCTCAAGCAGTGCCTCCTCCGCTTCTTCTTCGGAACCGGATGCGGTTGGATAATCGTTTGCTTCCTTTGGAAACGCCGGCATACTTGTCGGCGTTTCTTCTATTTTTTCGGACAAAAGAGCAAGAAAATTTTCCATGGCAAATGCTTGTATAATACATACTGAAATGGTATGCTTAATTTGCATAAAATATCCGCATTCGCCGCATGAGGGCGGGGAATGGAGGGTACCATAATATCGTCAATCGCAGCTGTTTTTGGCGTTTGTACCGGGGCGCCGGAGAAAACCAGGTTTGCGAGAAGAAAGGACCGATGAAACGAATGGATAAGTCTTTTAAAGTAACGGAGTGTGTCACTTGGGTCGGCAAAATTGATCATGAGCTGCAAACCTTTCATGGGGACGAGCTGTCCACCCAGCGAGGTTCTTCTTACAACGCCTACCTGGTTCGGGGGGAAAAGACCGCGCTCATTGATACGGTTTGGACGCCCTTTGCCCATGAGTTTGTAGAGAACCTGAAGTCGGTGATTGATCTTAAGGATATCGACTATGTGATCGCCCTGCACGGCGAGTGTGACCACAGCGGCGCGCTGCCGGAGCTGATGCGGGAGATTCCGAACACCCCGGTTTACTGTTCGGTCAACGGCGTCAAGTCTCTCAAGGGCCTCTATCATGCCGATTGGGACCTGCACCCGGTCAAGACCGGCGATACGCTGGATTTAGGCGGCGGCAAGGTGTTTACCTTTGTGGAAGCGCGTATGCTTCACTGGCCGGATAACATGATGGCCTATTTGCAGGACGAAAAGATCCTGTTCTCCACCGACGTGTTCGGCCAGCATTTGGCGAGCGAAGCCATGTATAACGACCTGACCGACACCTCTTCCATCTATTACGAAGCGAAGAAGTATTACGCCAACATCGTCGCCCCCTTCTCCAAGATGGCCAAGCTCAAGCTCCAGGAAGTGGCGAAGATGAACCTGCCTATCGACATGATCTGCCCGAGCCACGGCGTCATCTGGAGGGACAACCCTGCCCAGATCGTCGAGAAGTACATGGAATGGGCCGACGATTACCAGGAGAATAAAATCACCATTCTGTATGACACCATGTGGAACTCCACCCGCCGCATGGCCGAGGCCATTGCCGAGGGCGTCAAACGGGCGGACCCGGAGGTAAAACTGGTGGTTAAGAGCACCTCCAAGCACGACAAGAACGACATCCTCACCGACGTATTCGATTCCAAGGCCGTCCTGGTGGGCTCGCCCACGGTGGTCAACGGTATCTTATCCTCGGTGGCCGCCGAGCTGGACCTGATCCGGGAAATGCACCCGGTGGGCAAAAAGGCCGCTGCCTTCGGCAGCTACGGCTGGAGCGGCGAGTCTCCCAAGGTATTGGCGGAGCACCTGGAAAAAGCGGGCTTTGAGATTGTTTGCGACGGGCTGAAGGTCAACTGGGTGCCGGATGAAGCGGCTTTGCAGCAATGCGTGGAGTTCGGGGCGAACTTTGCAAAATTAGTCAAATAAACACCTTGATTCGGAGAGGGAAGGGAACATGCAAACGCAGTGTGTTCCCTTTTCTGCGTTTTTTAGACAGGAGGGACCGTATGAAATTCCAGGAGAAAACCGCATTTGTGGCCCAGTGCACGAAAACCGTCAGCGCCGTCTACGACCACCTGACCACCCTGCCGGGAGTGCCGCTGTCCGCGCTGCCCGGTACCGCCGCCCTCATCGTTGTGGACCTGGTCAACGGCTTTGCGAAAGAAGGCGCTATGTACAGTCCCCGGGTGGAGGCGCTGATTTCACCCACCGCCGCCCTTGCCAGGCAGTTTCTTGAGACGGGGCGGCCGGTGCTGGCGCTGAATGACTGCCACACGAAAGACAGCCCCGAGTTTTCCGCTTATCCGGTCCACTGCCTCAAGGGAGAATGGGAAAGCGAGCTGGTGGAGGAGCTGAAAGCCCTTTCCATCCCGGTGATCGAAAAAGCTTCCACCAACGGCATGCAGGAGCCCGCCGTGCTTGCTTGGCTCAACGGCAATTCGGAGACGGATACCTTTGTGGTCACCGGGGACTGCACCGACATCTGCGTGCAGCAGTTTGCCATCGGGCTGAAAACCCATTTTACCCGGCAAAACCGGCCGGTTCGGGTGCTCGTTCCGGTGGACCTGACCGATACCTATGATCTAGGGCTGCACGGGGCGGATTTTACCGCTGCCGCCGCCCTCTACAACATGGAGGTCAATGGCGTCGAGCTGTGCGCCGCCATTGCAGATGACACAGCAAAGGAGAAAACGCCATGAACGAAGGACGCAAGCGCAACCTGACCATGCTCACCGACTTTTATGAGCTGACCATGGCCAACGGTTATTTTCAAAACGGGTTTGCGGACCGGATTGCTTATTTCGACCTGTTTTTCCGCAAGGTTCCCGACGGAGGGGGCTTCGCCATCATGGCGGGGCTCGAGCAGCTGATCGACTATTTGAAGGATCTGCATTTCACCGAGGAAGACATTGCTTTTCTGCGCGGCAAAGGCATCTTTGACGAAGCGTTTTTGCAGTTTCTTCGAAACTTTTCCTTTTCCTGCGACGTCTGGGCAGTGCCGGAGGGTACGCCCGTGTTTCCCCATGAGCCCATCGTCACCGTCCGCGGACCGGTAATCCAAGCCCAGTTTATCGAGACGATGGTGCTTTTGGCCATTAACCATCCTTCCCTCATTGCCACCAAAGCAAACCGCATCTGCCGGGCGGCAAAGGGACGGCCGGTGATGGAGTTCGGCTCCCGCCGGGCGCAGGGGTACGATGGGGCGGTATACGGTGCCAGGGCCGCCTACATCGGCGGCTGCGTGGGAACGGCGTGTACCATTTGCGAGCGGGATTTCAGCATCCCCGCCCTGGGTACTATGGCCCATAGCTGGGTGCAGATGTTTGACAGCGAGCTTTCCGCCTTCCGCGCCTATGCCCGGGCCTATCCGGACAGCTGCACTCTTTTGGTGGACACCTATCAT
>CAMLYM010000016.1 GCA_946491705.1 uncultured Clostridia bacterium
AATTCGGGGGGGGACCAAGAAGGGGGAACCCAAAGGGGCGGCCGATAAAACAAAAGCCCCCCGGGTTTTTCCCGCCCGGGGCCTTTGCCTGTACCCGCACAGGAACGGACTATAGACTTTGACCGGCACTGGTCGCCTCAAAATCACTGCATTTCTTCGCAGGCGGCGGATCTCTGCAGTGTTCGGGCGTTCTATGACCGTGCCCAAGCCTTTTGCCGCCAGAACCGAAAGAAAAAACGGCGCGGTTATGCTTTATAATTATACCCGAGCGAAAGTTACAACTCTATTTTAGCACAGGATGCGGTTTGCCGGCCGTCGGCTCCGTCTTGATAAAACCGCATGAAAAAAGGCCCCGGCTACAAAGCCGGGGCCTTTGAGAAACTTCTTAGTCGCTGATGAAGGGCAGCAGAGCAATGTGACGGGCACGCTTGATGGCGACGGTCAGCTCGCGCTGATGTCTGGCACAGGTGCCGGTAACACGGCGGGGCAGAATCTTCGCGCGCTCCGAAATGAAGCGGCGCAGACGGTTGACATCTTTGTAATCGATATTCTCAACCCGGTCGACGCAGAAGCTGCAAACCTTTTTGCGGCCTTTGCGTCCACGGGGACGGTCAGAGCGGTCATAAGCCATGAGTCAGTTCCTCCTTGTAGTCTCGTTCAAATTCATTAGAACGGCAGATCGTCGTCCTCGATTTCCTGGAAATCTCCCGCGTCGCCGCTTTGGTAGGACGTAGGCGCGGCAGGTGCCGGAGCCGGGTCATAGGAAGGCGCCGAAGCGGAATCCCGTTTGGGCTCGGCGAAATATACATTGTCCGCCACGATCTCAAACGCTTTGCGCTTGATACCCTGGTTGTCGGTATAACTGCGGGTCTGGATAGAACCCTGCACCGCTACCAGCATGCCCTTGTGAAAATAGCGGGAGACGAACTCCGCCGTTTTCCGCCACGCGGTAATGTCGATGAAATCCGTCTGGCGCTCGCCGCTTTGGGACGAGAAATTGCGGTCCACCGCCAAGGTGAAGCGGGTAACCGGGATGCTGTTGGGCGTGTGCCGAAGTTCCGGGTCGGCCACCAGCCGACCCATCAAAACTGCATGATTGAGCATAGCGGCCTCCTTACGCTTCCTTGCGTACGATGATGGAACGAAGCACGCCGTCGGTGATCTTGTAGATCCGGTCCAGCTCCGCGATGAAGGCAGGAGCGCTCTCAAAATTGTAGAGAACGTAATAACCGTCGGTTTCATCGTTGATGGGGTAAGCCAGGCGGCGTTTGCCCCACTCGTCCACGCTTTCGAGGGTCGCGTTCTGCTCGATGAGGGTCTTGAACTTCTCCACCGTCGCCGCGACCGCTTCCTCGCCGCTCTTCAACGAAACGATGAGGACGGACTCATACTTGCCAGTTACATTTGCCATGTCGTTTGCACCTCCTTTTGGACTATGGCCCCCGCCCTTTTTCGGCAGGAGCAAGGATGAAACGCGCATTAGCTGCGCGTTAACAGATGAATTATAGCAGAAAGCATCCAAGCAGTCAAGAAAAATCTGCTTGGATGCTCCAAAATCTGCTTTTTTCGGTTCGCCGCCTCAAAGTGTTTTGCACAGCTCCCTGAGATACGCTTTGAACCCTTCGCCCACCTCCGGATGGGTGAGCGCCACCTCGCAGGTCGCCTGCAAAATGCCCAGCTTGTTGCCCATGTCGTACCGCTTGCCGGTAAAGTCCACCGCGGTCATATGCTTGGTGCGGCAAAGAACCTTCATGGCGTCGGTCAGCTGGATTTCGCCGCCTGCGCCCGGCTTTGTGTTTTCCAGGAGCCTGAAAATCTCCGGCGGCAGCACGCAGCGGCCCAAAATCGCGTAATGGGATAAAATCTCCTCCGGCTTTGGTTTTTCCACCATGTCGGTAACGGTGAAGAGGTTGTCCCGAATGGGGGTAACCGCCAGGGAGGAGTATTTGAGGATCGCCTCAGTGCTGACCTCCTTGACGCCCACCACGCCCAGGCCGAATTCCTCGTAAGCCCGGCAAAGCTGGCCGCAGGCGGGATCCGCGCCGATAATCACATCGTCGCCGTAAAGAACCGCAAAAGGCTCGTCCCCTACAAAGCTTCTCGCCTCATACACCGCGTGCCCGAGCCCTTTGAGCTCCCGCTGGCGCAGGTAGGTGATGTTGGCAAGCTCGGAAATGGCTTTGACTTCTCTGAGCATCTCCTCCTTGCCGGTGGCGGACAAACGCTCCTCCAGCTCCGGGCTGCGGTCAAAGTGGTCCTCCACGATGCTTTTGCCCCGGCTTAAAATAATTAGAATGTCCTCAATGCCGGCGGCCACCGCTTCTTCCACAATGTACTGAATGGAAGGCTTGTCCACAATGGGAAGCATCTCTTTGGGCATCGCCTTGGTGATGGGAAGGACCCGGGTGCCCAGCCCCGCGGCCGGGATAACAGCTTTTTTGATTTTCATTTTTATTTTCTCTCCATTCTGCGAAAGAGAAAGGCGCCGGCCGTTCTCTTTCCATATTGGGGACGGACCGAAAGGCCCGCACTAAAAAACATAGAGCAAGAGCAGGGCCAGGACCCCGGCTACCGCCACATTGAGCCCAATAACGATCAAAATGTTGACCGCCTTGGTGCCTCCCTTTTTCATCAGCGCCTCCTGATAGGCCAGCGGGTCTAGACCCCGCGCCCGGATGCGCTTGATGCTGCGCAGCACATAGGCCATGTAAAGCCGGTTGCTGAAAACAAGCAGCAGCAGACGCACGGCAAGGCTCACATAGCTGAATACGGTACTGAGAATGGCCAGAGTCTGAGAGGGCTCGAAGGTTTGCGCGCCGGAGGCCAGAGCAATGGTGTACTGGGCGTAAATAATCGTCGACGGAAGAGACAAAAGGGTGGTCACCGCAAACAGCAGAGCAAAAAAACCGCTCATCCGGCGAAACAGCACCCAAAACCGGTCGAGAAGGCCAGCGGCGAAGTTCAGGCTGATGGGGGACTTGTTTTTCTGCATCTGGTAAAACCGAGGCAGATAATAAGAAGCATTCTCTCCCACAAAGGAAGCAATTTCCGGCACCGGGATGCCGCCGATGGAATGCCCCGGATCCACGCCGCCGTATGGGTCGAGCATGATGGGACCGAAGGGGGAAAAGGGCTGGTCTCCCGGCTGGGGTCGGGGCGGAGGCGGCGGCTCGCCGTTAAAACGGGTGGATGGGTTGCCGTCTTTAAGGGAAAGGCTGCATTTGACGCAGAATAAGGTGCCCGGCGGGTTTTTATAGCCGCACCGGGGACATACCCCAGCCAGCGGGTCGTCTTCATCCGGCTCTTGCGCCTGTCGTTCGGGACGCTGCCACTGCTCCTCGGTGCCGTGGGTGTCCGCATAGGCGCAGTGCCCCTCTTTTCGGTAACATTCCCGGTGATGAGGCGCGCCGCAGACCGGGCAGACCACCACGTCGTCATCCGCCTTGAAGGGCTGGTGGCAGACCGGACAGCTCAGGTCGGTATAGGAAATCATAGAAGAACCTCCCGTGTTCAAAAGGCCACAATCGCTTGCCAAATTTTCCGCTTTTCTTTACTATTATAACCAAACATCCCCGTTTGTTCAATCCTTCTGAACGAAAAGATTATTCTGCCCTCTGCGTTTTCCTTTACTTTGCGGCGGTTTCGCACTATAATACATCTGTTATGGCAACAGCGTCTGCGCAAAAAAGACGCTTGAATCTGCAAAAAAGGATGAAGAGAACGTGATACAGTACGAAGAATTAAAATTGAAGCTGGAAGGCATGCAGCCCGAACTTTCGGAACTGGCCGAGGCCATGGGACTCAAGGCGTTGAAGGAGGAACAGGCGAAGCTCGAGGAGCAGTCCGCCCAGCCGAACTTCTGGGATGATATGGACAATTCTCAGAAGGTTCTCCGCAAAATCAGCGGCATCAAAAACAAGATCGCCGCCTATCAGTCCTTGTCCGACGATTTCGAGGAAACCCTTATGCTCATTGAGATCGCTGACGAGGAAGGGGACCTTTCTCATTTGGACGAAGCCAAAGAAGGCGTAGAGCGGGTGCAAAACGAGCTGGAAACCCAAAAGCTGTCCACGCTGTTAACCGGCGAATACGATCAGAACAACGCCATTCTTACCTTCCACGCAGGCGCGGGCGGCACCGAAGCCCAGGATTGGGCGGAGATGCTCTACCGGATGTACACCCGCTGGGCCGAGCGCCACGGCTTCAAGTATAAGATTCTCGACTATCTCGACGGGGAAGAGGCGGGAATCAAAAGCGCCTCCATCCTGGTAGAGGGGCTCAACGCCTACGGCTATTTAAAGAGCGAGGTGGGGGTGCACCGGCTGGTGCGGGTGTCTCCCTTCGACGCGTCGGGCCGGCGGCATACGTCCTTTGCCAGCTTGGAAATCATCCCGGAAATCAACGACGAGATCCAGATCGACATTAAGGACGAAGACCTGAAGGTGGACACCTACCGTTCCTCGGGCGCGGGCGGCCAGAAGGTCAATAAGACCTCTTCGGCGGTGCGCATCACCCACCTTCCCACCGGCATCGTGGTGGCTTGTCAGAACGAGCGCAGCCAGCACCAGAACCGGGCGGTGTGTATGACCATGCTCAAGTCGAAGCTGGTGGAAATTAAGGAGCGCGAGCACCTGGACCGCATCGAGGACATCAAGGGCGAGCAGAAGGAAATCGGCTGGGGCTCTCAGATCCGTTCCTATGTATTTATGCCCTATACCCTGGTAAAGGACCATCGTACCGGTTATGAAATGGGCAACATCAACGCCGTCATGGACGGGGACCTGGATGGATTCATCAACGCCTATTTAAAAGCGCAAAGTTTGGGTCAGCTTCAGGAAAACCTGGATCTGTAACAGCAGGAATTCACTGGGATGCATTGTGAGAATATCTTACCTTTTCCGTGGAAATATAGTTGAAAAAAGTAACTTTTTCTGCTAGAATAAATGAGATCATAGGATGGGTTAAGCCCACCTATTGTCTCATTTTTTCTTTTACCGGGGAAAATGGGATGAGACCCCAAGGATGCAAATTTGTTGCAGTGAAAAGGGATGGGATGCAGCCCGGGAAACGCAAGCCCGGCGCTGCAGGACGGAGGTTACAATGAAAAGATCCAAGCGAATGATTGCGGCAGCCTTGTTTCTGACAATGGTACTTTGCGGTGCGCAGTCGGTATCGGCAGCGCCCGTTTATTCAGAGCTTTCTACGGTGGCGGACACGTTATATGCCGTTAAGGCGGAACCTGGCACCATCCATGTGGGGGATTCGGTGCAGCTGCAGGTGGTGACCGGGCGCAGCACCACCCATGTGCAGGTGTATGACCAAAACGGCGGCCTAGTCGCCCAGGCGACGGACGGCGCGGTGGACAAAAGCGGCCGGCTTTACTGGACGGTTTCCTTTTCCATTTCGCAAGTGGGGGAGAAGTCCTTCCAAGTGGTGGCGGGCAACCGGTATGTGGATTCCGCCAACCGGGAGATAACCATATCGGTGCTTTCCAACGTGCCGAAGCCGGTGGTTACGGCGGTGGAACTGAAAAATACCTCCGCCTATTGTACGGTGGAGAATTACCCGGATCTCGCCAAGGTTCGCCTGGAGCTGCGGGATACGGCGGGAAACGTGGTTTATGAAGACTATCAGAACGAAAAGCTGGAAGCTGGGACCTATACGGTGACCGCCTATGTGCGGGATGACCCTTACGGCACGGCGTCCGAGCCTTACGCGTTCCAGGTAACCCAGAGCGAGGTGGATGCTTACCGCCTGCTGCGGGACGCCCGGGTGGTTATCGTTGCCAACGAAGGGACTTATACCACCGTTATTCCCGATGACAACAACGCTCTGAGCATCGGCTGCTTGGGATGGCACGCTACCCGCGCCCACGACCTGGTTAAAAATATGCTCGTGCAGGACCCGAAGACGGTGGAAAGCCATCTGACCGGTTCTTCCATGCTCGACGAGCTGCACCAGACCAATTACATCTGGAACAACCGCATCCTGACCTCCTCGGAAGCCTCCATCATGCGCGGCCTTCTGGCTACCGATGTAAGTAAGACCGTGCAGGACGCCACCGCTGAGGAAGACATCTCCGCTTATCTGGTCTACGGCCGCAATCGTGGGATTACCGAAGAAGGTGCGCTTATCTACTATGCGGATCTTTATAACCAAAGCCCCAAGCGCGCCCGCGAGATTCTGGAAGCCATCCAGGAGGACGGCAAAGCCCTGAACCTGGACAATTTTCATGCTTACGCGCTGGAAAACCCGGTCATGGGAAAGTATACCTACCGGCGCAACCTGACCTATAATACCCTCAAAAAGCTGGGATACGTATAATAGCATATCTTTTCCAGTTAGCAGTTGATTTCTTCTGGTCGCCTATGGTATAATAAAGTGAAAAGTGTACATATAAGGAGATGCATGTCGTGAAAAAGATTCTGGTTGAAACCTCTGCCCGCCATGTTCATCTGTCCGCCGCCGACCTGGCGACGCTGTTTGGCGAGGGCGCGCAGCTTACCGTTAAGAAGATGCTGTCCCAGCCGGGCCAGTTTGCCTGTGAAGAGCGGGTAACGGTGGTCGGCCCAAAAAAGGAGCTTAAGAACGTTTCCATCCTAGGCCCGGTGCGTCCCAGCTCCCAGGTGGAAATTTCGCTGACCGACGCCCGTTCCATCGGTATTGCCGCTCCGGTGCGCGAGTCCGGTGATATCGAAGGCACCCCGGGATGTAAAATTGTCGGTCCCTGCGGCGAGGTAGAGATTCCCTGTGGAGTCATTGCCGCCAAGCGCCATATTCACATGACTCCGGCCGATGCCCAGGAATTCGGCGTAGAGGATAAGCAGATCGTCGGGGTAAAGATCACCTCCGCGGAACGAAGCCTGACGTTTGGCGACGTGGTGGTGCGTGTCAGCCCGAAGTTCGCTCTGGCGATGCACATTGACACGGATGAATCCAATGCGGCCGGCTGCACCGGTAACATGGAAGGCGAAATCATCAAATAAGTCGTTGTCTGAATTCGATGCGCTGCGGCAGTCGAAAAGGGTTGCCGCAGCGTTTTTTTACCTCGATCATTCGAGCCAAAACAAGCAGAAAATCAGTTTTATGATTTTTTTCGAAAAACCCGCAAAAATCTCTTGACAGCGTTCCAACTTCACGGTATAATAAGCAACGTTGCATGAAAAGCAAGTACAAACCAACGTTGTTTTGCCGGAAAAGTACTAGTTTTTCGGATGCAATTGCCAGTAAGATGGCCCGGTAGTTCAGCTGGTTAGAACGCTAGCCTGTCACGCTAGAGGTCGACGGTTCGAGCCCGTTCCGGGTCGCCAATGCTGATATAGCTCAGGCGGTAGAGCGCATCCTTGGTAAGGATGAGGTCTCCAGTTCGAATCTGGATATCAGCTCCAGAAAAGCCCTGTAATCGAAAGATTGCAGGGCTTTTTGCTTAGGCCTTAAAAGGCGGCTGGAGAGTATGAACCTTCAGCCGCCTTAGTTAAAATTTCAGTTTGGGGATATGATGTTCAGACAATAAAATGCATTCCGTTTTTTCTCTCATTTTCCCAGATTATTTGTAATTTTTGCGCCTTCGGTCAATGAAGAACACACTTTTCACAAGGACCTAGCCCCTTTTGCAATGCCTGTGTCAGCGTACAAGGATAATACTTGCCGTTTCCACACGGATTTTCGTAATGATATTTTTTACCTGTCCTGGTGTAATACACAGTGATAGAATCGTTTGGATTTGGTTGTGCTGCTGCCGAAGAAGCTGGAGGCGTTTCCTTCTGGGCTTCTGTTGGTGCAGGCGCGGAGGAGGCTTTAGGTGCAGAAGAAGATTTGGGAGCTGACGACGAAGCAGTGCGGCTCTCCACGGGTGGATTTGACGACACCGTTGTAGACGACAATACAGGAACTTCCCTTGATGCGGTAGTAGCCTTTGAGGCTACCGAAGATGAACTTGATAAGTCTGAATTTGAAGAAAGCGAGGAATTTAATCGTATATTCGAGACTTGGCTTGACGAGTCTCCACTATTTGAGCAGCCAGCAAAAACAGACAGACATAGTAAGATTGACAACAAGGCACATGCTAATCTTTTCATTTTACATCCTCCCACTGTTGACAATATTCGCCAACAAATTATAATAATTGTGGGAGGTGAATATTTTTCACACGAATCCTCTCATCATTAGTCACTCGGCTCTGGTACAGCTGGGTGGCTTTTTTTATTTTCTATTTTTATGTGTTGCCTAATACGTGCAGAGAAGCTGGTATATGGTGTGTTCTAATGGGCACTTGTGCAGATACAAAACTCCGTCATTTTCTCTGCGCGAAGCGCAGGACGTAGCTGTAGGAGATCATATTGCATAGTTCCCTTCAGCTACGTCCCTTACTTTTGATCGCTCATCTATGACCGGTTGCAGCAAACTGCCGTGTAGCTCTTGGCGTCGGATTCTGGAAAAGAGCATTGCGTTATCCGGCCTGCCGCTCTCCGAAAGTTTTGACAGCGCCTTCTTCCCGGCAGCCGGACCAGTTGAGGCGGTAAGTTACAGCACCACGCCGTCCTTAAAAATGGAAATTTCCCGAAAGCCGTTTTCCTCCGCCCGGGTTTGCGTACCGCTTGCGACCTTGAGAACAAAGTCCAGCAGCCGGTCTGCGGCGCTATTTAGGCTTTCCCCCTGGGCTACGGTACCGGCGTTAAAATCGATCCAGCCGGGCTTCTTTTCAAACAGGGCGGTATTGGTGGAAATCTTCACCGTGGGCGCAGGCGCGCCGAAGGGCGTGCCTCTGCCGGTTGTGAATAAAATCAGATGTGCTCCTGCGGCGGTAAGGTCGGTGGCGCTCACTAAGTCGTTGCCCGGGCCGCTGAGAAGATTGAGCCCTTTTTTCGTCACTGCCTGGCCGTATTCCAGCACGTCCACAATCTGGGCGCTGCCTCCCTTTTGTACGCAGCCGCACGATTTATCCTCCAGGGTGGTGATGCCGCCGGCCTTGTTGCCGGGGCTGGGGTTTTCGTAAACCACCTGCCCGTGGCTGGTGAAATAGTTCTTGAAGCTTTGAATCATGGCCACCGCTTTGGCAAAAACCGTTTCATCGGCACAGCGGTCGAACAGGATGGACTCGGCGCCGAACATCTCGGGTACCTCAGTGAGCACCGTAGACCCTCCCAGGGCAATCAGCCGGTCGGAAAAGCGTCCCACTGTGGGGTTGGCGGTGATGCCGGAAAGCCCGTCCGACCCTCCGCACTTCATTCCCACCACCAGTTCTCCCGCAGGGATGGCCTCCCGGGTAAAGGTCTTAACATAGTCGGCCAGCTCCTCCAAAAGAGCTGCACCGGCCTGCATTTCGTCCTCCACGTCCTGGCAGGTAAGGAATTTGACCCGACGGTCGTCCCAAGTACCAAGCTCGGTTTGAAATTGCTCCATGGTTAAATTCTCGCAGCCAAGCCCCAGTACCAGCACGCCCCCGGCGTTGGGATGGCGGGTAAGTGCCGCCAGAAGCCGTCGCGTCTGTGCGTGGTCGTCTCCCATCTGGCTGCACCCGAAGGGATGGGGGAAGGTATAGAGTCCCTCCACGCTGCCGGAAACCAGGTGCTGGTTTTCCCGAACCAGCCGCTGGGCAATGGAATTGACGCATCCGACGGTGGGAAGAATCCAGATTTCGTTGCGGATGGCGCACCGGCCGTCCGCCCTGCGAAACCCCTGGAAGGTCCGGGGAGATACCGGAGGCAGCGCAAAGGCCTTGTGGCGGTACACATAGTCGCCTTCTTCCGAAAGGCCGGTGCGCACATTGTGGGTGTGCACCCACTCGCCCGGTGCGATCTGGGCCTTGGCAAGGCCGATGACGCAGCCATATTTCCGTATGGGTTCTCCAGCCGAAAGGGCAATGAGTGCGATTTTATGGCCTCTCTGGATGTCCTGCAAAGCCGTTACACACACGCCGTCCTCCAGCGTTATCGTTTCTCCCTTTGCGATGGGCTCCATCGCCACCGCTACGTTGTCAAGCGGGTGAATCCGGATGGCTTTCATGCAAGACACTCCTCCATTGCCTGGTACATGCCTACGGCCTTTATGCGCATGAGCGCCTGGGCCACGGCATCCTCAAATCCGGGAAGCGCCGCCAACTGGGGCCCCCACATCCGCTCGTTGTTCACCACTGCCCGGGCAATGTCCGCTTCGTCGTCATTGCGATGGTCATAGTAAAAGTCCAGCACCCACGGATCGTCCTTAATTTCGTAAGTGTTTTCTCCCCGTTTGCCGACGAGGCAGTTTTCTCCCTTCTCCTTCCCGTTGTGATAGAAGGCGACGTAGGCCGCGAAGGAGAAGGTCAGGCACTTGGGCAGACTGCCGGTGCGCTGCACATACTCCACCAGACTCGGCATAACCCGGGCTTTCCACTTGGAGGTGGAATTGAGGGAGATGGAAAGCAAGCTGTGGTCGATATACGGGTTTTGGAACCGTTCGGTAACGGCGGCGGCAAAATCGGTAAGCTCGTTTTTGGGCAGGTCGAGGGTGGGGATGATTTCGTCATAAATGGCTTTGTTCATAAAGCCGTGGATCACCGGGTCCTCCATGCAGGAACGCACAATGTCCTGCCCCGCCAGATAGGCGCCCAGCACCATCGAGGTATGCGCGCCGTTTAAAATGCGAACCTTGCGCTGCTTATAGGGCGTATGGTCGTCCACCACCAAAATGGGCAGCTTCGCCTTCTCAAAGGGCAGCTCGTCCTTGATGGACTGGGGCCCCTCGATCACCCACAGGCCGAACACTTCGCCGGTATCCAGCAGATTGTCCTGATAGCCCAGCTCCTGGCAGATATCCGCCGCCTCGCTGCGGGGATACCCGGTGACGATGCGGTCCACCAGAGTGGAGCAGAAGGTATTCTCTGTTTCCACCCACTTGGCGAACGGCTCTCCCAGCTCCCACAGGTCCACATACTGCTTGACGCATTTTTTCAGCTCCTCGCCGTTATGGTCGATGAGCTCGCAGGAAAGGATGATAAACCCGGGAAGCCCCAGTTTGAACCGCTCGTAGAGAAACGCGGTCAGCTTGCCCGGAAAGCTGGACGGCGGCGCGTCGTCCGCCTTGCAGGCGGGGTCGAACACAATGCCCGCCTCGGTGGTGTTGGACACCAGAAAGCGCAAATCCGGGTTTTTGGCGCAGTCGAGCACGGCTTTGTATTCCTCATAGGGATTGAGGCAGCGGGACACGCAGGAAATGACCCGTTTGCGGTTGACCGCCTCTTTGTTTTCCCGGCCCCGCAGGAACAGGGTATAAAGCCCCTCCTGGTCGTTGATGAGCTTCGCTAGACCCGGCGCAATGGGCTGGACCAGCACCACTTTGCCGTCAAAGCCTGCTTTTTCGTTCATCTGGTCGATAAAGCAGTCCACAAAAGCCCGCAGGAAATTTCCCTCGCCGAACTGCAGCACCCGTTCGGGCGCGTCCTTGAGCAGATAGCCGTCGTAACCCTGGTCCTTTAGCGTTTGGTAATTGAGCAGATTCATGTTATTCGCCTCACGATTTTGATTGATTCCCCCAAAACGGCCCCGGCAAAGGGCTCGCCCAACGGGAAGAAAAAAGAATCCAATTTATCTTGCCGGCGGGGCGCAAAGCAGCGCCCGCCCGTCCTGTTTACAGGTGAAAATAGCGCACCGCGTTTTGATAGCACACGCCTTCCACAATCCGCTTGAGCGCCCGCTCGTCGTTGGGATATTCCCCGTTTTCCACCCAGCCGCCCAGCAGGTTGCACAAGATGCGGCGGAAATACTCAAAGCGGGGATAGGAGAGGAAGGAACGGGAATCGGTGAGCATCCCCACGAAATTACCCAGCAGGCTTAAGTTTGCCAATGATTTCATCTGCTGTTCCATGCCCTCCTTGTGGTCGTTGAACCACCAGGCGGAACCGTGCTGAATTTTGCCGGGCACATCGGTGCCTTGGAACGCGCCCAGCATGGTGTCCAGCAACGCGTCCTCGTTGGGGTTGAGGCTGTAGAGGATGGTGCGGGGCAGCTCGTCAGTTTGTTCCAGCGCGTCCAGGAACGCGTAAAGGGCAGGAGCGCAACTGATGGCGTTCATGCAGTCAAACCCGGTATCCGGCCCCATCTGCCCAAACATCCGGGTGTTGGTGTTGCGGATGGCGTTGTAATGAATCTGCATGACCACGTCTAACCGATGGTAAGCCTTCGCCAGGCAAAGGAGAATCGTGGTCTGATAGCCCTCCGTTTCTTCGACGGTGAGGGCCTCTCCGCGCAGCGCCTTTTGGTAGGCGGCGTCGGCCTCCTCCATGGAGCAGGGGCGGTACATCACATAGTCAAGCCCGTGGTCGCTGGCCCGGCAACCTCTCTTTTGAAAGAATTCCAGCCGTTCCACCAGCGCGCCGCACACCTCTTCCACGCTGGCAAGACGTTCCTTGCCCACGCTTTTCGCCAGCTCCTTTACATAGGCGGTAAAGCCGGGCTTATGGATATTGATCGCCTTGTCCGGGCGGAAGGAGGGGCAGACCTGAAAGGATATGGTGGGGTCCGCCGCGATTTTTTCATGCCACTCCAGAGAATCCACCGGGTCGTCGGTGGTGCCGATGAACGCCACGTTCGCCTTCTTTATGATGCCGCGCACCGTAAGGTCGGGGTCGTGGCGCAGCTTGTCGTTGCACAGGTCCCAGACCTCCTTGGCGGTATCCAGGCTCAAATGCCCTTCATACCCGAAGAAACGGCGCAGTTCCAGGTTGCACCAGTGGTACATGGGATTACCGACGGCCAGCTCCAGCGCTTCTACAAACTTTAAAAACCGCTGGTAGCCGTCCTGTTCCCCGGACACATAGTCCTCACTGACCCCGTTGGAGCGCATGACGCGCCATTTGTAATGGTCCCCGAAATAGGAGCCGTCAGCCTGCTTTCCGCCCAGCCATACCTGAGCCAGATCGTCAAACCGCCGGTCCTCGTAAATCTCCCTGGGAGAAATGTGGCAATGGTAATCCACGATCGGCATTTTGGCTGCGTAATCGTGGTACAGATGCCTGGCTGTTTCGCTTTCCAAAAGGAAGTCCTGATCCATAAAACTCTTCATGTCTGCTGCCGCGCGTTTTTGGCGCGCGCTCCTTTCTCAGTGAAAAATGGGAGAATCGCTGCAGGGTGCGTATGCGGCTTGTCCCGGCCCGGCCGTCCGCCGCATACGCGGAGAAACAATGCCCGCATATCCTTTTCGCCGCCCCGGTAAAAACCCACGGCTCACAGGGGCCTTTTCCGGCTTCATTATAGCAGTGCCGCCTTTTAATTACAAGGGTGAGACCAGACGAATGAGAAGGGGAGAGTGCGGTGAATTTTATCGAAAAGTGCATCGGTCGTCCGCTTTCTTTTAGCGGTTGTCGTACGCGTCGTTTTCTTCCCTGCGCGCGCCGCAAACGGAAACGCTCGTGTTTTTAAACGTAATATTTTGTGTGTAATTGATGATCCCCAGTTCCTCACACCAGATGTCCACGTTTTCAAAGATCAGCCCTTTGATGGGCATATCCGCAAATCCTTCCATATGGAAGGCGCGGCTGATCCCCTTATAATCCGGTTCATTGTGAGATTTCACGTTACAAATCCGGATATTGCTCACCTGGGTGTTGGGTACCTGAGAGGGGATCTGCTCCAAAAGCTTTTTCCAGTGATCGGGAATTTCCCCTGTGTATCCTTCCGGCAGCGTACACACGCTGTAGCCCGGGTTCCAGTCCAGCACGAAGTGAAACGGATATTTTACATTGACCATCTCCAGCCCGTCCACCAAAACGTCCCGGATGTACCCTTTCCTCACCCGGGAGGACTTGATGCGGAATCCGCAGTCCGTGCCGTGGTACTTGAGGTTTCTCAGGGTAATGTTATAGATACCGCCGGACAGTTCGCTTCCCAGCGTCACGCCGAAGCCGGAGCGAATCTCGCAGTTTTGCACCGTAATGTCGTGGCAGGGACGATTGACCCGGTATCCGTCCGCGTCCCGGCCGGACTTGATGCAGATGCTGTCGTCGTTGCAGGAGGTCACGCAGTTTTCCACCAGCACATGCGCGCAGGAATCAATGTCGATGCCGTCGGTGCTGGGGCTTTGTATGCCGCAGTCGGCAATTTGTACCCCGTCGATGTGCACGTGGCTGCTGTATACCACGTGCACGTTCCAAAAGCCGGACCGGGAAGAGGTAAAATCCCGCAGCGTCACATTTTTCGAATCGTATACCACCACGTTGCGCATCCGCATGCAGTCGTAGTCCGCCGCCCAGCGCAGGCCCTTG
This sequence comes from uncultured Clostridia bacterium, assembly GCA_946491705.1. Taxonomy (GTDB): domain Bacteria; phylum Bacillota; class Clostridia; order Oscillospirales; family Acutalibacteraceae; genus Solibaculum_A; species Solibaculum_A intestinale. Next base: position 14,240 of record CAMLYM010000016.1, read on the forward strand.
GCGTCGTATTCCTTGCGGTAGCCGCCCTTCATGTCTGCTCCCCAGTATTTGTTCCACCAGTACTCACCCTGGCCGTCGATGGTTCCTTTGCCGCTGACGGTCACGTCCTCCTGCTGGTTGCAGTTGAGAATGCCCGGATACCAGTCCATGTCCACTCCCGCCACCCGGGTAGGAATCAGCGGAATTTGGGTTTCGTCCGTGGTGCCCAGCAAGACGGCGCCCTCCTCGAAACGAAGCTCCATGTGGCTTTTTAAAAACAACGGGGCCGTCAGGTAGACGCCCTTTTCCAAAAGCGCCACGCCGCCCGCCTTCGCCGCTTCGTCGAAAAGCGACTGAAGCTCGTTTGTCACCAGGCGTTTCCCAGAGGTGTCGATTGCGCGGTCGGAAGATTTGAAAATTGGTTTCATGAGTGTGTGTAAGAAGCCTGCCGGAAGGCGGCTTCTTCCTTTGCTCCTTTCCATCGCTTACTTTTCGCCCTGTGCGGCCGGTACATTCCTCATACCGATCATGATGCTGTTGAGACCGCAGACATGGCCGATGACAATACTACCCGCTTTTTCCGGCGCAGTCAACGTTGTATTTTTGATTTCTTCCGTCACGTGAAAGATTTTATTCTTGCAAATTCCCTCGGTAAGCCGGCAATCGTGTGTATGGGCGCAGTGATTTCCTGCTCCGCTTCTTTTCGTCAATGCGGAAAGCTTTGCATCGAAGGCTTTGAAAAGCAAAAGGCCGGGGCAACAGACGCGTCCGTTGCCCCGGCCTTTTATTCCCGACCCCACCCGTCTACCGCAGGCGGTTTGCCGTTTTGCCCGCTGCTTTTGGAGCCGGGGATTATGTTTTGAAGTATTCCGAAAAGTCCCGGCGGATGACGTCGATGTTTTCCGTATACCGTTGCATGTGCTTAGTCGCAATGCTTTCGGCCAGCGCTTCATCCCGATGCTCAATGGCACGGACAAGCTCTTCGTGGTCCTGCATGATATTCCTCATCGGTTTACACCGGAAGCTCAGCACTGTCGTGCGGTCGAAATGGGGCGCTACGCTTTCCACCAGTTCATACCAATAGCTTCTTTGGCACTTTTGATAGAGAATCCGGTGAAATTCCTTGTCTAGCTGAAAAATCTTATCCTCCTGTTTTCGGCTGATGTAAAGCTTCCATACCGCTACGTTTTCCCAAAGACAGTCGATGTCCGCCTGGTTGAGCTGCCGGCAGGCTATTTTTGCGAGTTCGGTTTCCAGCACGCTGCGCAGGTGGCGCACCTCTTCTACAATTTTTGCGTCGATATACGAAACATAAGTCCCGATTTTTGGGAGGATGGTGATGAGCTTTCTCTGAGCCAGCTCCAGCTCCGCCTCCCGAAAGGGAGTGCGGCTGACCTGGAGAAGCCTGCATAGCTCCTGTTCCCGAATTTGCGCGCCCGGCTCCAACTGGATGTTGACAATGTTGTAAAGCAGTACACGCGTCACATAATTGCGTGCCGACTCGTGCGGCTGCCTATCTAAAATCGAAAGCATGGTATGCCGCCCTCCTCTCTTCTGGAAATAAATTCATTATAAAAGAAAGCGGCGAAATTTACAAGTCTTGTTCTCCCGCTGCCTTTGGCACATCCCGGCCGGTTTCCCATTACCTCTGCTCCGCCTCGATGGCACAATCGGCGCACCCTTCGAGAATTTCCCGGCGTCGGATGGTTTCCTTCATGGAACCGTCGAGGACAAAGCGCCCCTTCACGGTCAGCCCCTGCACCTGCCTTGCGTACAGGCAGGGAATCTCGTGGGGATATACGTCACGGACAGACGGCTGCTCGTCGAACACGTCCGGCTTATGCTTGCTCTGCTGCTTCCAGGTGATGTTTACCTCTTCCAGACGGATGTTTTCAATGGGCGAATACTCTTCGCCACCCAGAAAGATACAAGATTCCGCCGTCAGCGTCAAATGGTCAAAGGTAAGGTTGCGGATTTTGCCCGGTAGGCGGTCCACGCCGGCTCGTTTGGTGGCGGAGAGGAAAATGGGCTCACCCTTGCCCCACCAGAGCGGCGCGCCCTTGCACATGGCGCCGTCGGCATAGCGCAGGGTGTTGCCGGTGACATGGTGCACATGGATGTTTTCCACCGTTCCCCCGTCGCGCACCCAGATGCCTACCGCCCGGTTGGAATCCTGGACCCGGCAGTGTTTCAGCTCGATGTTGCGGATGTCGCCCCAAGTCTCGGTTCCGATTTTTAATGCGGAGTCCCGGGAGTGGAGCACGCAGTCCTCAATGAGAATGTCCTCGCAGTTGCCGTACTTTTCCCACATGGGCTTGGTCGCCTTGACCACGATGGCGTCGTCGCCTCCGCGCACGTTGCAGCCGCGCACCACCACGTCTTTGCAGCAGTCCGGATCAATGCCGTCGTTGTTGGCGCCCCGGACGTTGTTGTCGATTGTGACGTTTTCCACCAGCACGTGCCTGCAGCCGGCCATGTGCAGCGTCCAAAAGGCCGCGTCGTAAAAGGTCACGTCCCTCACCGTCAGGTGCTCCACGTCCTCCAAAAAGGTGGTTCTGGGGCGAAAGCTTTTGACCATCAGCGGACACTCGTGATACCCGTTGTCCGCATTGGCGTCATAGAACACCTCCCGGCCCTGGCCGTCAATGGTGCCCGGCCCGGCGATGGTGATGTTCGTTTCGTGCATGGCAAACAGAAAGCATCCGCCTTCCCAGCCTGTGGCCTGATTGTCGTCGTCGAATTCCTTTGCGAAATCAATGGTATCCTGTGGGTTGAGGCTGGAGACCAGCACCGCGCCCTCATCCAGATAAAGCTCTACCTGGGACTTTAAGCGCAGAGAACCGGACAAAAACCTTCCCGCCGGAACCACCACTCTTCCTCCGGTTTTAGCGCACGCATCGATGGCGGCCTGTATCTGCTTTTGGCAGTTGGATGTTCCGTCCGGGACCGCTCCAAACGTCAGAATGTTGTAATCCATTGTCTGTCTCCTTTTTGTTTGGCTTTTTCCCCAGTATAACATCCTTCCTCCGCGAGCACTAGACTCTTTTATAAAATTCTTGCGCTGACTCCCGGAGGCGCCTTGCGAATGAATTCTCCCGGAAAGAATCTCTCTGAATAGGAAGAACGAAGTGCGATTTTCGAAAAGGTAGAACAGCGAGAAGGTGTTTCTGTGAAAATCGCTCTTTTGCGGACAAGCAAAAGCGCCCGCCGCCCAGCGTAAAAAGAAAAAGGCCCATTGTCATCCACCAACTTATCGTACGGCTGTCACTGGGTACAAAACTGGTTGGAAGAGGGGAAGGTTGTTGGGCTCTTTGGCGCAAGACAGCCGGTTGAAATTTTGCCCCGCCGCGCCTATAATAAAAGAAACGTGTGGCGACATTAAGAGGGGTTTGAGGGATGCAATGAAAGGGTGGATCAAGGAAAAACTGCATGCCAATTTGTTGGATTACAAGGTGTTCTTAAAGTGGATTTTGTTTGCCTGTCTGATTGGCCTGCTGGTGGGCGGGATCGGGACCTTGTTTCACTATAGCATCGGCTGGGCAACCGTGCTGCGCAAGGAGCAGCCGTGGCTTCTCTGGCTGCTGCCGGTAGCGGGAATCGCCATTGTCCTGCTCTATAAGGTTTGCGGGATCGACGAGGACAAGGGCACCAACCTGGTGCTGCTGGCGGTGCGCGCCAACGAGAAAATCTCCGCGCGCATGGCGCCGCTGGTTTTCATCGCCACGGTGCTGACCCATTTGTGCGGTGGTTCCTCCGGACGGGAAGGCGCGGCGCTGCAAATCGGCGGCAGCATCTCGTCGAAAATCGGCCGCCTGCTCCGGTTTGACGAAAAGGACGAGCGGATTATGACCATGTGCGGCATGAGCGCGGCCTTCGCGGCCCTGTTCGGCACGCCGCTGACCGCCGCTATTTTTGCCATGGAGGTGGTCAGCGTTGGGGTGATGTACTATTCTGCCATCGTCCCTTGTATCCTGTCGGCCGTGATCGGCTTTGCGGTGGCGGATTTTTTTGGGGTGGAGCCCGAGCGGTACCAGCTGGTGGGCATTCCCCGGCTCGACGTGCTGCCGGTTTTACAGATCATACTGCTGGGGGTACTGTGCGCGGTTTTGAGCATGCTTTTCTGCAAAGTCACCAAAGGGACGGGCAGCCTTTACCGGCGGTTCCTGCCCAATCCGCTTTTGCGCATCGCCGTGGGCGGCGCTTTGGTGGTGGGGCTTACTTACCTGGTGGGAAGCTTTGACTACAACGGAGCTGGGATGGACGTCATCGATGAAGCCCTCTTTGGCCGGGCAAACCCGGAGGCCTTCGCGCTGAAAATCCTATTCACCGCCATCACGCTGGGCGCCGGGTTCAAGGGCGGCGAGATCGTCCCCACCTTCTTTGTGGGTGCTACCTTCGGCAACACCATGGGCCGCCTCATCGGCCTCAATCCTTCCTTTGGGGCGGGAATCGGGCTGATCTCCCTGTTTTGCGGCGTGACCAACTGCCCGCTTACCTCGCTGATTATGAGCATCGAGCTTTTCGGGAAGGACGGGATGCTCTTTTTCGCCATTGTCTGCGCGGTCAGCTATATGCTTTCAGGCTATCACGGTCTATACAGTGAGCAGAAGATCGTGTATTCGAAGATCAAGCCTGAGTTTATCGACAAAAAGTCCGAATAACCGCTTTGAACTGGGAGAAAGGTAGAGTGGCGGCGAATTGTCCTACTTTTTCTATAGCATGAGTGAAAATTTGTACAAATTGGGGCTTGGTTTCTTTCCAAAAGACAGGCGATTGTACGAAACCCCGCAGGATCCTGGACAAGCGCTTGAATGTGGCGGCAATATGCCATATAATAGATAAGTAAGGGAGTAAGCACAGCGGTGAAGGTTTCTTTGCCCCGTGCGTCCTGTGTGCAAACGGCCGGTTTTTCCGCCTATGTGGGAGAAATCTGCGGCCCTCGCTGTTTTGCTGTCTATCCAAAACATCATTATTAGGAGGTTTTTCATCATGGAACTCAAAAATTTCTCTCTGGAAGGTAAGATCGCCCTGGTTACCGGCGCTTCCTACGGCATCGGTTTCGCCATTGCCTGCGGTATGGCCAAGTGCGGCGCGACCATCTGCTTTAACGACATCAAGAAAGAGCTGGTGGATAAGGGAATCGCCGCTTACAAAGAGGCCGGCATCGAGGCCCACGGCTATGTGTGCGACGTCACCGACGAGGATGCCGTCAATGCGCTGGTCGCCACCATTGAGAAGGAAGTCGGCGTGATCGACATTCTGGTCAACAACGCCGGTATCATCAAGCGCATTCCCATGTGCGAGATGACCGCCGCTCAGTTCCGCCAGGTGATCGACGTGGACCTGAACGCTCCCTTCATTGTTTCCAAGGCCGTTATCCCCTCCATGATCAAGAAGGGCCACGGCAAGATCATCAACATCTGCTCCATGATGAGCGAGCTGGGCCGCGAGACCGTTTCCGCATACGCGGCGGCTAAGGGCGGCCTGAAGATGCTCACTAAGAACATCTGCTCCGAGTACGGCGAGTACAACATTCAGTGCAACGGCATCGGCCCGGGTTACATCGAGACTCCCCAGACCGCTCCGCTGCGTGAGAGACAGCCCGACGGCAGCCGTCATCCCTTCGACCAGTTCATCGTCTCCAAGACTCCGGCCGCCCGCTGGGGCACCACGGAAGACCTGGTCGGCCCGGCCGTCTTCCTGGCTTCCGATGCGTCCGACTTTGTCAACGGCCACATCCTTTATGTGGACGGCGGTATCCTCGCCTACATCGGCAAGCAGCCCCAATAAGTTTGTTTTCCAGAAAAAGCTCCCCTTACGGTACGCCGCAAGGGGAGCTTTTTTATAGATGATAATGGTATCTGCTGAATAAATAGCAAAGCGTTATTGGATTTTTTTATGCTCCTTAATCTTCTTTATCAGTGCTAAACCGTCCGCTCCTTCAAATTTTAAAGCAAAACACAGATTGCTGTTGAGCAAGTATTCCAAATCCATATATGTATAGTTGCATCCTGGGCGTACTCCTATATTGCTTCCCCATGCGCATTCTCTCAAAGAGCCTTCCCATTCGTCCGTAAGAGAGTATAGTTTGGATTTGAATTGCGAATTATACAACAGCACTTGTACAAAAACCTCATCTCCGCTGATCGAATAACGAAGCATTCTGTAGATAACAGCTTCGTGATCAATCAGGTATCGTGCAGCATCGTCCGTAATAGACCAATAGGCGAATCCCTTTTTGTATTCCAGATGATATTTCTTAAAGAGGTCCACGGAAAGCAGCTTCTGTATAAACTTAAGGCTTTCTCTAAGACCGCTTTTTATGTGCCCGGATAGACCTGTTAACTTCCCGCTTTCATGGAACAAATGATAATACTTGACTCGTTCGATTGTCGTGGTATGATTGTCAAATCCAACAAATTCGGTTCCCTTGTGCGCATCAAAAAAAGCATGCATATCATCCTGATTTTTTAGTGGAAAAGTGGACCCGGTAAGAAAATGGTAGTATTGATATGGCCCGTTTTGTACGGCGGCCTTCAGCAGTTTCAACGTGCAATCCACTTGAGAATATCCCGCCCACTGGACGTTGTTTCTTGGTATGAAATAAAGGTTGCTTTTTTGGGGAAGGTATATATTGGATTCGATGGAAGATTTCGCGTCTATATGCAGATAGATATCATTTCTTACGTCATCAATTGCTTCCAATAAAAGGACCAATAGATCAGGACGGTGATGAGCCATGATCAGATAAGCATGACGATTATCAGCCATTTTTGTAATTCCTCCTGGGTATCTGAGTCGGTTTCTGCTTATAGGATACCAGATGCACATAAATAAGTCTATCCCCTGATAACGAAGACAAGAGTTAGGTGTATTTTTTATAGTGTGGGTGATTTTCATAAATATGTTCAAAGTAAATTTTATAAAACAAGGTAAAGGGGAAGATCAAATCTTCCCCTTTACCTTGTTGAGCGCGCCCTTTTCTAGACGGGATACCTGCGCCTGGCTGATGCCGATTTCATTGGCCACCTCCATCTGGGTTTTGCCTTGGAAAAAACGCAGAGAGAGGATTTTCTTTTCCCTGGGGGAAAGGTTGTTGATGGCTTCTTTGAGGGCGATTTCGTCGAGCCAGTTGCTGTCGTCGTTCTTGTCGCCGATCTGATCCATTACGTAGATGGTGTCCCCGCCGTCGGAATAAACCGGCTCGAAGAGGGAAACCGGCTCGACAATGGATTCCAGCGCCATCACCACTTCCTCCCGTTTGACCCCCAGTTCCCTAGCGATTTCCTCCACTGTGGGTTCCCTAAGGTTGCTGCCCGTCAGCCGTTCCTTGGCCTGCATGGCCTTGTAGGCCATATCCCGCAGGGAGCGGCTGACCCGTACGGAATTATTGTCCCGCAGATAGCGGCGGATTTCCCCGATGATCATGGGTACCGCGTAGGTGGAGAAACGGACGTTCTGAGAGATATCGAAATTGTCGATGGACTTAATCAGTCCAATGCATCCCACCTGAAACAGGTCGTCTAAGTTCTCGCCCCGCTGAGTAAAACGTTGGATGACGCTGAGCACCAGCCGCAGGTTCCCGTTAACCAGGTCCTCCCGCGCCTGCTTGTCGCCTTCCTTGCACCGCTTTAGCAGCGCCATCTTTTCCGACTCCGTCAAAACTTTCAGCTTCGCCGTGTTGACCCCGCAGATATCCACTTTGTTAAACTGCATCAAGCCGCCCCCTACCGATGATTTCCATTGTCAGTAAGAGTATGACCGGAAGGGAAGGGCGGCATACAGAAATTCCAGGTTCTTGAATTTAAGAAATTTTACCAGTCATCCGGCCCGCTCCAGTTCCTTTTTGAGCCGTTCGATGATCCGTTTCTCCAGGCGGGATATGTAGGATTGAGAGATGCCCAGCCGGTCGGCTACCTCCTTCTGGGTGTGCTCCTTTTCCCCGCACAGCCCAAAGCGCAGCTTCATAATTTGTGCCTCCCGGTCGGACAGGTGCTCCACTGCACTGAGCAGCAGGTCCCGTTCCACCTGCTGTTCGATGCCCCGGTTGACCACGTCCGGGTCGGACCCCAGCACGTCGGAGAAGAGCAGCTCGTTGCCGTCCCAGTCCACGTTGAGAGGCTCGTCGATGGACATTTCGTTTTTCAGCTGCACGCTTTTGCGCAGATACATCAAAATCTCGTTTTCGATGCACCGGGACGCGTAGGTGGCCAGCTTGATGTTGCGTGACGGGCAGAAGGTGTTGACCGCCTTAATCAGCCCGATGGTGCCGATGGAAATCAGATCCTCCACGCAGTTGTTGGGAGATTCGAATTTCTTCGCGATGTACACCACCAGCCGCAGGTTGTGGGTAATCAGCGGTTCCCTTGCCTTGGCATCGTCCTGGGTTTGCAGTTTGCGGAAAATCACCTGTTCCTCCTCCTGGGTCAGGGGAGCGGGCAGCGTCTCCGGCCCGTTGATGTAGTGAACCTCCTCCATGAGCCCCAGCCTTACTTTGAGCCGGTTGATCCATTCCTGTACCGCAATCCAAATCGGTTTTGCCACCCGTTTCATTGCCATAACCTCCTGCACTTATTTCATGGGAAGAAGCTGCGGATTCATCAGCCCCCGGTATTCCCCCGAGGAGAGATTGGTGTCGGCCACGGCCACAAACGCGCCCTGCACCGTCACCGGTTCCTCTTTGGTATGTATGACGATCTCATCCGCCTTGAAGGAGGGGAGAAGACCATTTGCGCCCACGCTTTTGTAGGGGATCACCCGGTAGCGCCGCTGCCAGGCCTCCGGCAGGCGGACACAGGCGGCGCTCGCGTTCTGAAAGGCGGGACGGACCGGGTCGGGTAGCAGCTCCCGCACGCTTTGATATTCCGCCAGAACAACCGGCGAACCGGTGAAGGATTCGGTCAAGGAATTGCCGGTGTCCGCCAGGGTGCGGAGCGTTACGCTGCGCCCCTCCACCGTCACCGTCAGGTCATAGATAGATTTGGGCGGCGCCCCTTTCTGGAAGAACCGGTGAAACAGGGACAAAAGCAGATAGGCCGCCGCTGCGGTGACCACCAGCAAAAGCGGGGAAATGTCGAAATAAAACACGCCGTTTCCCATGGCAAGACCGGGAGGCGCCACAAAGAGCCAGAGGGCGAAGGCAATGCCGGCAAAGGCGAAATTCACGGTAAAAAAGCAGGCATAGAGCTTTAGAAACCGTTTGAAAGAGGCGGCGTGAAAGGAAGCGAGGACAATGAGAGCGGAAAAGACCGCTTTGGTGGCGATGGAAAAGAGAATGCCCAGCTCCGGCAGCAAAATCACAAAGGAAAACAGGGCCCCCAGCGCCGCGCCCGCCAGCAGGCGCAGACGTTTGTACGGCTGATGGGCGAGCCTTGCGGTAACCAGAAGCAAAAAGAAATTCATAAAAAGGTTGACGGCGAATAAAATGTCCACATAGATGGTCTGGGTCATATCCGCCCGCCTCCTTTTCCTCTTCGATGCTTGGCCCACAATGAGGGCGTACCTTTAGTATATATGGCAGGGGCGGCGAAATTATGTCACTTCCGATTGTCATATTTTCAGTTTTCAAGGGAGACGGAAAAGGGAATAGAAAACGGCCGCTGCCCCCGGGGGGGCGGCGCTACGATGCGGCCGGTTGTGGTTGTGCCCCCCTCCGCCCGCGCCTGTGGCGGCGGTG
>CAMLYM010000017.1 GCA_946491705.1 uncultured Clostridia bacterium
CATCACAAGACAATAACAGCGAATTTCATTGCGATACGCGTCGGAAAAATCCTCTTTCCAACGAAGCGGAATATAACAGCCCTCTACAATGAGATTTTGCCTATTCTCAATGGCCGTCTTTATTATTTCACGGACAATCGGCCACAAATAGTCTTCCAATTCCTTGTCATCATAAGGCGTTAAGGTTGTGTTCTTGCTTCGGATTAACCCCATTTTCAAAAGGTCGATGGACAAGTAGGGGTATCGGTACTTTTCTAGAAGCTTTTGCGCCAGCAGCGTTTTCCCCGTGTGAGAAGCCCCTGTGATCAATATAATCATTTTGCTCTCTCCCTTCGCATCCAAGTTCTCCCTTTTGTAGCATAAACAAAATATAGCATATATCCCCGCTAAATGCCACGATTGGACAGACACCGCCCGGCATTTGAGAGTGAGCGAAGTTTCTAGAGAAAAGGCGGCCTGGATGGTCCTTTTCGCAGATTTTTGCATACAATGGAGAAATACGCTCCGACCGGGTATAAGACCACTTCAAACATCCCATGCTCAAGGTGAGGTTTCTCCTTGCAGTTTGGGCGTATTTCCGTTAGAATAAAGAGGTTATCTGCCAAAGGAGGAATCGGATCTTGATTTACGAGAACATATTGCAGGCCATCGGCCGCACTCCCCTCATCCGGCTTCAAAAAATGACCGGGCCCCAGGACGCGCAGGTGCTGGTGAAATATGAGGCGGTCAACATCGGCGGTTCCATCAAGACCCGCACTGCCTATAACATGATTACCAAGGCCCGAGAGAAGGGTCTTATCGGGCCGGATACCATTCTGGTGGAGCCCACCAGCGGCAACCAAGGCATCGGCGTGGCCTTGGTGGGCGCAGTGCTGGGCTATGAGGTAAGGATTATCATGCCAGACTCGGTCAGTGAAGAACGGCGCAAGCTGGTAAGCCAATACGGCGCCACGGTTATCCTCATCCACGACGAAGGGGACATTGGCAAGTGCATCGAGGAATGCATGCAGACGGCCCTTCGCATGGCTAGGGAGGATGCGCGGGTGTTTATTCCCCAGCAGTTTACAAACCCAGACAATCCCCAGGTCCACCGGGAGCACACGGCGCTGGAAATCATCGAGGACGCCGGGGTCACCATTGACGGCTTCTGCTCCGGGGTGGGAACCGGCGGCACCATTACGGGCATCGGGGAAACGCTGAAGGCGAAATACCCGGGTATTGAAATTTGGGCGGTGGAGCCCCAAAACGCCGCCATCCTTTCCGGCGGCAGCATCGGAACCCACCTGCAAATGGGCATTGGGGACGGGTTGATCCCGGAGAACCTGAATACCTCCATTTACGATGAGGTATGCATCGTCACCGACGAGGAGGCACTGGGCGCGGCCAAGCGCCTGGCAAGCGAGGAAGGCATCCTCTGCGGCATCTCCAGCGGCTCGAACATCGCGGCGGCCCTAAAACTGGCGAAGAAGCTTGGGAAAGGGAAAACAGTGGTCACCATCCTGCCGGACACGGGAGAGCGGTATTTCAGTACCCCTTTGTTCTCCGACGGAATGACGTTTTTGACCGAAAGGACGTGACGAAATGAACTGGCTCAACAAGCTGGAACGAAAATGCGGGCGCATCGGCATTCCCTATCTGATGTACATTCTTTCCGCCCTGATGCTGGCGGTGTTTCTGGTGGAATTTGTCCGGCCCGATCTGGGAATCTCTTCGTATCTGTACCTGAACATGGACTTGGTGGCTCAGGGGCAGGTCTGGCGGCTTCTCTCCTTTCTGATTCTGCCGCCGAACAGCTCGCCTGTCTGGATCCTTTTCAGCCTTTATTTCTACTGCCTGATCGGCAACCTGCTGGAACGGGAATGGGGCACCTTTAAGTTTACGTTTTTCTATCTGGTGGGCGTCTTGGGTACCATCCTCGGCGCGCTGTTTACCGGCTCGGCCACCAATTCCTTTTTGAACCTTTCCTTGTTCCTTGCCTTTGCGGCGGTCTACCCGGACTTTCAGGTGATGCTGTTCTTCCTCATCCCTATCAAGGTCAAGTACCTGGCCATTCTGGACGCGGTCTACTTTGTGGTAGTCCTGATCCTGGGGACCTGGCCGCTCCGGGTATCCATCCTCATGTCCCTTTTGAACGTACTCTTGTTCTTCGGCGGAGACTTCTTCCGTACCGTCCGCCAGCAGATCAAGTACAGCAAAACCCGCCGGCAGTTTCGCAAAAATAATTTCCGCTAACAATAGATCTACACAAAATGCGCCCTCTGGATTGATCCAGAGGGCGCGTTTTTCCGCAGCCGCAGGCAAGGATTCCCCGTTACCGGGCGCGCTTTTTCAGGCGGGTCCAGAGAAAATCCTTAGCTTGCTTAAAGGTGGAAAGATTGATCAGAAAAATCGCCACGAAGATACCGGCAGACCAGAGAATACCGGTTTGGGCGGTCATCAGCCCCACCTGCAGCACCAGCAGGGCCTGGGATGGAATCATCCGTTTATAATCCACTTGAATACGGATGATTTTCTGGGAGGCAATCGAGCGCGCCAGCCACACCGCAAAGTGGCTCAGGCAGGTGGCAATCGCTGCCCCGTAGGGCCCAAAAAAGGGAATGAGCAGGAGGTTGAAGGCCACATTGACCCCGGCACCGGCGGCGGTGGTGACGAAGAGGGACTTGGTTCGTTTGGTGGCGGTATAGACCGAGCCCAGAAAGGAATTGAGAGAGCTGTAATAAAAGGCCAGGGCCAAGAGAGGAATCAAAGACCAGGCCTGGTAGTTTTCCCCCTGGAAAAAAAACATGGCCAAGTATTGACAGAGCGCCACCAAAAGAGAGGTGCTCAGAAGCATCACGTAACTGAAAATCCGGTGGATGCTGGAGAAGAACCGTTCTCCCTCCTCGGTTTGGTACTCCTTGATGGCGGAAATGCTCCAGGCCTGTTGGAAAATGGATGTGAGCGTGTTGAGAAGGGTGGGGATTTTGCTGGCCAAGGCATAAAGGCCAGTGGCCGCAAGCCCGGTGATGGCCGTCAGGCAGTACCGGTCCAGGCTGGAATTGATCCACCAGAAAAGATAGTTGGGGATGAGAGGGATGCTGTAGAGGATCATCCGCTTGAGAAGAACCCTGTCAAACCCCCGAAAGGTCAAATACCGGTACATGCGCCCAAAGAAAAAGTAAATCACACAGCCCACAAAGCTGCCGGCAATCATGGAAAACAGGTAGCCGTTCACCCCCATCCGGGGCGGGCCGGCAATGAGAAACACGTTGAGGCCCATGGTGACGGCGGAAGCGGCGATGGAGCTGATGGTAATGAGCTTGACCTGATCCACCGTACGGGCGAAATTGGCAAAGATGGAGTTGAGCGCGGAGACAATATAAAGCGCCAGGAAATGAAACTTATAATCGGCGAGAAACGATATCTGCCCGTAGACCGGCAGCAGCAAAGCAAGCAGCACACAGCCGGCCACCGTGACCTCCATCCCCAGGGAAAAGACCTTCTTTTTGTCTTCGCACTGGTCCATGGCGAAACGCAGCACCCCGTCGTGTATGCTCAGGGTCAGAATGGGGATCAGCAATATCACCGTGGTATGGATGATGTCGATGCTGCCGAACTGCTCGTCCACCAAAAAGGTGGTATACAGGGGCAGCAGCAGGGCGGACAAAATCTTCGTCGCGAAGCTGCTCAGGGTAAACAGGCCGATATTCTTAACCAGGTATTGATACTTACTGCGTCCCACACGTCCGCCTCTTTCCCTTATTTATTCAACCGCTTCGCCGGGCAGCCCACATAGGTTCCCGGCTGCTTAAGATCCGTTATCACTACGGCTCCCGCGCCGATCACGCAGTCGGGTGCGATACAGACGTTGTTGCGCACACAGGCGCCGATGCCCACATGGGTCCCTGCGCCCACCGTAACCGTGCCGCCCAGCGCGCAGCCCGGCGAAAGATGGGCAAAATCCCCGACGACGTTGTCGTGTTCCACGATGGCGCCGGTGTTGACGATGGCGTGAGCGCCCACCGCCGCGCCGGGGTTGACGACGGCGTTTGCCATCACCACCGTGCCCGGGCCCAGCATCGCATCCCGGGCCACCACGGCCTTGGGATGCACGGCGGTAATCCAGCGAAGGGGATAGCGCGCGGCGAGCTCCCGGCGGACCCGGTTGCTGCCGATGCCGATGACAAAAGCGTGCTCCGGATAACGCAAACAATCCGCAATGGGTCCAAGCACCGGTTTCCCGAAGACGTCGGGCCCCGCCGGATGGTCGTCCAGAAACCCGGCGACAGCGTATCCGGCCAGCTCCACAAGGTCGGCCACCACTTTAGCGTGGCCCCCGGCGCCGAGAATAAGAACCTGGTTCATCCAATCATCCGCCTTCCGTCTCATAAAATGTCATACACTTCATTGTACGGCAAAGAAAGGCCCTTCGTCAATGGGAACCCGCTTCTTTGGAAAAACAGCAGAGAATCCCAGTCCAAATGTGCCAAGCGGACAGGCGTATTTTTCTCCCGATAACTGGTTTCCAGAGAGACGTTTTTTCATGTTGTTCGCCTAAGTCTGCTCATGGCGCTGCATATTTTGCAGGCTTGTCCGAATAGATATGGGGCAAAGGAGGGGAGCACCTATGAAAAACCAGCCCCTGTCCATTCATTTTGAGAATCCGAACACAGAAAAGGACACCGTGCGGTTTCTCATCCACCTTTGCGCGAAGCTGGCCCAAAACCGGGAAAACGGCCGGCCCCCTCAAGGCGGCGGGCCGGCCGGTACCCAGTAGGGCGGACGAAAGTCCGCCTTATTCTTTTCTCCAAGTGGTGAGATTGACGATTTTCGCATAGCTTTGGATGATCTTGATCACCTTTACCGACACGTTCGTGTCCGCGTAGTCCTCCGCCAAAACCGTCTCCTCCCCGTTTTCGAACATGGAAACCGCCAGGTTCATGGCCTGCTCCACATCCTCCCCCTGGATGCCTCCAACCACAATGGTGCCCTTGTCGAGCACCTCCGGACGTTCGGTGGAGGTACGGATGAGCACGGCGGGGAAATGCAGCAGGGCGCTTTCCTCGCTGAGGGTCCCGCTGTCGGACAGCACGCAGTAGGCGTTCTGCTGGAGCTTGTTGTAATCCAAAAAGCCGAAGGGCTGCATGCTCTGCACCAGGGGATGGAACCGAAAGCCCCGCTTTTCAATGATGTTGCGGCTGCGGGGATGGGTGGAATAGATGACCGGCATCTGATACGTTTGGGCAATGTGGTTGATGGAGGTCATCAGGCTGATGAAATGCGCTTCGTTGTCGATGTTCTCCTCCCGGTGGGCAGAAAGAAGAAGATAGCCTTTGGGGGTAAGCCCCAGCCGGTCGAGCACATCGCTCTGCGCGATCTTCGCCGCATGGTCCCGCAGCACCTCGCTCATAGGGCTGCCGGTGACAAAGATGGTTTTGCCGTCCACCCCTTCGTTTAGAAGATAGCGGCGGCTGTGTTCGGTATAAGGAAGGTTGATGTCGGAAATGTGGTCGACGATGGTGCGGTTGACCATTTCAGGCACATTCCAGTCCCAGCAGCGGTTGCCCGCCTCCATGTGAAAAATCGGGATTTTCAACCGCTTGGCGCTGATGGCGGATAGGGCGGAATTGGTATCCCCCAGCACCAGCAGCGCGTCCGGCTGTTCTTTTTTGAGCACGTCATAGGACTTGGCGATGATGTTTCCCATGGTCTCGCCCAGGTCCTTGCCCACGCTGTCTAGATAATAGTCCGGCTTGCGCAGCCCCAAATCCTGAAAGAAAATCTCGTTGAGGGTGTAGTCCCAGTTCTGCCCGGTATGCACCATAATATGGTCAAAGTACCGGTCGGCGCATTTGAGCACCGCGCTCAGCCGGATGATTTCCGGCCGGGTCCCCATGATGGTCATCAGCTTCAATTTGGACATGCCCTATACCTCCAGAAAATACGTATCCGGCTTCTCCGGATCGAAGCATTCGTTGCACCACATGAAGGTGACCAGGTCGGTGTCCCCCACGTTAACGATGCTGTGGGTGTAGCCGGTGGGGATGTCCACCACCTCGATTTTGTCCCCCGACACCCGGTATTCCACAATCTCCTCGCTGCCGACTTTCCGAAACCGGATCAGGCCTTCCCCTTTGACCACTACAAACTTCTCGTTCTTCGTATGGTGCCAGTGGTTGCCCTTGGTGATGCCGGGCTTGGAGATATTCACGGAAAACTGGCCCCGGTCGGGCGTGCGCAGGATTTCGGTAAAAGAGCCCCGGTCGTCCACGTTCATCTTGAGCGGATAGCTAAACTGATCTTCGGGCAGATAGCTTAAGTAGGTGGAATACAGCTTCTTTTCAAATGGGTTTTCCATATTGGGGACGCTTTTGGTCTTCCGGCTTTCCCTAAAGGAATGAAGCAGGTCCACAATCTCCCCTAGCTTCACGGAATGCTCCACCGGCACCTTGCAGAAATCCCCGTCCCGGGTTTCTTTTCCCTCCAAGGCGTGGATGAGCTCCGAAACCACGTCGTCGATATAAACCAGGGTCATCTGGACGGCGGGGTCGTTGACGGTGATGGGCAGGCCGCGGGCAATGTTGTGGCAGAAGGTGGCCACGGCGCTGTTGTAATTGGGGCGGCACCATTTGCCGAACACGTTTGGAAACCGGTACACCAGCGGTTTTGCGCCGGTTTCCCTTCCATAGGCGAACAGCAAGTCCTCCCCGGCCTTCTTCGAATGGCCGTAGGGATTGTCAAGCGCAGCCTGGGTAGAGGAGGCAAGCATCACCGGACAGGCGTTTTTGTGGCGCTTGAGCGTGTCGAGCAGGGCGGAGGTAAATCCGAAATTCCCCTGCATGAACTCGCTTTGCTCCTTGGGACGGTTGACGCCGGCCAGGTGAAAGACAAAATCGCAGTCCGCGCAGAACCCGTCTAACAGCTGCGGATCGGTGTCCATGTCGTATGCATAGAGGGTGAGGGAGGAAAGGCTGCTTTGCCTGCTCTTCCCGCTCTGGATGTTTTCGAGCTCAGCAATCAGGTTTTTCCCAATAAAGCCTTTTGCGCCCGTAATCAATACCTTCATCTTATCTTCGTTCCTCTCTTCCTTGCCGGGACGGTACCACTTGCACTCAGCAGCCGGTTACCGCGCTTCCCATTCCGCCAGCTCTCTCTGGATATAGCTCAGACTTAGCAGCTTCTCCTTAATCTGCTCCACATTCAGCTGGTTGGTATTGCTGGAGGTGTATTCCTCATACTTCATACCGCTTCCGTGGATGCCCTCGTTGAAATATTTGTCGTAGTTGAGATCCCGCTTGTCTGCCGGCACCTTGAAGAAATCCCCCAGGTCCACGGCGTTGGCGCACTCTTCTTTGGTCAGAAGCGCTTCGTACATCTTTTCGCCGTGGCGGATGCCGATGACCTTAATCTCATTGTCGGCATGGAACAGTTCCTTGACCGCCTGGGCCAGGTCCCCGATGGTGCAGGCCGGGGCCTTTTGCACCATAATATCCCCGCTGTTGGCATGCTCGAAGGCATACAAAACCAGCTCCACCGCTTCCTCCAGACTCATGATGTAGCGGGTCATGGCCGGATCGGTAACCGTGAGAGGCAGGCCCTTTTTGATTTGCTCGATGAAAAGGGGAATGACCGAGCCCCGCGAGCACATGACGTTTCCGTATCGGGTTCCGCAGATCAGGGTCTTTTCCTGAGGAATGGTTCTGGACTTGGCAATGTACACCTTTTCCATCATCGCCTTGGAGGTTCCCATGGCGTTGACCGGATAGGCGGCCTTGTCGGTGGAGAGACAGATAACCTTGCGCACCCCCGCCTCAATGGCGGCGGTCAGCACGTTCTCAGTGCCGAACACATTGGTTTTCACCGCTTCAATGGGGAAGAACTCGCAGGAAGGTACCTGCTTGAGAGCGGCGGCGTGGAAAATGAAATCCACCCCGTGCATGGCGTTTTTCACACTTTGGATGTCACGCACGTCGCCGATATAAAACTTGATTTTGTCGGAATACTGGGGATACCTGGACTGGTAGGTATGACGCATATCATCCTGCTTCTTCTCGTCCCGGGAAAAAATGCGGATTTCTCCAATGTCGGTGGTCAAGAACCGATTGAGCACCGCATTGCCGAAGGAACCGGTGCCGCCCGTAATCAGCAGGGTGCGGTCTTTAAATATGGAATTTTGATTCATAAAGCCCTCCTTGTTTTTCAAAAGACGCAAATGCGTCCGGTCTTTTTATGTTGTCGGCGGCTTCTTCGCCCGATCTAAAACAAGACGAAGCGTCCGTTTTTTATCCTCGTCTGACGAGCAGCTTGAGCCGTGTAAACAGGTTCTTT
This sequence comes from uncultured Clostridia bacterium, assembly GCA_946491705.1. Classification (GTDB taxonomy): domain Bacteria; phylum Bacillota; class Clostridia; order Oscillospirales; family Acutalibacteraceae; genus Solibaculum_A; species Solibaculum_A intestinale. The sequence goes on from CAMLYM010000017.1 coordinate 8,308, forward strand.
AAATCCTTACGGTTGAAAATCACGGCGCTGAGAAGGACGATGGCGGCGGAAACCGCCAGCACAATGAGCGCGCTCAGCGCCCATTCCAGATATCCGTTGTTGGGCAGGGGAACAAACCAGAAGATCGCATATACAACCCCCACCTGCACCATTACCCGGATGACGTGAAGAATCGTTTCCTTCATTCCGATCCCTTCAAATTTTCTGGAGATAAAGATAATATAGTCAATCAGACGGAACAGATTTGCAGAAATGGCCGCCAGCAGAATTCCGTGAAGTCCCAGAAAAGGCGCCAGAAGAATACCGCCGAATACCAAAATCCCCGCCTGAATGCTGTTTTGAATGCGGGTCTCCCGGTACATGCCCGCCGCGATGGTCATCATGCCCTGGGGCGTCTGAACGGCGTGCAGCAACCCGTTGATAAAGAAAAGCAGCGCGAGTGTTGGGACAATATACAGCTGAGAATCGGAGAGATTTGCCACATAATTGCGCATAAACGGCATATACATCACGCCCGTTACGGCGTACAGCACGGTGAGAATCGAGTAAAACGCAAACAAAAGCTGGCTGTAAACCTTTTTAAGCTGCTCCCGGTTGCCCATGACGATGATTTCCCCGAACGCGGCGCTGAGACCGGACAAAAAGATGGCGACCACATTATTGATGCCGTAGATCACCAGATTGTAAACCGAGTAGATACTCACCTGGACCATATTGGTAAACACGGTCGCCAGAATGATCGGGGCGCCTGATTCCAGATTCCAGAGAATCTGCATGTAAAGCGCGTCCCACCGCTTGTCCAGCGCCCGCATATTGGGTTTTTCCTTAAAGTTGACGTATTTGTATCGCTTGCGCATGTACCCAGCCAGAATTGCCGACCGCACGAATACCGACAGGGTGGCAATTACCTTCAGCCAGACGATGTTCAGGTGCAAAACTGCGCATAGCACGATCAGTACCATATTGAGAACCACACCCACCATGGTGCAGATGGAGAGGATGTATTGCTTTTGATCGGCGGTGAACAGCACCCGGTATTTTGCCATGGTAAAAAACTCCATAGCGCCGGATACGCCCATCACCAGGATGAGGAAGAATATTTCCTGTATGGACAGCCCTTGTACCGTCACTATGCTCGCGTAAATGGCGGCGAGTACCAGAGTCAGGCCGGTGAACACGTATCCAAGCCTGGTATAGGTCCGCTTTGCCGCCGACACGACGCCGTTGATGCCCTTCACGTCGTGCTCCGCCAGAGGCTTGTACAGGGAATAGACGGCGGCGCCGGAAAGACCCGCCTCAATCAGGGATATGTATGAAATAAACTGTGTGATGGAGGCCACCAGACCATTGATTTCCGAACCGTAAAACTGCAGCATGACCCTCGGTGTGATAAGCCCGACGATCATGACCACCACCTGCTGTATGGCGCTGAAGGTGGCGTTTAATGCGAATTTTTTTGTTCTGTTCATCGCCGCACCCGCGCTCCTCTAGCGCGCCCAACTTCATTTCTCATTCTCTCATGCTTCCTTTTCATATGCCTTGCATACCGTTTCTCGTTTCTGATAATAGATGGTGTGATCCGGGATGTTGCCCATGACCACCGAGCCGGCTGCAATGACGCAGTCGCGTCCAATCCGGCATCCTCGGAGGATGACGCAGTTGGCACCGATCCAGGTGTTTGCACCAATTATGACCTTACTGCAAACCACGTGTCCCGCTTGCGGGTTGCGGTAATCATGGTCGTGGTCCACAATGACCGTGTTATTCCCAATCGTGACGCGGTCCTCAATCACGATTTCTTCCATCGCCGTCACCGCGCAGTTGTTGTTGAAATAGACATTGTTCCCAATGGTACAAGTTCCGCTCCCGGCAACTACGATCACCGTATTTGACCGGGAAAAGATGGCTCGGCCCAACATCAGCCGGCCGTTTTTATGAATTTCGATGGAAGAACGCTTCCCGAAATTCTGAATCAGGCTGCCCGACAGCCGCTTTCCATACCGGATCTTCCATCCAGTCATCCGGATGGTGTTTCTAATCAGACTGATTCGGCTCAAGGCCGTCACTCCCTTCCTCTTCCTCGCCGCGCAGACGGCTTCGGTCTCTTCTGCTCATCAGATTCTTAAACAGATAGAACACAACGCAAAGATAGAGCACCCGCTTGCCAGCCTGGACAATGTCCAGAAAATCCCCTCTTACATATAGAAGGACGCCGTAAGAAAGATACAGCAGCATGCCGGATAAGAAAGGATGATCCCCCCGGGCGCCATTTTCCAGTGCCTGCGAAATTTTTGCTACCCCCAGCCCAAACAAGGCGGCCAGTACCAGGGAAGCCCATCCAAAATTGATATAAAGCTCCGCGAAAACCGAACCGCCCAGCGCTCCTACCGCCGGCGCATAAGGATTCAGCAGTACCCCCACAGACATGAACTGCTTGATTCCTCCAAACAAAGCACTGGAGAAGGGGACCAGGACCGCCAGGGCTCCCAAAAACGATTTTCCTCCCAGAAAACCAAAGGAGTCCACATACTGAAAGGACAAAATAGGCGTAACCAACGTGGAGCCGAACTCGGACAAAAATTGGGTCACCGGATTGTTGGTACTCAAATATTCCCAGAAACCCAGTTCACTGGCTTTCCCGCGGATAAAGGCGATAAAGGGCATCAAAACCACCACACCGATGCAGATGGCTCCAACCGAAAGCCAGTTCTTCCTGGTATAGGGCTTAATGAACCAATGCTTTGCGTAAATGTACAAAATGGCGGTAATGAGCATATTGCCCCGGTTGCCGACCAGCAGCATCAGCACAAGCGCGCGAAGCAGCGCATAGTAATAAACCCCTTTCCAGGGGCGGTTCTGGCTTTTTGCCGTCACCAGCATGCAGAGAACTGCCGCGGAAAAGTAAGCTTCCAGATCGCCGAAGATGCCGGTATTGGTCGTATACTTGGCCAGATATCCCACCTGCGATGCAGAGGTGATCATCTGCATGTCATAGATCAAAACCGGAATGAAGAGGACTACGAACAGCACCAGGCCGAATTGGTAGACCATCCGCCCTTTCTGGTCGTTCAGGCCCTGGGCCTCCTTTTTGGCGGCCGCAGGGGGCGGGGTTTTCCTCCTGCGCGGCAGCAGCAGCATTCCGGACAGGTTCATCACATTGAACGCCACCAGGCAGAACAGAAGCGTCCTTTGCAGATCGTAGTTGCTGTAAAGGTCCATGAGGTCGTAGGCGATGGAGGTGTCCACACGGGCGCCGAACACATACAGCACCAGCTGCCCGAAATGGAACAGCGCCAGAAACAGCAGAAAGCAGAAATAAAGGGTGAAAACCCGTCTTTGCCGGAGCACCACCAGGAGAAGCGATACCGCTACGTTGCCCAAAATCAGCGCAACAACCCCGTCGAAGGATTTCCCTGTATCAAAAAGCACATACACGGAAAGCAAGGTGACAATCAATTGAAAGAACAGAGGAAAATCCAGGACAAGCTTACTGCGTTTTGGCACGTCGTTTCCCTGCCTCCTTTGTGCTACCGGCGCAAATTCGCGTCCGGCCCAATGATCTCATAAAAACGTTCGATTTCTTCGGTGTTGGAATAATCCTGATTTCGTACCTTTTCCTGCATCCCCGCCAGGTCAATTTTCTCTTCCACGAGCGCCTTGAGGGTATAGTAAGGAGCGTCGTCGCTGTTCTCCATAATCACCCCGTCCACCCCGTGACGAACCTGATCTTTGGCGGAAGAATAATTGCTGACTACCGGCACAAGGCCCAGCATCTGCGCCTCGGTGACGGCCATAGGCTTTCCTTCATACCGGGACGGGAGAAAAAAGACGTCCATGTATTTTTCGATATGGTAGGGATTGATCTGCTGGCCCAAAGGAATAATCTCCTTTTCCAGGCCATAGTCCCGGATCATGTCTTTGAGTCTCGGCAGGTCCGGGCCGTCCCCGATGACAAACCAGCGAAGGCCCGTAAGCCGGCCTTCCTTCTTGAGGCGTCCAAAGGCGTTCACTCCCCGGTCAAGCCCTTTGGACACGAAGGCTACCCGGCAGACGGTGACCAAGTTGCACGCTTTTGGTTCCAAGGAGAGCGGCTCCTCCAACGGACGGTCCGCCATGTCCCGAATGGTCTTCTGATTTAAGATATTTTCTATACAGACCGCTTTCTGGCGAAATTCCGGGTAAAGGCTTACAAAGTTCTGCAAGCAAGGATCGGAAACAAGAACCACCTGGTCCAAAAGGGAAAAGACGGACTGGCTGAGTTCTTTCTTCAGCCCGGCCTCCTTGATGTCAATGTGAATCCAGCCGATTTTCCGCTTCGCCCTGACCCGGCGGCAAAGGTACTCGGTGGGCCAGAATTCCAGAAAGCTGATTCCCACGTCGTATTCCTTGCGGGGCCGCCCGCAGGCAAGCGCCTCGTATTTGGACATGATTTGGGCGTTTATGAGCTTATTCTTGTATCTACGGCTCAACCGCCTTGCCTTCTGAAGATGAACCCAGAAGGAAGGATTGCAGAGCTTCACAAGGGGGCGGGTGGTTTCCTTCGCCTGGGGCAGCACATTGACGTTGGGATTGATAAAGGACTGCAGGTCGCCGCCGTTGTCATAAAGCAGCAAGTCCACCCGGTATTTGCTGTAATCAATGCCGTTTAAAAGCGAAAGCAGGCTGGTGGTACTGCCTCCCACCACCATCTTGGAATAGACGATCAAAATGTCTTTCATTGCGGTTTCCTCTCCGGTACAGACCCTTCTATTGTTCCTTTCTGGGGCAGCGGCATTCATTGGCTGTGAGAAACGCCCCACATATCCAGAATTTTTGCCACTTGGGTTTTGGGATTCTTATGGGCAAGGACAAATTCCTGGTTCTTTTTTCCCATCTGCGCGAGAACCTCCCGGCCTTTTCCCTTAAGCTCTTCGATCTTTTTGGCCATGGCCTGCGGCGTTTCTTCTTCAAAATAGTCCAGATAGACGTCGTACTCGTCGGGGATTCCCCGCACCTTGAAGCAGGCCACCGGTTTGCCTAAAATCATATATTCCATGGTTTTCGACGGGAAGGAAAGAGCGGTGTGGATGCCGAATTCCGGCATGGAATTCACCAGCAGATCGGCGCTCGCCTGCAAGCGGATGGCGTCCTCGTGCTTTAAAACCCCCAGGTAGTGGACGTTGGGATTCTTCTGCGCGTTGGCCTTGACCTCCTCCCGCCCGTCCCCGTCGCCGCACAGGTACAGGTGGACGGTTTTGTCCGAAATCCGGGAGAATGCCTCGGTGAGCATCACCGAGCCGTACCGTTTGTGCAGGGTACCGGTGTACACCACACGAAATTCATTTTCCTCTTTGGGAAAGCGGTCTTCACTGGCAGGGGCGGCTCCTTCCTTGGCAAGCTGGGTGTTGGCGATTCCTTCCACCACCACATAGGGACGGTCTCCCACCCGGAGCGGCTCTTTCATCTTGTCCGCCAGCAGCACAAAAGAATCGATGTATTTGAGGTTTTTATAAGTGGTGTCGATCATGATTTTGCGGGGCAGGCCTTTCAGCTTACCTTTGAGTCCCTGCAGATCCTTGCGCTCGTCGAGCTCGTTCATATCGGTGACCAGGCAGGTTAAGGCAAGGTCGGGCAGCCTTTTCTTGAGCTTCCCCGCCGCCCGCATAAACCCGGCATAGTGACTGTAAAAGAGCAGATTGCGGTTCTCCTGCGCCTGCTTGTACCACCTTTTTGCAAACCGGTAGATGCGAACGCTTTTGATGTAGGTTTCCAGGCCCTTGAGGTTGAGAAAGCCCAGCAGGGTATCGGTGGGGCACTCGCCGTCGTGGGCCCATTTGCGGCTGCGGATCCAAAGCTTTCTGTACATGTTGGGATAGTAGCCGATGAACGGGCAGGTGAGCACCGTCAGGCGGCCTGGGATATTCGCGTCAAATCCTTCAATCAAGCGCCAGGACAGCACGTTCGCGGCGTTCTGGGGCATGACCTTGGAATCGGCAACAAATTCGTCGGTATCCTTGGGATAGCAGCCGGTGACAAATAAGACGTTGTTCTTCATAGATTACCACAGCACCTTCAAAAATTTCAGCCGCGGGGTCAGCTTGACGATCAGCACCGAGAAACCCGTCACCAGCGCCAGCGTCAGAAAAAGGCCCGCATAGGAGTTGCTCCACAGCGCCTGGAATGCCGCCGGAAACACCGAGGGCAGGGCGGACAGGAACAGACGCTGGCTGACAAACATCAGCAGGCTGGTATTTCGCATCAGAGTGTAAATCTTGCGGTCCTTTAACGGAACCGTCAGCAACCATTGTATCAAAAAATAGGTGAAAGGCAACAGTAGAAAGATGGTATCCATTCCGGTGGGGTTGAACTGCTGCTTGACCCAGAAGGCTTCCCCCACCACGCCGACGCCGAAAATCAGGACGCCCATCAGATAGAAGACCCCTCTTTTTCTCTTTTCCGGGACGGCGTTTCGCTGCTTTGCAACCAGCGCTCCCATAGCGATCAGCGGAAAGCCGTGAAATACCCCGTTTCGGCTGGAAATGAAAATGGCGTCATAGACCCGGTAGGCCTCCCGCAAGGCGGGAACCCCGTCCAGCACGGGCGCATAGGAGTAGCCGAAGGCGCCGATCACGTAAAAGAGAATGGAGATCACAAAAACCCATTCGATGGACATAACCTTTTGCAGAACATACACCATGGCCACTCCCACCGCCAGAGCGGGCAAAAACCAGATGGTGGCGTAGGTGGAGAAAAGCAGGGAGGTATGCAGGTAGCTTAGCACCTCCTGTACGCTCACACCTTTGATGATCCAGCCAGCAGCCACAAAAACGAAATAGATGGCGCTCCAGACCAGGTACATGAGCAGGATGCGCTTGATATACTTGACGAAATATGCCTTGCGGTCCGCCGGCTCCGCCAGACGGGACAGCTTATCAAAAAACAAAAAGCCGCTGCAGCAGAAGAAAAAGGGGACGGCGATGATATAGATGGAAAAGCCGTAGTCGATGAGTGTGGGAAAATGGCCCTGTTCGCTGGCGAAATGCGCGGAGATAATGAGCAGCGCGCAGACGAATTTCGCCACATCCAGGGAATGGTAGACATTTCTAGTGATGGTTTGCATGGCGGCTTACCTCTGTAATGGTCTCGGTGAGTGTTCGGGCTACCTTTTCCTGGGCGTGGTTTCGTTCCCCGCACTGGAAGGCAAGGCGGCCATATTCAAGAATTTGCTCCGGGTGGGCGCATAAGGCCTGCAGCTTTTGACCGATTTCCTCTCTGCTGGAGGCGACACAGGCCGAACCTTCCCGCAAAAAATAGTCAATGGGCGCAATTTCTGCAACACCCACGGCGAAAATGCATTTCCCGCTTTTGAGATAATCGGTGATTTTCGTGGAAAAGGAAAGTCGGGCGCTCATGCATTCCTTAGGGTCCAGGCTTTCCACAAAAACAAGGATATCCGCCTGGCGCTGCACCTCCATAACCTCGCTTAAGGACAACGCACCCCGCACGGCGCAGCCGTTTTTGTTGAGCGCCCGCTCCTGCTGGGGAGTGAGCGAATCGGTGGTATAAATGTCCAGGGTCATCCGGGCTTTGTCTTTGTTGATAGCACCCAGCGCCTCGGCAATGGCTGCCAGCGACCGCCATCGGCCGATGATCAGCTTGCCGGTATAAACCATGCGGATGGGATCGGACAGCTTGTGGGGCTCGAAGTTCACCTTTGTAAAATCAATCCCCTTGGTCAGCAAAATGCTGTCTACTCCGAAAATCCGGTCGTATTCCTCTTTCTGCTTGGGCGCGATGACGAACATCTTCTCGCACCGCTCCACCACCCGCCTGACCTGCCGGCGCAGGAAAAACCGGTGCACATAGGCAAACACGTTTTTCCCGCAGGGTTTATAGGTATAGTTATCGTCGGCTAAATAACAGACGGCGGGCTTTCCCGTTGTTTTCAAAAGATGGTTTTGCAGCCGGCCCATGTAAACAGTAGGATAAATGGGCAAAAACAGCACGTCCGGCGAAAAGTCCTTCACAAACGCGTCCAGCTGCGGGGTTTTCCATGTTCCGAACTTCCATACCAGCTCCCGGCAGCAGCTGAGAAACCAGGACTGCTTTTTGCGGGCTTTTCCGTACAGACGCTGTTCAGCAGCCTGCTCTTTTTTCGCCTGTTCGTCTACCGCCCCGGTCTCGTTTTCCACCTGTTTCCCGGTGACGGTACTCCTGCGCAGAAGGCTGCGCACCACCGCGCTTTCCGAAATCTGAAAAAAACGGCGGCAGACGGCCGTTTTGGGCAGGGCCGAGCGGGTATACACCTGGGCGAGACGGTCCGGGTCCCAGACCTTGAACAGTTCGATGAGCGTACTGATTCCCGTATTGTCCCTCCAGGCGTTGGTGGAGGCAACCAGTACCTTTGGCAATGGGTTTGTCATGTTTTTTCTATCCTCTCACGCGGTCGGCAAGCTTCAAAAACCACAGCAGGCCCCCGAAGCCGGCCAAACGATAGATTTTCGCAAACTTCCCGGCGCGGGCATTTTCGTTATACTGAAATAAAAAGGCCAACGCTTTGATTTTTTCCCGGTATTCCTTCCGGTTCTCCCCCTGGTATCGTACAAATGCCACCAGCAGGTTGCAATAGAGCTTGGTCATGGACTGGAGCATGACCCGCTGGCGTTCTCCCGTCAGCTCCTTTTGAAACCTGCCCGACCAGGTTTGCAGCACCCGGATAAAATCCCCGATGGTCTTTTCCTTCACTACCGCCGTCACCGAGCCCGGACGCTGGCGGTAGGCAATATAGGACTGGTCCAGCAGAGCGATGCGCGTCCCTTTGGATAGAACCTGGTAATACCAGTCCATGTCCTCGCAGGAAAGGGTTTCGTCAAAATAAAACCGGTGTTCCTGCAAAAGGCTGCGCTTGACGCTTTTGCTCCAGGCGGAGCAGAAAAAAGCGTCCCGTTTGACCAGCTCGAGGATGGTGTCCTCCTGCTTTTGAAAGTCCGGGATGCCGGCAAAGGAAAACGCGCAGTCCAGAAGACCCTTGTCCTCAAAATATTTCTGGTATTTATACAAAATCAGATCCGGGGCTTTCTCCGCCTTTTCATGAAGGTCGGTGAAAAACCGAGGTGTGGTGATAAAATCGTCGCTGTCGAGAAAGACCACATAGTCCCCCTTTGCCGCACGAAGCCCCAGGTTTCGGGCGGTGGACTGGCCCCCGTTTTCCTTGTGCAGCACGTTTACGCGCCGGTCCCCCATAGCATACCGGTCGCAGAGGGCGCCGCTCTGGTCGGTGGAACCGTCGTCTACCAGGATCACCTCAAAATCCGCGAATTCCTGTTGGAGCACGCTGTCCACACAGGCGGGAAGATAGCCCTGGGCGTTATAGACCGGAATGATCACACTGAAAAACATCGGTCACTTCTCCTTGTTGATGAGATAGGCGGGTTCTTCCCCACGCCCGGCCAGGGTCAGGTTCTTGAGAATGTGATCGTTTCTCCTCTGCTGGGACTCCCGGGAGATGGCGGCCACTCCCGGCAGGACGATGGTGTTCTTTAACCGGCGGAACCGATTGGTAACCGGGTTTGGAAACACCTCGAACATGTCGAGCACCGCGCCGCCCAGCCGTCCGCTTTTCAGGGCCGCATACAGGTCCTCCTGCCGGATCACCGCCTTGCGCCCCACGTTGACGAAAACCGCCTGCGGCCCAAGGCAGCTTAGAAACGCTTCGTCAATCATGCCTCTCGTTTCCTCGTTGTCCGGCAGGGTGGATATGACGAAATCCGCCTGGGGCAAGGCCTTCTTCAGAGAGGAAAGGTCTCGGAACAGGTTCTCGTATTCCGGCTTTTCGGGGCAATAGGGGTCATATCCCCAGATGGTCATTCCAAAGCCCAAAAGCCGCTTTGCCACCTCGGTGCCGATGCTGCCAGCACCCAGAATCACCGCCGTCTTGCCCGCAAGCTCGGTAAGATACCGGTAGCCCCGGGTCAGGCGCAGCCGGTGGGAATTGGGGTTTTTGCGGTATCGCTTTGCCATCTGAAGCATACCGTACACCACCGTTTCCGCAATGGGCGCGCTGTATACGGTGCCGGCATTGGCCACCAGGACCTTTTTGGCCGCATATTCCCCCAGCGGCACCCCGTCGAACCCGGCGCTGGTCAGCTGCACGAATTTCAGCGCCGGCAGCTCCATGGACGCCGCGTCGATGGCCATGGCCCGGCTGCCCACGATGGCCTCCACCCGGGCCTTTTGACCGTAGGACGCCAGTTCCTTGCGGGTGATCTTCTCTATGGTAAGCTCCGGCCCCGCTCCCGGCAGATCAATCTCACTTAAAACGAACATGTTTTTCACCCGTTCACAATTTTGTTGACGCAGTTGCGCACGAAAATCCGGTTTTCCTCAAACTGCTCCGGTGTCCAAGATGCAATTTCCCGTTCTCGGCTGCGGATCTTTTCGATCTCCGTTTTCAGGTCGAGAGGATCATGGGCGCCGCCGGTTTCGTTGCGGAAGGTCCGCGACAAGATGGCGCTGGTGGAGCCGATGCGGTAATGCTCGCCTAAGATATAGTCGGCAGGAAGCATGCCTTCCCCGATCTTCGCGATACCGCCGAAGCCGAAGGGAATGTTCCTAGCCTTTGCTTTCTTTGCCATATATTCCACAATCCCGCCGCTCAAGGTCTCAAACATGAACTTGAGTCCCAGGCTGATGTGCAGGTCATTGAGGCCTATGTAAATTTCATCCACCCCCCCCATTTCCAGGAAATCATCCATGCGCACAAGTGCCTGAGAGGTTTCCAGCAGCAGGCAAACTTTGGCCCGGCCACCCACCATTTCGACAAACCGCTGGGCGTCGTCCGCGTCAATGACCATAGGGAGCATGACAATGTCCGCCCCATCGGCAATCACCCGGTCCACTTCCGCTTTCAAGCTGGGGTTGATGGGGTTGACCCGCACCAGCAGGTCGGACCGGTCAAGAACCCGGCGCAGCTTCGCCACGTCGTCCACCGAGTTGTGGGAAATGACCGTGTTGCGCCCCATCTGCCGCTCAATCTTATTGATGTATTCCAAATCGAGAAAAATCCGGTCTACCCCGGCATTCTGCGCCTGTGCGGCGAACGCGGGGTCCGCCGTCAGCAGCATCAATTTCATCATGTCGTTTCCTCCAGCAGTCTTTCGTATTCCCTGCACTGTTCTTCGATCATCCGCCTGCGGTCGAAATAAGTTTCCACCCGAAGCCGGGCCTGTGTTCCATAACGTTCACGCAGACGGGGATCCTTTAAGAAGGCAGTCATCTGGTTTTGTAAGCTTTCGGTGTCTCTGGGTTTTGCCAGCAAGCAGGAAATTCCTTCCTCCATTACCTCCGACGCGCCGGGAATGTCGGTGGTGACAATGGCGCATTCCATGGCAGCCGCCTCCTGCAGCACCATGCCGAAGCCTTCCCGGTAGGAGGGATGCACATATACGTCCATGGCCGCGTAATACTCGCGCAGGTCATGCTTGTCCACCCGGCCGGTAAACACCACGTCCGGGCAGCTTTTCGCCCAGTCGAGCAGCTCCTGATCCATGCTCTCGTCCGCCTCAAAGGTTCCTACCATCAGCAGCTTTGTGGTGGGGTCGAGCCCGTGAATGGAGCGAAACGCACGCAAAAGTTCTTCGCTCCCCTTATCCCTGGAGATGCGGCCTACAAAGCCGAACACCACGCCGTCTCCCAGCCGGCAGGCACTGCGGATTTTCGTCCGCCATTCCTTTTTCGGAGCAAGAATATACTCCTCCAAATCCACGCCGATGGTTCCGCCTTGACCGAGCACCACCGCCTTATCCTCCGGGTAGAGGCCTTCCTCCACTGCAAACTGCTTGTTTAAGAAGCTGACCGCCCGGATATGGGTGGAATTGCGGCAGACAGTCTTTTCCAGGCTTTTGAAGACCCGGCGGCCAAATCCCTCAAAACCCACATACCGGATGCCCCACTGGCAGTAAAGCCGTACCGGGACCTTTTTTCGCTTGGCCGCGATGGAAGCGTACAAAGAGGCGTTGGGCGTGGCGTACTGAACCAGGTCGAACCGTTCCCTGCCAAAGAGCTTTTTCATCTGGGAAACCGCCGCCAGACCCGACAGGCTCACGCCCCGTTCCATTTTGATGGGAAAAAACCGGATGTAGGACGGAAGGGACGTCGCAAACCGCTCGTTGTGGCTGCAGACAAAGGTAATCTCCCAGTCCGGATGGGTTTCGTGCAGCGCCTTGACACCGTCGAGTACAAAGGATTCCAGCGTCATGGACACAGTGGTAATGATGCAGAGTTTTTTCATGGACACGCTCCTAAATGGGATCGAAATCTGGAGAAAAGCCGCGTTTCTTTTCTCCGGGGTGCACAATTGGTTTTTTCTTAAGCGAAAAGGCCCTTGACGATCCCGATGATTCTTTCCATGTCCTCTTCAGTGTTCTTCACGTCGGAGGGCAGGCAGACGCCCCGTTCAAAAATCCGTTCGCTCACCGGGACCCCGTCGGCCACCTGAATAAAGTCGTGCGTTGCAAACACCGGCTGCATATGCATCGGCTTCCAGATGGGACGGGATTCGATGTTCTCCTGTTCCAGCGCCACCATCACATCTAAGGGAGTCACCTTAGAGGCGGGGTCGATGGTCATGCAGGAGAGCCAGAAGTTGGGCGCGGAACCGGGCAGGTAGGGGTTCATACGGATTTCCGGGATGGAGGCGAATTCCTTCTGATACGTCTCGTAAATGGCTTTTTTCTTCTGGATGTGCAGGTCGAGCGCCTTGAGCTGCCCCCGGCCAATGCCCGCGACAATGTTGGACATGCGGTAATTATAGCCGATCTCGCTGTGCTGGTAATGGCGGGCCGGGTCTCTCGACTGGGTGGCCCAGAACCGGGCCTTTTCGATGGCCGCTGCGTCGTCGGACACCAGCATCCCTCCGCCGGAGGTGGTGATGATTTTATTGCCGTTAAACGAAAAAACACCGAACGTTCCAAAGGTTCCGGTCTGCTTGCCGTGGTAAACGGCACCCAGACTCTCCGCCGCGTCTTCAATCAAGGGGACCTGATGGGCGCTGCAAATGTCTTTGATTGCATCCAGCTTGGCAGGGGTCCCGTACAGGTTGACCAGCACGACCGCCTTGGGGTTCGGGTATTTTTCAAACGCTTTTTCTAGGGCCCGCGGGTCCATATTCCAGCTTTCTTCCTCACTGTCGAGAAAGACCTGCACGCCCTTTTCGTAGGAAACCGGATTTACCGTGGCGGCAAAGGTCAAATCCGAGCAAAAGACCACGTCCCCGTCGGTGACGCCCGCCAGTTTCATGGCCAGGTGGAGCGCAGCGGTCCCCGCGCTCAGCGCAGCCGCGTGGCCCACCCCCACATAAGACGCCAGTTCCTTTTCGAATTCGTTTACATTGGTACCCAGCGGTGCCACCCAATTGGTGTCAAACGCCTCTTTGATATAACGCTGTTCCTCTCCGTGCATAGTGGGAGAAGATAAATAAATTCGCTTGCTCATACCATTCCTCTTATCTATACCGGTTTCCAACGGTTTTTTTGACTATATTCTTTTTTATTATAGATTTTTCTGCTGAATAAGTCAACGCTAACTCGGCCTTTTCTTCCTGGTATTGCCAAAACTCCCTTCCTTTTTTCTTTTTTCACCAGCGTCCGCTCTTTCGCAGGGCTTTCGCCTGTCCTACATAACCGGACCGGGCAGCGCATAGGCATGTCCCAGAGACTGCTGTCTCCGTACTTAAGCGAAGGGAGGGGGATGACATGCGCGTGGCCGCATACTGCCGGGTTTCCACCGATAAGGAGGACCAGCTCAACAGCCTGCAGGCGCAGAAGGCGTTTTTTGAAGAATTCGCCCGCAAAAACGGGCATACCCTAGTGGACATCTATGCGGACGAAGGAATTTCCGGTACGAAAACCAAAAACCGGCGGGCGTTTCTGCGTTTGCTGCAGGACGCGAAGACGGGAGCCTTCGACCTGGTGGCGGTCAAGGACATCAGCCGCTTCGCCCGCAACACGGTGGATCTGCTGCAAAGCACGCGGGCCCTCAAAGCCATGGGGATCGACACGTTTTTCCTGACTTCCAGCCAGACGGTACTGGGCAACTCCGAGTTTGTTCTGACGGTGTTCGGGGCGCTGGCCCAGGAGGAAAGTGCGAACACCTCCAAGCGTGTCAAGTTCGGTAAGCGGCTCAACGCGGAGAAAGGACGGGTACCGAACCTGGTTTACGGCTACGACAAGAAAAACGGGGAGTATTTTGATCTGGCAGTCAACCCGGCCGAGGCCGCGGTGGTACGGCGCATTTTTTCTCTGTACACCCAGGAAGGGTACGGCGCGGGAAGAATTGCGGCTTTGCTCAACGCCCAGGGGGCCCGCACCAAGCGGGGCTGCGCCTTCAGCCAAACGGCCGTGTCCCGGATTCTGAAAAACCCCTTATACACCGGGCGGGTGCTAAACGGCAAGGAGGAGGTGGCCGATTTTCTCACCGGCCAGCGGCGGGGCCGGGACCCGGCCGAGTGGTTGGTGGCCGATCGTCCGAAGCTTCGCATTGTGGAGGACGAGGTCTTTCTCCTGGCCCAGAAGGCGGCGGCCGGGCGGCGGGCGAGGCAGCTGGAGGCGGGGCGGCGGCAAAACAGCGCCCATCCCTTGAGCACACTGCTCACCTGCGGGGTGTGCGGCCGGTCCTTCCGGCGCTTAAGCCGCACCTATCAGAACACCTATGTACGCTGGGTCTGCGCCAAACGAAACGGCGACGGGGCAAAAAGCTGCCCGAACACCGCCGCAGTGGACGAAGGAGCGCTTTTGCAGGGGATTGCGGGCTACCTTCTTTCCTTTCTGCAAGCCGTCCCGGGCACGGCAGAACGCATCCGGCAGGAGTATCTCCGGCTTTGTGCAAGCGGTTCGGGAGGGATGGACCGGGAAGCGGAGCAAAGGGAAGCAACGCGGCTCGCGCGCAGCCGGGAAAAACTCCTTACCTTATACGAAAACGACTTAATTGAAATGGAAGAGCTCAGAGACAAGCTCGCCCGGGTCCAGGAGGAGCTTGCCAAAGTGAACCAGCGCTTGGCAGCATGTCCCCAAGGAGAGGAAACCCCTCCCCTTTCCGCCTTTGCGCCCGCCCTGCTCCTTCGGGGGGAAACCCTGACCAACGCCCTGCTTAGAGAAACGGTGGACGCCATTATAGTGGAGGCGGACGGGCAGGTGACGGTGCATCTTTCTTCTTTTGCAGACCAAACCGTTCCCAATCCACACAACCATACATACAGAAGTGATAAATTAGAACGGTTAATATGGGCGATACAGTAAGCGCCCATACAGGCAAGTAGGCGGCATAGATCAGCACCGGGGACGGGCTGGCCTATGCCGCCTGATTGCGTTTTGGAGTGAAGGGGGGGTGCAGCCGCGATTTTGCGGGTCGCACCGGCTTCCCTCCAAAACAGGGGTTTCCAAATGCTAACGCCACATAAGGCAGTAATTTAAAACAACATTGAAATATACT